>CBHFOL010000263.1:0-11214 GCA_965995405.1 uncultured Saccharothrix sp.
ACCACCGCGGTACCCGACGACCCGGAAGCAACCGGCGACCCGGTGGCCGGGTCGGTGCGGCCGGCCGACGACGCGGGCCCCACCAAGTCGTTCGGGTTCGGGCCGCGTCGCGGCGAGGAGATCACGCTCGGCCGCGTGGTCGCGCCGGAGCCGCCCGCCGATCCGCCCGCCGAGGTCACCGAACTGGTCGAACGACGGCCGCCGAGGCGGTGGCGGATCCTCGGCCGGGGTGTCGTGGCCGTCGCCGCCGCCGTCGTGCTGGTCGGCGCGGGCGTCACGTGGGTGACGTTGAGCAGCCTGGAGGGCGACGTTCAGCAGTCGGGCGTGCTCGACGTGTCGAACAGCCCGGACGCCGCCGACGGTGCCACCGACATCCTCCTCGTGGGCAGCGACAGCCGCACCGACACCAGCGGCAACCCGCTGCCCGACGACGTGCTCCGGCAGTTGCGGACCGAGCAGTCGCCCGGCTCGAACACGGACACGTTGCTGCTGGTCCGCGTCCCCGACGACGACAGCAAGGCCGTGGTGGTGTCCATCCCGCGCGACGTCCGCGTCGCGATGCCCGGCGGCGGTCAGGGCCCCGTCCGGAAGGTCTTCGACAACGCGCACACCGCACCCGGCCGCGACGGGGACCTGGCGGGGCGGAAGGCACTGGTCCAGGCCGTGCAGCAGCTCACGGGCGTGCGGGTGGACCGGTTCGCCGAACTGAACCTGTACGGCTTCTACCTGATCAGCCAGGCGATCGGCGGTGTCGAGGTGTGCCTGAACGGCCCGGTGCACGACACCGGGTCGGGGGCGGACTTCCCGGCGGGCCGGCAGTCGGTCTCCGGCGCGGACGCCCTGTCGTTCCTCCGGCAACGGCGCGGCCTGCCCCGCGGCGACCTCGACCACATCGACCGCCAGCAGGCGTTCCTGGCCGGCCTGGCGGACAAGCTCCTGTCCGCCGGCACCCTGTCCGACCCGAAGGCCGTGTCCGACCTGGTTTCGGCCCTCCAGAAGTCGATGGTCATCGACGAGAGCTGGGACGTGCTCGACTTCGCCACCCAACTCCGCAACCTGACCGCGAAGGACGTCCGCTTCGTCACGATCCCGGTCGGTGCCCCGATCGCCGCCGAGGACGGCGTCGTGCCGGTGGACGAGAAAGAGGTGCGCGCCTACGTCGCGGGCCTGCTCGGCACCGCCCGGAAGTTCGCCAAACCCGCCACCGCCCCACAGGACGTCCGCTGCGTCAACTGACGCCGTCTTCGCGGCCCAAGCGGCGCTCGACCGCAGCCTGGTCGATGACGAGTGCTTGTAGAGCCGGGTCGACGGCGTGTTGCCGGGCCCGCACACCCCGACCTGCACCACACGCCGCGTACGCTGCCCGGATGGCCGTCAACCGAAGCCGAAAAGCACGAGCGGCCCGCCGACGCCAACGCCGGATGGACCGGGTCGAACACGACCTGACCGACGAGCAGTGGACCACACTCCAGACCGCCTGGGGTGGATGCGCGTACTGCGGTGCGGCCGACGAGGCGTTGCAGCGTGACTGCGTACTCGCCATCTCGCGCGGCGGACGCTACACGCTCGACAACGTCGTGCCCGCCTGCCGCTCGTGCAACACCAGCAAGTGCAACACCGAGGTCACCGGTTGGCTCCGCCGAAAGCGCCTCGACGAACGCGCATTCCTCACCCGCCACATCGAGATCCGCGCCACCCTCGCACCGCAATCCGAGGCAGAACCGGACGAGGCCCAGCCGTCGCACGAACGGTCGTCGTAATCCGACTCTGGCGACTCGACTTCAAGCACTCGTCCACAGCCACGCCTCGGCGCGAAACGTCTTCACCGCGATGTCGACGCGGGTGAAGTCGTTCTCGTCGAGTCCCGGTGCGCCTTCACCGATGACGTAGCCGTACAGCCGGTCCGACACCATCGCGACCAGGTCCGCGGCGGAGTGGTCGAGCACGGCCTGGCGCAACGGGTCGCTGTCCAGCAGACGACCCATGACCGAGGCGATCTTTCCGCTGAACCCGAGCGCCGCCAACCCGACCGGTCCCACGTCGAACGCCATCCGGACCCGCAGCCGATCGCGGTAGGTCCGGTTGTCCCGGCGCAATGCCGTCGTCGCGTTCGCCAGCAGGACGGGCAGTGCGCGCTGGATGTCGACCTCGGCGGGCAGGAACACCATCAGTCCGTCGCCGGTGCCCTGGTGGTCGGTGTCGGCGAGCGTCAGTCCGAGGGAGCCCAGCACTCCCACGACGAGATCGGCCACGCGCTGCTGGAGTTGCTTCATCTCGGGCGTGCTCCGGGCGCTGTACCGGACGACGTCGAGCACGAGACCCATGCGGATCGCGTTGTGCCCGGTCCGCCCGGGAGCGGGGGTCGCCTCGCGTGGCCGGGCGAGTTCCCGGACGTCCCGGGCGAGGGTCCGACTGCGGTCCAGCCTGGTGCCCTCCTGGCCCAACTGGGCGAGGAACACGTCCGCGAGGCCGACGTCCGCGGGCAGCGGAACGCCTTGGACAGCGGCCATGTTCGACCGGCTGATCTCCACCGAGGCGCGCATCCGCTCCACCCGGTCGACGGCCACGACCAATCCCGCCTCGTCGCCGTGGAGTTCCCCGACGACCTCGGAACGCGTCAGATCGGACCGCAACTCGTCCACGTGCACGTCCACCTGGGCGCGCAGCTGCGTCAGCCAGTTCTCGTCGCCCTGCCACACCCGGACGTGGTGTCTCAGCTTCGCCGCCTGGAGCAGGTAGCGGCCCAGCGGCGGCATCGCCACGTCGCCGCGGCTCCAGGTCCACGCACTCAGCTCCGCGTCCTGGTCGGCGGGCGCGGCGACGACCAGGTGCCGCACCGGCGCGGTGCTCGACGGCGGTTCCCACAGCACGAGGTCGTCGTGCCGGTACTCGCGGCTCCAGTCCACCCGCTCCCGGAGCCCCGGCGGCAGGGACTCCCGGTCGACCGGCTGCTTCGACTGGTGGATGAGCGCGACACCCAGCAACCCGTCGGCGCCGGAGCCGGCGAGTTCGTGCCACCAGCGGCCGAACTCGATCCACCCGGGCGGGACGCCCGACGCCAGACCGGACACGTCGGGCGCGGCGAAGAACAGCGACAGCGCCACGACGTCCGGCACCCGGCGCAGGACCAGTTGGATGTCCACGGCCTCGTTCTGCGCGGCGGCCAGCTCGGCGGCCCCGCCCGGGAGCACCAGGGAAGGCGGGGACGCCGGCAAGTCCGTGCCGGGGACGGGGACCGTGGTCCCGAGCAGCTGTTCGCTCCGCCGCCAGATGTCGAGCAGCTTGGCCCAGCCGGGCTTGGCGTGCCGGCCGCGCAGGGCGGCGAAGGCGTGGACGACGAGTTCCTGCTCAGTCCGCGGCGTGGTCATCGTCCCGCTCTTGGCGGTGGGCGGCTCCACGCAGGCTGTCCAGCGTCTCGTTGACCAGTTCCGCGACGGTGGCGGGCGGTGGCACGGTCGGCTCGGTCCCGATCCGCGTGCCGCGGAGGGGCGACAGCAGCGCCAGTGCCGCGGTCGCATTGACCAGTTCCGAGGCATCGCTCATGCGCACGGCGACGGCTACGGCGTCGACCCGTTCCGACACGAGCAGCCACCGGCTCGGCGGCAGTTCCCAGTGCCGGACGTCTTCGAGCGCGAACACCGCGTCGTCGACCGATTCGCTCTTCAGCACAGGTGTGGCCTCCTCATGTCGAAGAACGAAGGCCATCGGATCGTACGACAGCCGCCCGCCCCCACCCGACGCCACCACCGCGGTAACGCCCGCGACCGGACCGTCGACGTAGTGCTGGGACCGGACGCGAACAGATCGGAAAATCCGTGATCCAGCGGGATTTCGAGGACCTCCAGTACGAGGCGGTCCGCCTGCTCGTCGCACACCAACTCGACGGGGACGTCGTCCCCCTGCGCCGGGCGATCACCCTGCTCCGCGAGCTCGTCGCGACCGCGCCGGCCGACCACCCCGACCACGGCGCCCACCTGTACTACCTCGGCGGCGCGCTGTGGCTCGACTTCCAACGCACCGGGAACGCCGGCGCACTCGCCGAGGCCGTCGAGTTCAGTCGCCTGGCCGTGGCAGCGGACACCACCGACCACCCCGACCACGGGACCCGCCGGTCCGATCTCGGGATGCTCCTCACCAGGCTGTTCGAATCCACCGGCGATCCCGCCACGCTGGACGAGGCGATCCGGCACGGTCGGCCGGCCGTGGACCACCCCACCGCCGACCGGTTCGACCGGGGCGCGCGACTGTCCAACCTCAGCCTCGCCCTGACCCGCCGGTTCGAACTGACCGACGACCTCGCGAGCCTCCACGAGGCGATCCAAGCCAGTCGGGCGGCGGTGGTGGAGTTGCCCGCCGAGCACCCGGCCCACTCGCTGGTCCTGGTGAACCTCGGGCTCGCGTTGTTGCGCGCCTACGAGCGCACCGGTGATCTCGCCGACCTGGACGAGGCGATCCGGACCGGACGGCGGGCGGTGGCCACCACCGCGGTCGAAGCGCCTCATCACGCCACCTGCCTGTCCAATCTCGGCCTCGCCCTGGCCCGCCGGTTCGAGCGCACCGACGACCTCTCGTCCCTGGACGAAGCCGTTCACGTCACGCGCGCGGCGGTGGCCGCGATCCCCGCCGGCGACCCCAGGCAGGGCGGGGCGCTGACGAACTCCGGTCTCACGCTGCTGCGCCGGTTCGAGCGCACCGGCAATCCCGCCGACATCGACGCGGCGATCCGGAGGCTTCGCGAAGCCGTGGCCGCGATCCCCACCGGATCCCCCGCCCAAGCCGGGTGCCGGTCCGATCTCGGTGTCGCGCTGCTGCGCCGGTTCGAACGGACCGGCGATCCCGCCGACCTGGACAGCGCTGTCCACGAGGTTCGCGCGGCGGTGGCCGCGACTCCGGTCGAACACCCCACCCACGCCCAGTGCCAGGCCAACCTCGTGCTCGCGCTGACGGTCCGGTTCGAGCGCACCGGAGACCTGGCATCCCTCGATATCGCGGTGGAGGCCGTGCGCGAGGCGCTGGCCGCCACGCCGCCCGGTCACCCCGCTCGACGCATGTACCTGTCCCACCTGGGCAGCGTCCAGATCAACCGGTTCGAGCGGACCGGTGAGCCGGCGGCGTTGGACGAGGCGGTCGACGCCGCACGTCAGGCGCTGGCCGCCACTCCCGCCGGAGATCCCGCGCGGAGCCCGCGCCTGTCCAACCTCGGCCACACCCTGTTGAGGGCGTTCGAGCACACGGGTGACCCCGCGATGCTCGACGCGGCCGTCGAAGCGATTCGACAGGCGGTGGCCACGACGCCCGCCGGCCACCCGCACCACGTGCTGTACCTGGCCAACCTGGGCGGTGTCCTGTCCGCCCGGTTCTCGCAGACCGGTGATCGGGCGGTGCTGGAGGAGGCGATCGACGCCGCACGCCGCGCACTGGCCACGACTCCCGGCAACGATCCCCGACGTGGACTGCGCCTGTCCAACATCAGCCGTGCGTTGGCGGAGGTGTTCACGTCGACCGGCGACCTGACCGCGCTGGACGAGGCCGTCGACGCCAGTCGGCAAGCCGTGGCGGCCACCCCCACCGACCACCCCGACCTCAGCCGGGTCCTGCACGGCCTCTGCTGCACCCTGTCCGACCGCTTCGAGCGGACGGGGGATCGCGCCGCCGTGGACGAGGCCATCGCGACCGGCCGGCGGGCCGTGGCAGCCGCACCCGGTGACCACCCGGAACTCTGCGACCGGCTGGCCGGTCTGGCAGGTGCACTGCGGCGCCGTTTCCGGCACATCGGCGACCCCTCCGATCTGGACGAGGCCGTCGACGCCATGCGGCGGGCCGTCGCGGTGGCGTCCGCCGCCGACCACCTGCGGCTCGGCCGGATCCGGTCCAACCTCAGCACCATCCTGACGAGCCTGTTCGAACACACGGGTGACCCCGCCGCCTTGGACGAGGCCGTCGACGCCGGTCGGAGGTCCGTGGCCGACACGCCGACCGACCGCCCCGAGCGCTGCGGCTACCTGGCCAACCTCGGCGACTCCGTGTGGCAGCGGTTCCTGCGCACCGGTGATCAGGACGACCTCCGCGAAGCCCGGAGGTGCTTCCACGACGCGTGGGCCATGCGGTCGGGCGCGGTCACCGTCCGCGCGTTGGCGGCTCGTCGGGCGGCGGACGCCGACCTGGCGGCCGGCGACGGCGCGCAGGCGTTGGAGATGGCCGAACGGTCGGTCGCGCTGCTGGGACTGGTCGCACCGCGCCGGCTCGGGCTTCCGGACCGGCGGCACCGCATCACCGGCCTGCACGGCGTCGCGGACACCGTGGCCACCGCGGCGCTCGCGGCCGGCCGCGTCGACCGCGCGGTCGAACTGCTGGAGCAGACCAGGGGCCTGTTGATCACCGACACCCTCGACACGCGTGGCGACCTCAGCACCCTCCGGCACCACGCTCCGGACCTCGCGGCCGAGTTCGCCACGGTCCGCCGAACGCTCGACGCGCTGGACCACTCCGATGACGACCCGGGCACCTGGTCGGCCGGCGAGGTCGACCACGAACGGCGGGCACGCACCCGACGACTGCTCGTCGCCCGGTGGGACGCCCTGCTGGCGCGCATCCGGGCGGTCCCGGACCTGTCGGGGTTCCTGCTCCCGCCTCCCGTGGACCGCCTGCGGTCCGCCGCGACCCACGCGCCCGTCGTCTACATCGTCATCCACGCCCGGGCGAGCCACGCCATCGTCCTCACCGACGACCCCGACCGTCCCACCCATGCCGTGCCGCTGCCGGACCTGACTCCGCAGGCGGCGTACGACCAGGTCGAACTCCTCCGGACGGCGCTGCGCACGGCCACCGACCCCGATGTCTCGCCCGATGAGCAGACCGGGGCGCAACACCGGGTGCTCGACGTCCTGCGCTGGCTCGGGAAGACCGTCACCGGTCCGGTGCTCGATAACCTGGGCCACACCGGCACACCACCCGACGGCCGCCCCTGGCCGCGAGTCCACTGGTGCCCTGTCGGTCTCGCCACGTTCCTCCCCCTGCACGCGGCGGGACACGGCGCCGACGCGGTCATGGACCGCGTGGTGTCCTCCTACACGCCCACCGCCCGCGCGCTGCTGCACACCAGCGCCCGCCGAACCACCGACGCGACCGGCAGCACGCTCATCGTGGCCGTGCCCGACGCTCCCGGCACACCGCCGCTCTCCGGGGTCACCGCCGAGGCCGCCGCCCTGCGCCGGCTGATCCCCACCGCGACCACGTTGCCCCCGCCGGGCGACCGGACCAGCCGCGACGTGGTGCTCGCCGCGTTGTCCGACCACGAGATCGCGCACTTCGCCTGCCACGGCCTCACCGACTGGACCGATCCCGCGAACAGTCGGCTCGTCCTCCACGACCACCACGACCGCCCGCTCACCGTCACCGACGTCAGCGCCCTCCACCTCCCCGATGCCCGACTCGCCTATCTGTCCGCCTGCGCCACCTCCGACACCAACCTGCGGCACACCGACGAGGCCACCCACCTCACCGCCGCGTTCCACCTGGCGGGCTACCGCAACGTCATCGGCACGCTGTGGCCGATCAACGACCGCATCGCCTTCGCCATCACCCGCCAGGTCTACGAACACCTCACCGACGACGGCGCCTCGCCACCCCGCGCCGAGCGCTCCGCCGTCGCCCTGCACCACGCCGTCCGGCGGCACCGGGACAAGTACCCCCACCACCCCACGATCTGGTCCAGCCACGTCCACGCCGGCCACTGAGCACCACGCGCTAAGGACCGGTGTGGACGTGGGCCGCCCAGATCTCGGGGTGGCCGGGCAGGCGGTCGCGGAGTCGGCGTGTCGCTTCGTGCACGGCGGTTGCCGCGCTCTCCGCGCCGTGCTCGGTCACCACCGCGTAGAAGTCCCGGGCGAAGCCGACCGCGAACGCGTCACGCACCGGCCACAGCGTCGCCACCACGTGCCGGTAGCCCGCGAGCTGGAACGCCGACGCCAAGTGGATCGCCTCGTCCGGCAACACCGACCCCACCGTCGCCGTCGAACACGCCGACAGGTGCGCGAGATCGGCATCCAGTCGCAGCCGCGCGATGTCCGTGACGGTCAGCGGTGCTTCGTCGGCCAGCAGCAGTCGGCTTTCCGACGGGTGCGCGGTGTCGGTGACGGCGTGGCACGCGAAATGCGCCCAGCCGTGCCGGCCGATCTGCGCCAGCACCTCGGCTCGACGGGCGTCGCGCAGCACCGTCGTGGTGGGCAGGATGTCCGCCACGAGAGTCACTTCCCGTTCCACGCCCGGCAGCGCGGGCGCTCCCTCGGCCTTGGGCACCGCGACCACGAGCGTGTCGGCACCGGAGGACGCGCCGGCCCGGCGGGCGTGCAGCAGGGCGCGGATCGTGGACGTGCCGGAGGACACCACCCGGTCCAGCACGCCGTGGCCGTCGCGGCCCGCCGCGTGCAGGGGTAGGAACGCGAGCGATCCCGTGGGGCACCACCAGACCCGTTGCGTCGGGTCGTCGGGCAGGCGGTCCAGCACGGGTTTCGCGACCGCGTCCCACAGCCAGCCGAGGATGCCGGTCACGTCGTCGCCGTCCGCGACCGCCGCGAGGAACTCCCGCGCGTTGCGTTCCACGACGTCCGGCGTGACGTCCGGCAGCGGCACCACCTCGATGCCGTCCGGGCGGACGATCAGCGCATCCGAACGGATCGCGCTGACCGAGAACACCACCACCGGGCCCCGTTCAGCTGCGGACAACAGTTCGGCCACCGGCAGCGGACGCAGAAACCCTTGCTGCCCGGGGATTTCCCGGACCCGGGCGACCAGCTCCTCCCACCGCCGGGCCAGCCGGTGGTGGTCGTCGCCCACCCCGGCGCCCTCGGCGGTCCACGTGGCCAGCGTGTCGCGCAGCGACAGCAGTTCCCGCGCCAGGTCGGGGTGTCCGGCGCGCAGGCCCTCGAAATCGTCGCGGTTCTCCAGCGACTGCGCGAACAGCGTCCCGCGCCCGTACTCGATCAGCGTCAACGCCTGCTCGGGATCGCCCGCCTGCAACGCCGCCGCGCCCGCGTCCCGCACGGTCGCGGCGCGTTCGGCGAGCCGCCGCTCCTGGTCGCCTCGGGTCAGCCGTCGCGAGACCAGCATCGGGAACAACCCGATCGCCCGCCCGTAGGCGTCGGCGGCCTCCGCCCACCGCTGCTCCGCCGTGCACGTCAGCGCGACCACGACCAGCATCCCGGCCCGGTCCAGCGGCGACTGGTCGGGCAGAGCGGCGGCCTCCGCCACCAGCCGCCGGGATTCGACCAGCGCCGCCTGGTCACCGGTGTGGTGATGCACCCGGTCCAACACGTGGGACAGCGCGAACATCAGCATCGGGCGCTGCGGGTAGTCGTGGCGCAGGCCCCGCAACGCCTCGCGGGCCGCCGCCGTCGCCTCCTGCCCCACCGCCGGATCGCGGGTGGCGTCGTAGTACGTCGACAGGATCAGCGCGGCCTTGCCCAGGAGGAACGGCCGCACCGGGTCCAGGCGCGGGCCGTCCGCGACGAACACCCGGATCAGCGTGACGGCCTCCTCCAGGCTCGCCAGGTCCGCAGTCTGCGCGTACCGCAGGCTGAGACTCGCCGCGAGGGCGAGCGCGAGGTTGAACCGCAGGCGCGGCGGGGTGTTCTCGGCCGCGTACGCCCGGCGGGACAGCTCGATGGACCGGTCGACCGCGGTCGGGTCCTCCTCGGGCGAGAACCGGACCTTCAGCAGGTCGGACAGGTTGTGCAGGCGGGTCGCGTACTCCGGGTCGGCCGGGTCGGTCAAGGCAATCGCCCGCTCGTGCAGGCCGATCGCCTCGTCCGCCGCACGGGTGTCGCCGGTCTCCGCGAACCGCGCGACGAGGCCCGCGGCCAGGTTGTTGAGCCTGCGCATCTCGGCCTCGCCCTCGCCCTGGACGGATCTGGCCAACTGGAGGGCCTCCTCGCGCACCGCCTCGTCCCGCTCCAGGTCGAAGAGGTAGTGCAGGGCACCCGCGAGGTTCGCGACCAACTGCGCCCGCGCGTTGCCGTCCCGGGTGTGGACCAGGGCCCGCCGCCACGCGGTGATCGCCGCACGGAGGTCGCCGGGGTCGGCTTGCAGTTGGTAGCGCAGGACGAGCGCCAAGGCCAGACTGCCCAGCGGGCCCCGTTTGTCGGGCTCCTCCGCGATGTCGAGGACGACCGCCCGGAACCGCGCGATGGCCTCGTCGAGCACCGCCTCGTCCTCCGTGGCCTCGAACCGGTCGAGCAGTGCCTTGGCCTCGGCGGTCCGGCGGTCGAGCACCGACGCGCGACGTCTCGCGGCGACCGAGTCGAGCATCCCGGTGAGCCGGGCGCGCATCGGGTCCCGGGCCGGCAGGCGTTCGGCCTCGGACCGCACCACGGCCTCGAACTCGGCGTAGGCATCCTCGTCTCGGTGAAACTGCGCCGCATTGACCCGGGCGAGGGCGAACAGCCGCACGCACTTCTCGCGCTGCGGGTGTCGGGGAGAAATCTCGGCGAGCGTGAACCGCATCAGTGCAGCCGCCGCGTCGAGCAGTGGTCTGTCCACAGTGGATTCGTCGAGTGCGTTTTCGACCAAGGCGATCCAGCCTGCCGGGTCGTTGCCGATGGCCTGTAGGAAGTCGTCCGGCGCGTTCCGGACGCGGTCTGTGACCGCCGCCCGCGCACGTTCTGCTCGCACCGACCCAGTTGTACCGCACCGACTGCCCGACAGTGGACGATGGCCGCCATGGGCCGGCGTGCACGTGAGCCGCCCACACTTCGGGGTGGTCCGCCCACACGTGTCGATACGCCATTCGTCGCACCGGACACGCGACCGGCCTCGAATATCCGACCAGCGTGGAATAAGTAGATGTCCGGTGTTGCGTGTGGCAGAGTGAGGGCCGCACATTCGATGGCGGTTCGGATTCCCGAACCAAAGACCACACAGGTTCGTAATTCGGAATTCACCCGAAGGGGAAATCACCGTGGAGTTGACCCGAATCACCCGCCTCACGGGCATGGTGGCGGCGCTCGCGATCGCGGCGGCACATTCGTTGTCAGGGAACGCCACCGCCGCCCCCGCGCCCGACGGGCCGGGTGGCGGGCCGTAGATGAGGAGGTAGTATGGCAGGGCGTCGGGGGCCGTCCCGCGGGGGGACCCGCTGACGGTCACGTCCTTCTTCGCCCGGTAGTTCCGGAGGAGGTTGTACCGGTCGGAGGCGTTCGCCCGGTACCGGAACACCGG
>CBHFOL010000264.1:0-11169 GCA_965995405.1 uncultured Saccharothrix sp.
GGGCCTGGGCTGGACGGTGCTGCCCCGGGTCGCGGTCACCGAGCAACTCGACGCCGGCACCCTGCACCGCGTCCGGGAACTACCGGACAGCACCCTGTTCCTGGTCACCGACCCCCGCCGCACGCCGTCCGCCGCCGTCCGCACCGTCGCCGAAGCACTGGGCTGAACCCGGGTTCAGCCGAGCCCGGCCAGCATCCCCTCACAACTACGGACAACCACCCCTGCCGCACGCCGCCGCCCGTGGTCCAGCGCCGGGTTCGCGGCCTCCTCCCGCCACCGCCCCAACACATCCAGCACGACGTGCCGCAACTCGCCCTCGCCGGGCTCGTACTCCATCCCCAACCGTGCCAACAGATTCGTCCCCGACCCCCCGACCAACCGGGCGGCCTCCGCAGCCGCCCCCTCGGGCAACCCGACCCGACCACCCTGCAACGCCGCCAACAACCGCAACTCCCGGAAGTCGTGCGCCGAAGCCAGAATCCGCTCCACCCCGGCCACCAGCCCAACCACCCCAGGCCGAGGCTCGTTCCGCAGCACCACATCCAGCCCCAGCAACGCCGACCGGGCCTTCAACACGTCCCCCCGCTCCACGAAACAAGCCCCGATCGCCCCCCGCAGCTCACCCAGCCCACTGCGCTGCACCAACTGCCCGGTCAGCTTGACCTGCGTGTCGAACCCCTGCCGGATCAACGTGGTGGTCAGCCGCACCCCGAAAATCCCGAACCGCTCCACCAACGCCCGCCGCACCGCCGCGTCCAGCCGCACCGGGAAGTCGTCACCGACGAACCGATCCGCCGACAGCAGGTGCTCCTCCAACTCGGTACGCGCCAACGAAGCCAGCGACGCCAGCGCCGCGAACTCCTCCGCCCGCAACGTCCGCGCCGTCACCGCGAGCAGCCCGGCCACCGCGACCACGTTCTGGCACAACGGCCGCACCTGCGCCTCACGCCGGTACCGCCGCGCGATCTGCTTCGCCGACGACAGCGCGTCGATCCGCCCGCCCCCGACCTCGTCCGCCCGCGCCAGCACCAGCACGGTGTTCACCGGCGCGGCGCGGGCCACCGGGTGGTCGTGCGCGGTCCGCAGGTACCGCAGGTCCGAACTGTGCACGTGCCGGGTCAGGTACAGCACGGCATCCGCCTCGCCGTACACCTGCTCGACCGCCGCGCCCGCCGGGGTGTCGATCAACGTCAAGTCCCGCAACGACCGCGACGGCCACTCCACGTCGACCCGCTCCGCGTCCCCGGCGTCCACGAACGCCCGCCCGTCCCGCCGCGCGATCGGCACCTCGTGCGGCCCCACGGAAGCCCGCGGCCGTTCCCCGTCCCGGTACCACACGAACGCCCCGGTGGGCACGAACTCCTCGCCGATCAACGCACTGGCCAGCGTCGACTTCCCGGTCCGCGCGGCACCCGCCACCGCCACCCGCACCGGCTCGGCGAACCGCGCCTGGTGGCCGCGCAGCCACGCCACGGCGCGCGGACTGTCCCGGTAGAGCGCGAGCGCCTCGTCCAGCAGCACCCACACCTCGTCGGCGAGCGTCACGCGGTGATCCCCAGCGTCGGGGTCCGGCCGAGCGCCTGAACCCGTTGGTAGAGCCGGCCGAGCCGGTCGAGCTCCTGTTTCGCCTCCCGGGCCCGGCGCTCGCGCTCGGTGGTGTCGTCCTGCACGGCGCGGCGCGCGCTGCGGGCGGACTCCAGCAGCGTCTCCTGGAGTTCGTCGGCCAACGTGCTGAAGTGGTTGCGCAGACTGCGCTGGATGTGCCGGGCCGCGTCCCGGAAGTCCTTGCTGAACTTGATGAAGAAGTCGTCCACGTGCCGCTGCGCCGCGATCCGGGCGGCGGCCTGCCTGCGTTTCAGGCGCTGGTCGCTCTCGTCCAGGATCGACTTGCCGCCGAACAGCGCGCCCGCGCCCAGCGAGATCACGTTGATCAGCGGCATCCCGGCCAGGCTGGTGACCAGGCCGAGCATCAGCACGCCGCCGTACGAGCCGCGCAGGCCGGTGAACAGCTTCTGGCTCACCGTGAACCGCTCGATCACCGGTTTGTCCAGTTTGGACACCCCGGCCAGCACGTCGGCCGGGAACACCGATTCCGGCAGCAGGTCCTCCCGGTGCACCGGGAACGACCGGGCGACCTTCTCCGCGACCCACCGCGACCGGTCCAGCAGCCAGGAGAAGTTCGTCGCGGCGGCCTCGGTGAGGTTGTCCTCCAGCCAGTCCTCGAACCGGTCCCAGCCGCGCGCCGGGTCGGCCGTCTCGAACGTCCGGTCCACCTCGTGCAGGATGCGCCGGGTCCGGTCGCGCAGGTCGTACTCGATGTCGGACACCAGGTCCGCCATCTCGTCGGCCAGCACGGTCTGCCAGCGCGCGGACCGCCGGCGCAGCTCGTCGACGCGGCGCTGGGCCTCGTTCAGCTTGGCGACCGCGACCGGTGAGCTCCGGCCGTCGAGCTCCTCGCGGACCGGCGTGACCAGCTGTTTCACCGCGGACGCCGCGGTCACCGCGACCGTGCGGCGGGCCAGCAGGTCGGCGGCGGCGATGATGTCCCGCTGCACGCACGCCAGCAGCTCCGGGAAGCCGGACTCGGCGTTGAGCGCCTTGTCGCCGGTCTTCGCGGCCCGCAGCCGCAGCGCGGCCGACACCGGGATCAGCTTGGCCGGCACGCCCGCCCGCGCCAGGTGGGCCCGGTTGCGCTCCACGACCCGCCGCCACTGCGCCGCGATGTCGATCTTGGTGAGCACCACGATGACGTTCGGGCAGGACGTCATGACCTGCTTGAGCAGCTCCAGCTCGGACGCGGCCAGCTCGGCGGTCGCGTCGGACACCATGAGCACGGCGTCCGCCTGGAGCAGCGCGGCGAACGTGCCGGCAGTGTGCGCGGGCCGCAGGTCGCCGACGCCGGGCGTGTCGATCAGCACCAGGCCGGACGTGAGCAACGCGCGCGGCAGGCCGACCTCGGCCCGGACCAGTTCCCCGGTGTGGCCGGCGCTGATCTGGCCGGCCAGCTGGTCGAGCGGCACCGGGATGCGTTCGGTCGGCGTGTTCGCGATCGTCCGCACGAGGGCGGCGCTGGGCGTCTCGGCGTGCTGCACGAAGGTCGGCACGGTGGTGGTCACGTCGTCGCCGACCGCGCACACCGGGGCGTTGACCATGGCGTTGACCAGCTGGCTCTTGCCCTGTCTCGGTTCGCCCAGCACGAGCACCCGCAGTTTCGGGTCGAGCTGCCGGGACCGCTTCTCGCGCAGCCGTTCGGCCAGGTCCGGCCGGTTGTGGGCGGCGCAGGACCGGATCGTGTCGTCTAGCACGTCGAGCCACGGTGCGGACATCACTCGGAAGAGTGTGCTGTATTCACCCAGTGAGGTGAAAGAGAGGGCCGGCCCTGTCTGGCACAGGACCGGCCTCCGGGCGGTGGATCTGGTTCTAGAACAGCGCGTCGCTGATGTCGCCGCCGCCGACGACCGGCACGTCACCGAGGCCGACGCCCAGCAGCGGCACGTTGACGCCGCCGACCTGGCCGAGGAGGCCGCCCACGCCCGCGTGGTGACCGGTGTCCTCCACCGTGTCGACCACGTTCTCCGGGGTCAGCGGGCGGTCGGGGAGCGCCGACACGCCGTTGAGGTTCAGCGCGTCGGCCGCGTGGGACGGGTCGAGCAGGCCGCCGACGTTGTGGGTCGCCTGGCCGAGGAGGTTGCCGGTGACACCGCCGGTCACGCCGTTGACCACGCCGGTCAGCGAGTCGACGTCGAGCCCGCCGAGCGCGGGGACGGGCAGCCCGTCCACGCCCGGCAGCGAGTCGGTGACCCCGCCGGCGAACGAGCCGTCCAGGGTGCCGGTCGCGGTGCCGGACAGGTTGGAGGCGGTGGACAACGTGGCGTCCAGGGAGTGCGCCACGTCGCCCACCGCGGAGAAATCACCCGACACGGACGCGTCGACGGAACCGACGGTGTCCGCCACGCCCCAGCCCGAGAAGCCGCCGAAGAGCTGGAGGCCGTTGGCGTCGGCGCTCAGCGCGCCCGCCGCCGCCAGGTTCACGTCGGACGTGCCGGACACGCCCGAGAGGGCCAGCTGCCGGGTCACGGCCTGCAACTGGTCGATGGCGCCGGTGGCGTCCACCGCGTCCAGCGGGAGGTCGTTGAACGAAGTGCCGTCGAGAGCGGGCAGGCTCCCGGCGGGCACGTAGTCCAGAACCAGCGGCAGGACCTCCTGCACGTCCAGAGCGCTGATGTCGCTCAGGCCCGCGGCGGCCAAGGTCCCCTCGGCGTCGGCCTGGAAGTCGGCCAGCGCGGCGGGGTTGCTCAGCAGATCGAGGACGAAGTCGTGCAACGTGGTGGGGCTGGTGCCCATGATGGATGTCTCCTGGTCGAATCGGTCGCGGGAGGCAGGACCGGCAGGGGTGGGTCCGGCCGTGGTGATCAAGGTATTGACCGGGGGATCCTTCGCCATCGGGGATTACTCCCCGTAGATGCCGCAACCACGATGGGGTGGTTCTCGTTCACTCCCTAGGGGGTTAGGGGATCTGCTTGTGACCCCTCGTCAGGCCCTGTACGTACTGGGACCCGTTACCCGCGACCGGACGAGTTGAGGAGGCCCCGAGTTGCCGTACGTCCTCGGGGTCGACGTGGGCACCACCCGCACCGCCGCCGCCGTGTGCCGGCTGGGCGGTGCCGGCCGCGCCGAACCCGAACCCGTCGCGCTCGGCGGCCCCGGCGGCGGCGTCGCGTCCGCGTTGCAGCTCACCGCCGACGGCGCGTTCGCGGTGGGCGAGCCGGGCGACCCGCGCTGGACGGCGGTCGGGTTCTCCCGACGGGTCGGCGACGAGGTGCCGGTCGCGCTCGGCACCGCGTGGTACCCGGCCGAGGAGCTCACCGCGCTGATGGTGATGTGGGTGGCCGGGGAGGTTGCCGAACGGGAGGGCGAACCGGCCGAGCGGATCGTGCTGACCCACCCGGCGGGCTGGGGCCCGCACGCGAAAAGCCTGATGCACCAGGCACTCCGGGCGGTCGGGCTGGCGGACGTGACGCTGCTCGCGGAACCCGTGGCCGCCGCCGCGACGTTCTCCGGCCGGGGACCGGTCGGCGTGTTCGGCCTGGGCAGCCACGCGTTCTCCGCCGCCGTGGTGCGCCCGCCGTTCGAGCTGGCCGGCTGGGCGGACGGGGTCGACCAGGCGGCCGGCGCGGACTTCGACGACCTGGTGTTCGAGCACGTCCGGACCGCGCTGGGGCGGGACTTCACGGCGCTGGACCCCGAGGACCCGCGCACCCGTGGCCTGCACGCGCGGCTGCGGCGGGACTGCGAGGCCGCGAAACGCCTGCTGTCCGGCACTTTCGAGACGCTCTTACCGGTGCACCTGCCGTCCGGGCCGATCGAGGTGCCGTTGAGCCGGGCGCGGTTCGAGGAACTGGTCCGGCCGCACGTCGAGCAGGCCGTGTCCGTGTTCCAACGGGTCGTGGGCGGGACTCCGCTGGAGGCGACCGTGCTGGTGGGCGGCAGCGCGCGGATCCCGCTGATCTCCTCGTTGCTGCCCGGACGGGTCGTGTTCGAGGCCGCGCCGGAGACGTCCACCGTGAAGGGGGCCGCGCTGGCCGGGCGGCACATGTTGCTCGGACCGGACGAGCCGGAGCCCATCGAGACCTCGGTGCTGGTGCGTGACGACGACCCGCTGCTGAGGTTCCCGGTGGGAGAGTCCTCGTTCGACGAAGACGAGTCCACCGCGCCGCCGCCCCGTCCGCCGATCGACATCAGCCCGCTCGACCTGCCGGCCCGGCGCACCGTCAAGCGGCTGGTGCGCGCGGCGACCGGGCGTTCCCGTGACCGCGACCAAGAGGACGGCCGTTGAGCCTGCGCATGACTTCCGACCGCCCGTTGCTGGACGACTCGGCCCGCCAGGTGCTGGCGGCCATCGCAGCCGAGCCGGAGGCCGTGCTGAGACTGGGGATCCTCGCGCCCGGCGGGTACGGGAAGACCACCGTGCTGCGGGAGGTCGAGCGGGCGTACCGGGAGGCCGGGGTCGAGGCGACCGTCGTGGACGACGCCCAGCTGTTGGGCGACGGGGAGCTGCTGGCGCTGCGTGCCCTGGTGGAGCAGGGGAAAACCCGGATCGTCGTCGCCTACCGGCCGTGGCCCCGGACGCGGGCGCTGGCGGCGCTGGCCGAGTCGTTGGGACGCGTGCGCCCGCCGTTGATGCCCGCGCCGTTCAGCCGGGAGCAGGTGCGGGCCGTGCTGCCCGCCGCCGGTCGCGGGCTGGCGGACTTCGTGCACCAGCAGACCGGGGGAGTGCCCAGGTTCGTGGCGCGGCTGTCCGGCCTGACGTCCGCCGAGGTCACGCCGGAGGTGGTGGCGTCGTTCCGGGCCGACCTGGACTGGCTGGAACCGGACGTGCAGAAGTTCCTGCTCGCCGCCGAGGCCGGGGCGGCGTTGCGGCTGGACCTGCTGGGAGCGTTGCTGGACAAGGACTCCGACGCCGTGGGCGAGGTGATCGAGGCGGGTCGGGCCACCGGATTGCTGGCGGCGGACGGGACGTTGCTGCCGATCGCGCGGACGGCGGTGGCGGCGCTGTGCCGGGCGGACCGGCGGATCGCGGTGCGGCAGCGGTTGGCGGAGTCGCAGCTGCGGTCGGGTGGTCCGGTGCTGGACCTGGTGCGGCCGTTGCTGGGCACGGGCGTCGGCGGGCCCGTGGTGGCGGCTGCTTTCCAGGCCGCGGCGCAGGAAGCGCTGTCGACGGACCCGGCGCTGTCGGCCCGGCTGCTGGCTGAGGTGGGGAGTCCGGATGCCGCGGTGGCCGTCCGGCGGGCGACGGCGTCGGCGATGGCCGGTGACCTGGATGCCGCGCTGCGGCTGGCGGACCAGGTGATCTCCGGTGGGGAGGGGGAACATCGCGGTCCGGCGGCGGAGGTCGCGGCGATCGCGTTGGCGCACCGGGGGCAGTTGGCGCGGAGCACGGAGCTGCACCGGTGGTCGTCGAGTGCGACGTCCACGGCGTTCGCGGTGGTGGGGCTGGTGGGGACGGGGCGGGTGCCGTCCGGGGCGCTGCCCGTCGCGCCGCCGACCATGCTCGACGGTGCCGCGTCGCTGATGGCGCAGGGTGTGGTTGAGTCCGTGTCCGGGGCGACTACGGCGGCACTGTCCACTTTGGTCCGTGCGGCCGGGTTGCTGGAGCCGGCCGGGCAGGCGGTGTTGCTGCCCGACACGCCGGCGGCGTTGGCGGCTTTGGTGGCGTTGCACAGCGGTGAGCTCGCTGTCGCGGAGTCGGTGCTGGACCGGGCCATGGCGACGTCGTCGGGCGGTGCTTTGATGGCTGTGCGGCATCGGCTGTTGCGGGCGTGGATCGCCATGGTGCGCGGGAATCTGGGGCAGGCGCGGGAAACCCTGGTGGCGTTGCGAAAGGTCGGGCGGCCGTTGGAGCCGCGGGACTGGATCTTCGCGGTGGCGCTGGAGGTGGGGATCGCCCGGCGCAACAGCGATCTGGCGACGTTGAAGCGGACGTGGGAGCAGGCTTGCGAGGCGGTGCTGCGGCATCCGGTGGACCTGTACACGTTCCTGCCGTTGGGCGAGTTCGCCGCGGCGGCGGCCCGGCTGCGCGACCAGCACCGCTTGGCACCGCACTTGGCGGCGGCCCGGAATCTGTTGCACCAGTTGGGCGATCCGCCGCTGTGGGCGGTTCCGCTGCGGTGGAGCCTGTTGCACGCGGCGGTGATCGCGGAGGAGACATCGGTGGCGGAGGAGCACGCGGCGGCGTTGTCGTCGTGTGCCGGGCGGAGTCGGTATTGCGCGGTGCTGTCCACGGCGGCGGAGAGCTGGCTGGACGTGGTGGCGGGCAAGGTGGACGCGGACCTGGTCGAGGGGGCTGCCCGGGGGCTGCACGCGGTGGGGCAGTGGTGGGACGCGGCGCGGCTGGCAGGGCAGGCGGCGATAAGGACGTCGGACCGGCAGGCCATGGTGCGGTTGCTGGACTGCGCGCGGCTGTTGCAGGGACGTCCGGTGGGTGCGCCTCGGAAGCCCGCCGAGCCGGCCGAGCCGGTGGACGCGGGGAAGCTCAGCGAGCGGGAGCGCGAGGTGGCCGAGCTGGTCGTCGGGGGCCTGACGTACAAGCAGGTGGGCGACCGGTTGTTCATCTCGGCGAAGACGGTGGAGCACCACGTGGCCCGGATGCGCCAACGCCTCGGCTGCGCGAGCCGGGCCGAGCTGCTGGACCAGCTGCGCCAGATCCTGGGGTGAACCGCACCCATCGTGACCACGGCTGAGGGCAGGTCCGGTCGCATCCCTGTATGGATAACTTTGTAAAGTTTGCAAAGTTGATGTTATAAAGTTGATGTTGCGATGTCGGGTTTACGATGTTGGGTTTGCGGGGTGGGTCGGGGTCGGCTGGGCGGCTTTGTCCTTTGTGGACGCGTAGGTCAGGATCAGGCCGATGGCGGCGATGGTGAAGTTCTGGAAGGCGGGGGTCAGGCCGTTCCAGGTCTGCGACTGCCACATCTGGAACCACTCGCCGCCGATGGCGATGAAGCCGCCGCCGAACAGGAGGATCTGCATGACCCAGCCCGCGGCGGACAGGGTGCGGGCCGTCGTCCTGCCGCGGATCCAGGCGAGCAGGGCGGTCAGGAGCACGGCGGCGGTCAGGGCCTCCCAGGCGATGATCGACACGTAGGCAATGGTCACCACGGTCTGGTTGGTGATGGCGCGGTACATCGTGTTCGGCGACTGGAACGTGGTGTCCATCGCGAGCACGTGTTGCACGAACGCGTGGTTGGTCTCGTAGTCCGTGACGTTCCCCAGTACCACGAGGGCCATGTAGACGCCGGTGATCGCGGTCAGCACCGTGATCGCCGCTCGCGGGCTCCCCACCCGGCCAAGTAGACGCATATTCGGAAACTTAGCCACAATCAGTGAGAAGTCCATGACGATAAGTGGCGAAGTCGGCGGTTACGTGCAGTCAGGGCCGCACATGGCTTCGGGTTTCCGGGCGGCCGGGGGCGAGGTCACGGGCAAGGGGGCTCGTAGTCGAGTTGGGGCAGGTGTTTGCGCCACAGCTCCTCCGGCAGCACGCCCTTCGTCTTGGCGCAGATCCGGGACACCGCCCGCCGCTGGTCCAGGTCCCACAGCCGCACCGTGCTGTCCAGGCTGGTCGACGCGATCATCCGCCCGTCCGGCGAGAACCGGAGATCGTGCAACCCCGCGTCGTGCCCCGTCAACGCCTGCCCCAACGCCTGCGGACGCATCAGGTCGCGCACGTCCCACAGCCGGATCAGCCGGTCGTCGCCGCCGGTGGCCAGGGTCTTCCCGTCCGGGCTGAACGCGATCGCCACCGCCGCCTCCACGTGCCCCGTCAGCGGCGCGCCGATCGGCTTCACCCGCGCCGGCGCCGACAGATCCCACAGCCGGATCGTCTTGTCGTCCCCCGCCGTCGCCAGCGTCCTCCCGTCCGGGCTGATCGCGCCCGCCCGCACCGCCCCCGCGTGCCCGGTCAACGGCTGACCCAACGGCTGGGTCGCGTCCGGATCCGTCACGTTCCACAGGCGCACCGTCCGGTCCGCACTCCCGGTGATCAGCGCACTCCCGTCCGGGGTGAACGCCACGAAGTGCACGTAGCCGCTGTGCCCCACCAAGGGCTTCCCCAACCGCCGTGGCCGATCGCGATCCGAGATGTCCCACAACTGCACCGAATCGTCCTGCGCCCCGGTGACCAGCACCCGCCCATCCGGGCTGAAGGCGATGGGCGAGCTGTACCGGGTCTGGAGCTCCACCGGCCCGCCCAACGGACGGATCGCATCCGGATCCGACAGGTCCCACAGCCGCATCGACCGGTCGCTCACCGCCGCCAGCGTCCGGCCGTCCCTGCTCAACGCCAGCCCCCACACTCCGGACTCGTCGCCGTTCACCGTGTTCAGCACGCTGCGCGGCTCAAGCGGATCACCCACGTCCCAGACCCGGATCGACTGGTCACGGCTGCCGGTGATCATGCGCTTCCCGTCCGGCGTGAACACCGGCCCGACGGTGCGCGCCGAGTGCCCGGTCAACACCGTCCGGGGCAACGACCACAGGCGCACGGCGGTGTCCTGGCTGCCGGTCGCCAACCGGTACCCGTCCGGGCTGAACGCCACCGCGTAGATCGTGCCGTTCCGGCCCGTCAACGGCCGCCCGATGATCACCGGGTGCGCCGGGTCGGTCATGTTCCACAGCCGTGCGGTGCCGTCGCTGCCCGCCGTGGCCAGCACCCGCCCGTCGCGGTTGAACGCCACCGACCACACCGCACCCGTGTGGTCCGTCAGCGGCCGGCCCAGCGGCTTGACCGCCGACTGGTCGGTCACGTCCCACAGCCGCACGGTCCGGTCCTCGCTGCCGGTCGCCAGCACGCGGCTGTCCGGGCTGAACGCGACCGACCGCACGGTCCCGTCGAACCCGGCCAGCGGCGCGCCGACCGGCGTCGGGTCGGTCCGGTCCTCGACGTTCCACAGCACGACCGTCCGGTCGTCACCCCCGACCGCGAGCAGCCTGCCGTCCCCGCTGAACGCCACCGACCGCACCTGCCCGGTGTGCCGCCCCAGCGGCTCGCCCAACGGCTGCGGCGCGGCCGGGTCGGCGACGTCCCACAGCCGGGCCGTGTGGTCCTGGTTGGCGGTCACCAGGGTCCGGCTGTCCGGGCTGAACGCGACCAGGTAGATGGTCCCGTTGTTGCCGGCCAACGGCTGCCCCAGCGCACGCGGCCGGCTCGGGTCGCGCACGTCCCACAGCCGCACCTTCCCGTCGTCGCCCGCGGTGGCGAGGGTGTTGCCGTCGGGGCTGAACACGGCCGAGCTCACCCAGCTCTTGTGTCCGCGCAACGGCGGCCCCAACGGCTTGGGGTTGTTGGGGTCACGCAGGTCCCACAGCCGCACGGTGCCGTCGTAGGACGCGGTCGCCAGCGTGTTGCCGTCACGCGAGAACGACGTCAGGTACACCGCGCCCTGGTGCCCGACCAACTGCGTGGCCAGCGGCGTCCCCTGGGTGGACAGGATGCGGGTGTACACGTCCTGGTCGTCCGGGCGCAGCTTCAAGGCTGCCTCATACTCGCCGAACAAGGCAAACTCGGCGCGGCCCGACCCGAAGTGTCTTCTGGCCACTTCGAGAGACGCCGCCGAGACGTCCACGCCGAGAACGGAGTTGACTCTCAGAAGGTCTGCCAAGACGGGGGCG
>CBHFOL010000265.1:0-11131 GCA_965995405.1 uncultured Saccharothrix sp.
GCCGGGTCGTGGATCTACATCGGCACCCAGGGCATCCTCCAGGGCACCTACGAGACGTTCGCCGCCGTGGCCAACAAGCGGTTCGGTGGGACGTTGCGCGGGACGTTGACGGTCACCGCCGGGCTCGGCGGGATGGGTGGCGCGCAGCCGTTGGCCGTGACGATGAACGAGGGCGTGGCCCTGTGCATCGAGGTCGACCCGCAGCGCGCCCGTCGGCGGGTGGAGACGCGTTATCTGGACGAGGTCGCGGACGACATCGACGACGCGATCGCCCGCGTGCTCAAGGCGAAGGCCGAGGGGCGGGCGCTGTCCGTTGGGCTGATCGGCAACGCCGCCGAGGTGCTGCCGGAGCTGCTGCGCCGTGAGGTGCCGGTGGACATCGTCACCGACCAGACGTCGGCGCACGACCCGTTGGCGTACCTGCCGAAGGGCGTGGCGCTGGACGACTGGTCGGACTACGCGGCCAAGAAGCCGGACGAGTTCACCGACCGGTCCCGGGAGTCGATGGCGGACCACGTGGAGGCCATGGTCGGGTTCCAGGACCGGGGCGCGGAGGTGTTCGACTACGGCAACTCCATCCGCGGCGAGGCGAAGCTCGGCGGGTACGACCGGGCGTTCGACTTCCCGGGCTTCGTGCCGGCCTACATCCGGCCGTTGTTCTGCGAGGGCAAGGGCCCGTTCCGGTGGGCGGCGCTGTCCGGCGACCCGGCCGACATCGCCAGGACCGACCGGGCGATCCTGGAGCTGTTCCCGGAGAACGAGCAGCTCGCGCGGTGGATCAAGATGGCGGGCGAGCGGGTCGAGTTCCAGGGGCTGCCGGCGCGGATCTGCTGGCTGGGCTACGGCGAGCGACACCTGGCGGGGTTGAAGTTCAACGAGATGGTGGCGTCCGGTGAGCTGTCCGCGCCGATCGTGATCGGGCGGGACCACCTGGACTGCGGTTCGGTCGCCTCGCCGTACCGGGAGACCGAGGCCATGGCGGACGGGTCGGACGCGATCGCGGACTGGCCGTTGCTGAATGCCTTGGTGAACACGGCTTCCGGTGCCACCTGGGTGTCGATCCACCACGGCGGCGGGGTCGGGATCGGGCGGTCCATCCACGCAGGGCAGGTCACCGTGGCCGACGGGACGGAGCTGGCGGCGCAGAAGATCGAGCGCGTGCTGACCAACGACCCGGGCATGGGCGTGATCCGGCACGTGGACGCCGGGTACGAGCGGGCGCGGGAAGTGGCTTCGGACAAGGGTGTTCGCGTGCCGATGGCCGACCATGACTGATCTCGCGGACATCGCCGACGTCGGCCGGGACGCGCGGCGCGGCGGGTACTCCCGGCACGGGTTCGACTCCGTCGAGCTGGAGCTGCGGTCGTGGTTCGTGGAGGAGGCCACGCGGCGTGGGCTCGACGTGCGACCGGACCGGAACGGGAACCTGTGGGCGTGGTGGGGTGCGCCGGGGCCGGACGCCGTGGTCACCGGCAGCCACCTGGACTCCGTACCGGGTGGCGGGGCCTTTGACGGGCCGTTGGGTGTCGTGGCGGCGTTGCAGGCGGTCGATCTGTTGCAGGCCAAGGGGTTCGTGCCCGCGCGGCCGTTCGCGATCGTGGTGTTCGTGGAGGAGGAGGGCGGGCGGTTCGGCGTGGCCTGCCTGGGCTCCCGGTTGTTGACCGGTGCGATCTCGCCGGAGGTGGCGTGCCGGCTGGCCGATCCGGACGGTGTCACGTTCGGCGAGGCGGCGCACAAGGCCGGGTTCGACCCGTTGCGGATGGGGCGGGACGACGCCGCGTTGCGGAGCATCGGGGAGTTCGTGGAACTCCACGTGGAGCAGGGGAAGGGGCTGACCGTCCCGGTGGGGCTGGCCAGTTCGATCCTCGCGCACGGGCGGTGGCGGTACACGTTCACCGGGGAGGGCAACCACGCGGGCGCGACGCTGATCGAGGACCGGCGTGACCCGATGCTGCCCGCTTCGCGGTTGGTGGTGGCCGCACGTCGAGCCGCGACCGGCGGAGCGCGGGCCACTGTGGGGCGGATCGTGCCGAATCCCGGTGGTACCAACGTGATCGCGTCGTCGGTGGACGTGTGGTTGGACGCGCGGGCGGCGGACGACGCGCGGACCCGTGCGGTGGTCGATGAGATCACCGGGGCGGCTCTTTCGGCGGCTGCTGAGGAGGGTTGTGAGGTCAAGGTCACCGAGGAGTCGTACGGCGACACGGTGATCTTCGATCGTGCGCTGGCCGGGCAGATCTCGGACGCGCTGGGTGGCGTGCCGGCGTTGCCGACGGGTGCCGGGCACGACGCGGGCATCTTGGCGGGACACGTGCCGACCGCGATGCTGTTCGTGCGCAACCCGACCGGGATCAGCCACGCCCCCGAGGAGTTCGCCGAGGCCGACGACTGCGCGGCGGGTGTGGTGGCGCTGGCGACGACGTTGGAGCACTTGGCCCGATGAAGAGCTTCTGGTGTGAGCAGGCATGGTTGCCGGACGGCATCGCGTCCCGGGTGCTGGTCCGGGTGGACGGCGGGAAGATCGCTTCCGTGTCCACAGTGGACACCATCCCGTTGGGCTGTGAACGCCTGTACGGGGTGGTGTTGCCCGGGTTCGCCAACGCCCACTCCCATGCCTTCCACCGGGGCCTGCGCGGCCGGACGCATTCCGACGGCGGCACGTTCTGGACGTGGCGCGAACGCATGTACGCGCTGGCGGAAAGCCTTACGCCGGAACGGTATCTCCAGTTGGCGCGGGCGGTGTACGCCGAGATGGCGGTGGCCGGTGTGACGGCGGTGGGCGAGTTCCACTACCTGCACAACGGCGGAAACGAGATGGGCGAGGCGCTGCGGCAGGCGGCGCTCGATGCCGGGATCAGGCTCACCCTGTTGGACGCTTGCTATCTGGCCGGTGGTATCGGTCAGCCGGTTACCGGTGTGCAGCAACGGTTCTCCGACGGCAGTGGTGAGCGGTGGGCGGCCAGGGTGGCTGAGCTGCGGGAGGACGCGAACACGCGGGTCGGCGCGGCGATCCACTCCGTCCGCGCGGTGCCACGTGAAACGTTGTCGCTGGTAGCCGGCGCGTTCCCCGATCGGCCGCTGCATGTCCACCTGTCGGAGCAACCGGCGGAGAACGAGGCGTGCCTGGAGGCGTACGGCCTGACGCCGACCGAGCTTTTGGACGAGGCCGGGGCGCTCACTGCTCGTACGACAGCGGTGCACGCGACTCATTTGTCCACAAGGGACATCAGTTTGCTTGGTGCGGCTGCCACCGGGGCGTGCTTCTGTCCCACCACGGAAGCGGACCTGGCGGACGGCATCGGTCCGGCGCGAGAGTTGAAGGACGCGGGTAGCCCGTTGTCGCTGGGCAGTGACCAGCACGCCGTGGTCGACCCGTTGTTGGAGGCGCGGGGTTTGGAGCACGGCGAGCGGCTGCGGACCGGGCAGCGCGGCCGGTTCGCGCCGGCGGAGTTGGTGGAGGCGTTGACCAACCACGCTGCGATCGGTTGGCCGGAGGCGGGTCGGATCGAGGTCGGCGCGCCGGCCGATCTGGTGGCGATCGGCCTGGATTCCGTGCGTACCGTCGGGTCTTCGCCGGAGCAGGTGGTGCTGACCGCGACCGCGTCCGACGTGCGGGTGGTCGTGGTGAGCGGGAGAGTGGTGGCGCGCAATGGAATCCACGAGTCCCTCGGGGACGTCGGCAAGCTGCTGAAGGCGGTCGTATGAGTACCTTGATCACCAACATCGGCGAGCTGACCACCAACGCGGAGTCCGGTCGGCTCACCGATGCGGCGCTGGTCCTGGACGGTGATCGGGTGGCGTGGCTGGGTGCGGCGTCCTCGGCACCGGCTGCCGACGAGGTCTTCGACGCGGCCGGTCGTGCGGTGCTGCCGGGCTGGGTGGACAGCCACACGCACCTGGTGTTCGCCGGCGACCGGACCGCCGAATTCGAGGCCCGGATGGCGGGAAAGCCTTACACCGCAGGTGGAATCGCCATCACGGTGAACGCGACGCGGGCGGCGGGCGACGAGGAGTTGGCGGCCGGCATCCGGCGGCACGTGGCCGAAGCGGTGGCGCAGGGCACGACGTATGTCGAGACCAAGACCGGCTACGGCCTGACCACCGTTGATGAGCTTCGTTCGGCGCGGATTGCGGCGGAGTATGCGGACGAGGTCACGTTCCTGGGGGCGCATTTGGTGCCGCCGGGTGTGGATGCTGATTCGTACGTGTCGTTGGTGTGTGGCGAGATGCTGGATGCGGTGGCGCCGCACGTGCGGTGGGCTGATGTGTTTTGTGAGCGGGGAGCGTTTGACGAGGACCAGTCCCGGGCCGTCCTGAAGGCCGCTGCGGCCAAGGGGCTTGGGTTGCGGGTGCACGGCAACCAGTTGGGCGAGGGTCCCGGTGTCCGGCTGGCGGTGGACTTGGGCGCGGCGAGCGTCGACCACTGCACCTATCTGTCCGCGGCTGACATCGACGCTCTGGCCGGCTCGAACACCGTCGCCACCCTGCTCCCGGCGTGCGACCTGTCGACCCGCCAGTCCCTGCCGCCGGCGCGGGCTTTGTTGGATGCGGGTGCGACGGTTGCGTTGGCCAGTAACTGCAACCCGGGCAGCTCGTACACGACGTCGATGGCCTACTGCGTTGCCACAGCCGTGCTCCAGATGCGGATGACGGTGGAGGAGGCCGTGTATGCGGCCACCAGGGGCGGCGCGCTGGCGTTGGACCGCTCTGACATCGGCCAACTGAGTGTGGGTGCGCGTGCGGATGTCCACGTGCTCGACGCACCCTCTATCACCCACCTGGCGTACCGCCCCGGCGTTCCGTTGACGCACGCGGTGTGGCGCAACGGCGAGCGGGTGCGCTAGCTCCTGTCCACCTCCGGCGCGCGGCGTACACGCCTGATGGGATTTCCACGACCGGGCGATTGCGGATGCTGCGTTTGTTGCGGATAATTCGCTTAGAGGTGGTGGACATGGCGACGAGAGCGGACGCCGCGAAGGTGGCACCGGGTGTTGTCGATGCCGAAGTGGCTGCTCGGGCACTCCGGCGGGTCAAGGACTACCTGGCGTCGACGGATTCCGGTGTCGAAGAGCTGGAGATACTGCCGGAGAGCGGGCCCACCGAGGCGTTGGTGGTGCCGCGCCAGGCGGTTGAGCTGTTCGCCTACATCCTCGCGGCGATGGCGAATGGTCAAGGCGTCCAGATCATGCCCGTGAACGCCGAGTTGACCACGCAGCAGGCTGCCGAACTGTTGAACGTCTCGCGGCCGTACCTGATCGGTCTGCTCGAACGAGGCGAGATCGGGTACCGGCTGGTGGGCCGGCATCGACGGGTGCGGTTCGAGGCGCTCATGGACTACATGCGCCGTGACGACCTCGCCCGCAAGCGTGTGGTCGACGAACTGACACGGCTCGACCAGGAGTTGGGATCGGACTGATCGATGGCCTTCGTCGTGGTGTACGACGCCTGTGCCCTGTACGGCAACACCGTGCGAAACCTGCTCATCCGCGTCGCCCGGGCTCGTCTGGTCCAGGCCAAGTGGACGGACCGGATACTCGACGAGGTCGATCGGGCTCTGGCCGAGAAGCGCGGGATCCCCGAGGAGAAACGGCGGAGGCTGCGCGAGTTGATCAACGGAGCGGTCGCGGACTGCCTGGTCGACGGGTATGAGCCGCTCATCGACGGCCTGGACCTGCCCGACAAGGACGACCGACACGTACTCGCGGCTGCGATCAAGGTCGGCGCACAGGTGATCGTGACCGCCAACCTGTCCGACTTCCCGGCCGACTACCTCGCCCGGTGGGGAATCGAGGCCAAGAGCCCGGACGACTTCATCCTCGACCTGATCGGGATCGACGACCGGGTCGTCTACTCCTGCGTGCAGCAGATCGTCGACGAGCGGGTCGACCCGCCCGAGACGTTGGACGACGTGCTCGCCCAATTGGAGCGCTCGGGACTCATCGAGTCGGCTGCGGCTCTGCGGTTGGGCTGATCGACCTGGTGGACGGCCTACCCGAATCAGGATGGTGACGGACGCCTGTGCCCTGTACGGCGACACCGTCCGAAACCTGCTCATCAGCGCCAACCTCGACGTGCGGACGCAAGGCCCCTGTCGTCCACAGTGGACAACAACCACAGGCGGAAGCCGCCGCCTGGGGTTGACGGCCGGACTACGGCTGGACGCCGTACTGGTTGGCCAGGTCGGTGAGCATGGCGTTGGCGCCCTGCAAGCTGACCGACGTGAACCAGGTCGCGTCCTGCACGTCCACGATCTTGCCCTTCAGCGTGCCCCACAACGGGTTGGACTGGAATTTCGCCTTGGGATCCTCGGCGTTCTTCGTCTCGTCCTGGTAGCTCGCCACGAAGATCACGTCCGCATCCAGCTTGGCGATGTCCTCCTGGCTGAGGTTCACCGAGATCTTGTCCGTGGCGTCGGGCTGCCCGTCGGGACGGCCCAGGCCGGTGTCGGCCATCACGATGCCCGGGAAGGACGCGCTGCTGTACAGGCGCACGGTCGGCTCGCCCTCCACGAACCGGACCACCGAGACCTTCGGGTCGCGGCCGAGCTTGGACTTGACGGCGTCGCCGATGCGCTTGGCGCGCTGCTCGTAGTCGCCGATCTTCCGGTCGGCCAGGCCCTCCTTGCCCAGCGCCTTGCCGAGCAGCCGGATGTTGTCCTTCCAACTCGCACCCGTGGTCTGGCTGAAGATCGTGGGCGCGACCTTGACGAACTGGTCGTAGTACTTCTCGTGCCGCACCTTCGCGGACACGATCAGGTCGGGCTTGATGTCGTACAGCTTCTCGACGTCCGGGGTCTCCAGCGAGCCGACCTGCTGCGCGCCCTCGGCGTACTTGCGGTCGTCGCCGAGGTAGTCCGGCAGCTTGTCGTAGTTGCGGTACTTGGTGTACGCGACGACCTTGGTCTCCAGCGCGAGCGCCGCGTCGACGTAGCTGGCGTCGAGCGCTGCCACGGTCTGCGGCTGCGAGTTCAGCGTCGCCGACCCCATCACGTGCTCGATGGTGCGCGGGAAGCCCGCCTGGCCCGCTGTGCTCGACGGCGCGGCGGTGTCACCGCCTCCGCCGCACGCGCTCAATGCGAAGCAGGTGGTCACGGTCAGCGCGAGGGCGGCTCGCCAAGGTGTCGTCATCGGTACTCTCTCTTACGGTTAGGCTTCCCTAACGGACTCTAAGATGACGTCCGTCCGATTTGGAAGTCCGAGTTAGACAGACGACAGGAGCGCCGGTGTGACGCTGGTGGCCAAGGCCCGGCTGTCGAGCCGCCGACAGCGCCTGACCGTCGGCCTGGTCGTGCTCGCCGTGCTGCTTCTCACAGTCTGCGTGGCGAGCGTCGCGGTCGGTGCCCGCGCGATTCCGCTTGGTGCGGTGTGGGATGCGCTCGTCCGTCCGAACGGGACGGAGGCGGACATCATCGTGCGGTCGCTGCGCGTGCCCCGCACCGTTCTGGGGGTGCTGGCCGGGCTCGCGCTCGGGGCCGCCGGCGCGCTGATGCAGGGGCACACCCGCAACCCGCTGGCCGACCCCGGTCTGCTGGGCGTGACCCAGGGGGCGGCGTTCGCGGTGGTGTTCGCGGTCGTCGTGCTCGGGGTGGACCGGCTGTACGGGTTCATCTGGTTCGGGTTCGCGGGGGCGCTGCTCGCGAGCGTCGCGGTGTTCCTGCTCGGCGCGGTCGGCGGGCGCGGTGCCACACCGGTGACCCTGGCGCTGGCGGGCGCCGCCGTGAGCGCCCTGCTGTACGGCCTGATCGCCGCCGTTGTGCTGGGTGACGAGCGGGGCATGGAGATCTACCGGTTCTGGCGGGTGGGCTCCATCGCGGGCCGGGACTTCGCCATCACCGGCCAGATCGCCCCGTTCCTGCTGCTCGGGCTGGCGCTCGCGGTGATCAACACGCGCGGCCTGAACACCCTGGCGCTGGGCGAGGACGTGGCGACGGCGCTCGGCCAGCGGGTGGCGCGCACCCGAGTGCTCGGCGTGACGGCGATCACCCTGCTGGTGGGCGCGGCCGTCGCGGCGTGCGGGCCCATCGCGTTCCTGGGTCTGGTGGTGCCGCACTTGGCGCGAGCCGTCACCGGACCGGATTACCGCTGGCTGGTCCCGGTCTCCGCGCTGCTCGGCGCGGTCCTGCTGCTGGGTGCCGACGTGCTGGGCCGCGTGCTGACCGGCGACAGCTTCGAGGTCGGCATCCTGCTCGCCATCGTGGGCGCCCCGGTGTTCATCGTGCTGGTCCGGCGGAAGGGTCTGGCCCGGATATGAAATCGTCCGTCCACAGGGTCGTCGCCGCGGGTCCGATGGCGTGGACCGTCCGGCCCCGCGCGGTGGCCGTGGCGGTCGGCGCGGCGCTGCTGCTGGTGCTGTTCGCGGCGGTGAACATCGGCCTGGGCAGCTCGCACATCGGTGTGCTCGACGTGCTGGAGACCCTGCTGGGCGGCGGCACCCCGCGCGAACGCGGCATCATCTTCGACCTGCGCCTGCCGCGCACGCTGACCGGCATGCTGGTCGGCGCGGCGCTGGGGCTGTCCGGCGCGCTGTTCCAGTCGCTCGCCCGCAACCCGCTGGCCAGCCCGGACGTGCTCGGCATCACGTGGGGCGCGGGTGCGGCGACGGTCGCGGTGATCGTCCTGGGCGGGTACCGGGGACAGGTCAGCGGCGTGGTCAGCGCGGTGGGCGTGCCACTCGCCGGGCTGATCGGCGGTCTGGTGACCGGGCTGCTGCTCTACGCGCTGTCGTGGCGGCGCGGCATCGACGGCTACCGCATGGTGCTGATCGGCATCGGCCTGTCGGCCATCGGTTACAACACGGTGTACTGGCTGCTGACCATCGGCGACGTCAACGACGCCGCCCGCGCCACCACGTGGATCGTCGGCAGCCTCGCCGACGCGAACTGGAACGCGGTGGTGCCGGTGCTGGCCGCGCTGGCCGTGCTGGTGCCGGTGGCACTGGTCTGCGGCCACACCATCGGCGGGCTCCAGTTCGGCGACGAGACGTCGCGCGGCCTGGGCATCCGGGTCGACGCGGCACGCGGCACGCTCTTGCTGCTGGGCGCGGCGCTGGCGGCGGTCGCCACAGCGGCGGCCGGGCCCATCACGTTCGTGGCCCTGGCCACACCGCAGATCGCACTGCGGCTGACCCGCGCCGCGCAGCCGCCACTGGTCGGGTCGATGCTGCTCGGCGCGCTGCTCACGGTCGGCGCGGACCTGGTGACCCGCGTGGTGATCCCGGACCTGCCGGTCGGCGTGCTCACGTCGATCCTCGGCGCGCCCTACCTGATCTTCCTGTTCGTCCGGAGCCGCCGGGAGGCGCGAGCGTGAACCCCACCGAGCCGCGGCTGCGGGCACAGGACCTGCGCCTGGGCTACGGCGACCGCGTGATCGTCGACGGCTTGGACCTCGACGTCCTGGACGGCACCGTCACCGCCATCATCGGCCCGAACGGCTGCGGCAAGTCCACCCTGCTGCGCGCCCTGGCCCGCCTGCTGCGCCCAACCTCCGGCGCGGTCCTGCTGGACGGCAGGCACATCGACCGGATGCCGACCCGCGAGGTGGCCAAGGTGGTCGGCCTGCTCCCCCAGTCGCCGCAGGCACCGGAGGGCCTCACCGTCGCCGACCTGGTGGCGCGCGGCCGGCACCCGCACCAGCGCTGGTACCGGCAGTGGTCGGCGGACGACGAGGACGCCATCCACCGCGCCCTGGCGCTCACCGGCATGGACGCCCTGGGCGACCGGGTGGTGGACCAGCTGTCCGGCGGCCAGCGCCAGCGGGCGTGGATCTCGATGACCCTGGCCCAGGACACCGGTCTGCTCCTGCTCGACGAGCCGATCACCTACCTGGACCTGGCCCACCAGATCGACGTGCTGGACCTCGTGCACCGCCTGCACACCGACCGCGGCACCACCGTGGTGATGGTCCTGCACGACCTGAACCTCGCCGCCCGCTACGCCGACACCCTGGTGGCGATGCGCGACGGCCGGATCATCGCCTGCGGCGCGCCGTCCGAGGTGTTGACCGAGCCCCTGCTGGACGAGGTCTTCGGCCTGTCCGCGAAGGTGATCCCGGACCCGGTGGCGGGCACCCCGCTGGTGATCCCGGTCAGCGCCCACCTCGCGCCCGACCGCACTCCTTAGGTCACCGCCGGTCCGGTCGGGCTCAGTCCTCCAGGTCGTCCTGGTCGTCCCGGGCCAGGTAGGTGGCCAGGCGTTCGACCGCCACCTCGAACTCCGGGTTCGTGTCCACGAACGAGCGCAGCTTGTCGGCCAGCCAGGCGAGGGTGACCTCCTCCTCGCCACGACGGGACTCCAGTTCCTCGATGCCCCGGTCGGTGAAGTACATGTTTCCTCCGTGGAACGGCCCGAGCCGCCGGAAACCGGATAGGTTCCGACGGCTCGGGTGCGTGCGTCTTACGGCCTACTCGAACGCCTTCGCGATCAGCTCGCGCTGCTCGACCTCGTGCACCTTGGACGAACCCGCCGACGGCGCGGCCATCGGGCGGCGCGACACCCGCTTGATCGCGAACCGCGACGGCAGCAGCTCGGGCAGCGCCAGGCCCAGGAACGGCCACGCGCCCTGGTTCGCCGGCTCCTCCTGCACCCACCGCACCTCGGTCGCGTTCGGGTAGCGCTCCAGCGCCTCCGTCAGCTTCCGCGCCGGCACCGGGTACAGCTGCTCGACGCGGACCACCGCCGTGTCCTTGCGGCCCTGCTTCTCCTGCTCGGCGGCCAGCTCGTAGTACACCTTGCCGCTGCACAGCAGCACCCGCGTGACGCCCTGCGGCTCCGGGTTCGTCGGGTCGTCGATCACCGAGTGGAAGCGCTCCTCGATGAACGGCTCGACCGGCGACGTGGCCGTCTTCAGCCGCAGCATCGACTTGGGGGTGAACACCACCAGCGGGCGGTTCACGCCGTCGAGTGCGTGCCGGCGCAGCAGGTGGAAGTAGTTCGCCGGGGTCGACGGAACCGCGATGGTCATCGAGCCCTCCGCGCACAGCTGGAGGAAGCGCTCGATGCGGCCCGACGTGTGGTCCGGGCCCTGGCCCTCGTGGCCGTGCGGCAGCAGCAGCACGACGTCCGACCGCTGGCCCCACTTCGCCTCACCGGACGAGATGAACTCGTCGATGATCGGCTGCGCGCCGTTGACGAAGT
>CBHFOL010000266.1:0-11087 GCA_965995405.1 uncultured Saccharothrix sp.
GCCCACTAACGGGCGGCCCCGACCTGTCGTTCCCCCGACGCGACACGGTCGAGCTCCCGCCTAACTGGCCGGCGGTCCGGGACGTGCGAACCCCCGACCGCGACGAACGGACCGCCGGCCGGCCACAACTACAGGCGACAACTACACACAGACATCCGCGGGCCGGTGTTGTGCACACCTTCCCTCCCCGACCGGCACTGGTCCGCGGGCACCACGTCGGCCCCCGATGCCTGCACCTCCCGCGCAGGCATCGGGGGCCGGTTCCACTTCTAGCGGCGGGTGCCGGTCCGCCAGGTCAGGTACCCGGTGACACCCGGGAACACCCGCCCGCACAGGTCGAACGCCTTGAGCTGCCACGGGAACACCCGTTCCGATAGGTCGCGCTCGACCACCCGGACGATCTCGGCGGCCACCCGTTCCGGCGACACGGTCGGGATGAACCGCGCGATACCCGGGATCCGGTCCTCCGCGCCGGGGTTGTTCACGAAGTACCGGCTGCTCACCTTGCCCGGCACGACCTCGCTCACCCCCACCCCGGTTCCCCGCAGGTCGAGCCGCAACGCGGCGGTCAGCCCGCGCAGCGCGTACCGGGAGGCGGCGTACCCGGTGGCACCGGGCCACGGCAGCCGGGACACCGGCGAGTTCACGTTGACGATCCGCCCGGAGCCGCGTTCCCGCATCGCGGGCAGGAACTCCCTGGTCAGGTGCATCGCGGCGGTGAACGGCAGCGCGGTCATCGCGTCCAGCTCGGCGGGCGGCGTCTCGTCCAGGAACAGCCACCGCCCCGCGCCCGCGTTGTTGACCAGCACGTCCGGTGTGCCGTGGTCGCGCCGGATCTCCTCGGCCAGCGTGCGGATCCGGTCGGTGTCCGCGAGATCCGCGGTCACCGCGACCGCACGCCCGCCGAACGCGAGGATCCGTCCGACGACGAATTCGAGCGCTTCGGCGCCGCGCGCCACGAGTACGACCACCGCGCCACGCCGAGCCAACGCCACCGAGGCCGCCGCGCCGATCCCCTGCGACGCCCCGGTGACCACGACGGTCCGTCCTGCCAACCGCACCGAAACTCCCCTCATCCGACCGAACGAACCCGTGTCACCAACACACCACCGCACAGCGTCGCCAACGCCGACACCAGGAACAGCCCCCGGTACCCGCCCAGCCCGACGAGCACGAATGATGTCAGCAGCGGCGCGACGACCTGCGGCAACGAGTTGGCGATGTTCACCACCCCGAGATCCTTCGCCCGGTCACCGGCCGCCGGCAGCACCTCGGTCAGCAGCGCCAACGCCACCGCCCAGTACTCGCCGAACCCGACCCCCAGCAACGGCGCGGCGATCAGCGCGGCGGTCCACGTCGGCCACGCCACCAGCAGCAACGCCGCCACCGCCATCACCCCGGACGACGCCAGCACGTACGGCTTGCGCCGCCCGCGCCGGTCCGAGGACGCGCCGAACCAGAACGCCCCGCCGGCCAGCGCCACGCCGTAGAGCAGCATCAGCACCAGCAGCCCGTCCTCCGGCGACGGGTGGTGCACCTCGTCGGCCAGGAAGTACAGCAGGTACAGCGTCCCGAACGCGTTGCCCAGGTTGATCGCGAAGTGCGTTCCCCAGGCCCACGCGAAGTCCGGGTGCCGACGCGGCGACACCCACAGCTCCCGCCACCGGAACCCGGGCCGAACCGACAGCCGCGCATCGGGCGTGACCAGCACGAACACCAGCGCGCCCGCCACCACCACCAGCGCACACGCCAGATACCCGGCGGTGAGCCCGCTGACCACCACCGTCACCACGACGGCCCCGAGCACGGTCCCGAGCATCTGGCTGACCCCGACCAGCCCGCCGACCTTGGCCCGCTGCGCCACCGGCACCCGATCCGGCACGGCCGACGTCAACGACGCCAGCATCCCGTTCAACCCGGCCTGAACCAGACACCAGCCGAGCACCATCACCCACACCGACGAGGCCGTCGACAACACCACCAGCCCCGACGCCCCGACCAGCGCACCGGCCAAGGTCCACGGATGCCGCCGCCCGAACCGCGAGGTGGTCCGGTCCGACGACAACCCGATCAACGGGTTCGCAATGAGCGCGACAACCGCGCCAACCCCCGTGACCAGCCCGAACACCGCTTCCTTGGACGTCCCGGCGAGCAACTCCGCCTGCTGCGGCAGCAACACCTGGATCGGCGCGTAGATCCCCAGCCACAAACCCAGGTTCGCCAGGAACAGCAGCCCCATCCACGACCGCCGCACCGGCACGATCGGCTCGGCGAGCGGATCGACGGCCGTCATCCCGAGATCCGGTCGCGGTACCAGGCGAACGACGAGCGCGGAGTCCGCCGCTGGGTCGCGTAGTCGACGTGCACCAGCCCGAACCGCTGCGAATAACCCGAGTCCCACTCGAAGTTGTCCATCAGCGACCACACGAAGTACCCGCGCGCCCCGGCCCGCTCGGCGGCGGCGATGTGCCCGTCCAGGTACGAAATCCGGGCCTGGTCGTCGAGCTCCCCATAGCTGCAACCACTCTCGGTCACGTAAACGGGCGGCAACCCCGGATACCGGTCACGCAGCGCGCCGATCATCTCCTCCAGCCCGCCCGGGACCACCGGCCACCCGAACTCGGTCTTCGGGTACTCCTCGACGTCGACCAGTTCGAACGGCAGCGGGTTGCCCTCCGACGGCGCGCGCAGCCGCGTCGGGTTGTAGTAGTTGACGCCGTAGAAGTCGAGTTCCGCCGAGGTGATCGCCAGATCGCCGTCCACGATCGGCAAGCGGTCGACCAGCTCCGACGGGTAGTTGCCGGCGAGTACCGGGTCGGCGAACAGCCAGTTGTGCAGCTCTGAATACGAGGTGGCGGCCCCGACATCCGAAGCGGCCTCGGCCCAGGCGGGCGTGTGGTTGTTGGCCGTCCCCACCGCCCGAGCCCCGGCACCCCGCAACACCCCGACCGCCAGCCCGTGCGCGAGGTTGAGGTGGTGCGCCGCCGGCAGCGCGTCGTACAGCAGCGCCTTGCCCGGCGCGTGCTGCCCGACGGCGTGCCCGAGCAACGTCAGGATCGCCGGCTCGTTGACCGGGATCCACATCGCGACCCGATCCGCCAACCGCGAAGCGACCACGGCCGCGTAATCCGCGAACCGGAACGCCGTGTCCCGGTTCAGCCACCCGCCGGCCTCCTCCACCTCGACGGGCGTGTCCCAGTGGTAGAGCGTCGCGACGGGTGCGATCCCGGCCTCCAGCAAGGAATCCACCAGCCGGTCGTAGAACCCGAGGTCGCCGACCCGGGGCCAGGCGACCGAGAACCGGTACGCACCCACCCCGAGCTCGCCCATCAACGCCACGTCGTCCCGGTACCGGTGGTAGTGGTCGCACGCCACTTCCGCCGTCTGCCCCTCGAACGAGGGAAAACCGTCCCACACGGACGGCACCCGCCCGTCTTCCCGGAACGCCCCCTCGATCTGGAACGCGGAGGTGGAGACACCCCAGAGGAACCCGTCGGGCAAGGTCACACGAGCCTCCCAAACATGAAAGTGATTCGGATCGTAGGCGTGTTGCGCCGCAACTGGAAGTACGACGACCGACAACCGGGCACTATGGAATCCCGCACCCCGTCATTCAGGAGTCGCCGTGACGAGTACGACCCCACTGCGCCGCCAGCCGGTGCAACAGCGCAGCGCCAAGCGCGTCGAGCGGATGCTCGAAGCGTGTGCCTCGCTCATCGAGGAGGTCGGCTACGACGGGGTGACAACGACACTGATCGCGGAGCGGGCAGGCGTGGCCGTCGGCTCCCTGTACCAGTTCTTCCCGGACAAGCGGGCCGTCGTCCAGGCGCTGACCATGCGCAACCTGGAGAAGTTCATCCTCACCGTGGACGGCCGCTTCACCTCCACCACCCTCGAACACTGGTGGGACGCCGTCGACTCGATCTTCGACGTCTACGTCTCGATGCACCGCGAGGTGCCCGCGTTCAGCAAACTGCACTTCGGCGACGTCGTCGACATGCGCCTGCTGGACGACAGACGGGACAACAACACCGTCATCTCGGACCGCCTGGCCGAGATGATCTCGGCGAAGTTCGACATCCCGCTGGCCAAGCTGCAACTGCCGATCTCGATCGCCGTGGAAGCCGCCGACGGCGTGCTGAACCTGGCCTTCCGCAAGGACCCGGCCGGCGACCAGAAGATCCTGGACGAGGCAAAAGCCCTGGTCAGGGGCTATCTCTCCACCCGCCTACCGGACTGACCGACATCCCGGGGCTCAGCCGAACGACCGGCCCTCGCCCCGGTAGGTAGGCACGGTCCGCACTACCACGTCCCCTTTGACGACGTGGTAGTGCGTGAACCGCTCGGCCGGCTCGCCCGCCTTGGCGTGGCGCAACCACACCCGGTCGCCCACCCGCAACGCGTCAGCCGCCCGTCCCAACACCGGAGTCTGGACCTCCCCGGCCCCTTCCAACGGCGACAACTTCAACCCACCCGGCAGGAATGGCGACGGCTGCCGGTCGGCGGTCGCCGTCCCCGAGGCGATGTACCCGCCGGAGAACAACGTCGCCACCCCGCGCTTGGGCCTCCGCACCACCGGCAACGCGAACAAGACCGCCGGCCGCGGCCGAAACCCCCGGTACCCGTCGAACAGCGTCGGCCCGACCAGCCCGGACCCGGCCGCCAACTCGGTGACCGAAGCATCGGCCCCGGTGATCTCCAGACTCCCCGTCCCACCTCCGTTGACGAACTCGACGTCGGGCGCGACCGCCCGAACCGCCGCCACCGCAGCCCCACGCCGGGCCACCAGCTCGGCGGCCGACCGCCGCTGCATCCACCGCAGCACGGCCCCGCGCACCGGCTGCCCGGGCGGCGCGTCACCCAATCCGGCGATCTGCCCCTCGTAGGCCATGACCCCGACGAGCCGGAACCCGTCCCGCCGGACGATCCCCTCCGCCAGCGCCTGAGCGTCCCGGGCCGTGTGCACGGGCGACCGCCGAGGCCCGATGTGCAACCCGGGCGCGGGCCGCCACGACACGTCCAACTCCAGGCAGACCCGGATCTCCGGATGCCCCGGCCCCAGCACCCGGGCCACGAAATCCAGGTGCGCCAACGAATCCACCATGATCGTGACCCGCCGCCGGGCCTTGGGGTCCAGCGCCAACTCCCGCAACGCGACCCGGTCCACCGTCGGGTACGCCACCAGCAGGTCCTCGCTCACATCCGCCGCCGACAGCCACAGCGCCTCGGTCAGCGAGTAGCACATGACCCCGGCGAACCCCGGCCGCGCGAGCACCCGTTCCAGCAGCCACCGCACCCGGACCGACTTGCTGGCGACCCGGATCGGCTTCCCACCGGCCCGACGCACGAGGTCGTCCGCGTTGTGGTCGAACGCGTCGAGGTCGACGATCGCGAACGGAGGATCGAACTCCTCCGTCGCACCGTCGAGTCGGTTCCGGGGCTGCATGGCCTCACGGTACTTGAAAGGTGAATCCGTTTCACCTACGGTGCGTGGAACTCGTCACACCGGAGGTGGGCATGGGCACGCCGTGGACCAACTGGGCGCGCACCGCGACCGCGAACCCGCACCGGGTGGAACACCCGTCCACAGCCGACGAGCTCAGCGAGGCCGTAGCCGCCGCGACCACCGTGCGCCCACGCGGCAGCGGCCACTCGTTCACCGACATCGCGGTCGCCCCCGGCGCGGCGATCGACCTGGACCGGTGGACCGGCATCACGAACGTCTCCGGCAACCTGGTCACCGTCCGGGCAGGCACCACCATCCGCCAACTCAACGCCCTGCTCGACGCGCTGGGCCTGGCCATGCCCAACCTCGGCGACATCGACGCCCAGACCATCGCCGGCGCGACCTCCACCGGCACCCACGGCACCGGGGCCAAGCTGGGCGGCCTGTCCACCCAGATCGCCGCCCTGGACCTGGTCCTCGCCAACGGCGAACAGCTCCACTGCTCGCCCACCGACCACCCCGACCTGTTCGACGCGGCCCGCGTCGGCCTGGGCGCGCTCGGCGTGATCAGCACCGTGACCCTCCGCTGCGTCCCCGCGTTCGTGTTGCACGCCAAGGAATCCCCGGACCGCCTCGACCGCGTCCTGGAGGAGTTCGACCACCTGACCGCCGTCGAGGACCACGTCGAGTTCCACTGGTTCCCGCACGGCGACAACGTCATCCTCAAGCGCAACAACCGGGTGGACGAGCCGCCCGCCCCGCTCTCCCGCCTGCGCCACTTCTACGAGTACGAGGTGATGGAGAACGGCGCGTTCGGCCTGGTCTGCCGAATCGCCAAGGCCATCCCGTCAACCACTCCCGGACTCAACCGCCTGTGCGGCAACCTGATCTCGGAACGCGTCTACCAGGACGTCTCCCACAAGGTCTTCGTGACCCCGCGCCGGGTCCGCTTCGTGGAATCCGAGTACGCCGTCCCCAGGCACGAACTCCACCACGTCCTCACCGAACTGCGGGCCACCATCCCGAAACTGGACCACGGCGTGATCGTCCCGGTGGAGGTCCGGGTGGCCCAGGGCGACGACATCTGGCTCTCCACCGCCCACGGCCGCGACACCGCGTACATCGCCGTCCACCAGTACCTCGGGATGCCGTACCGCCGGTACTTCGACGCGTTCGAGAAGATCGCGACCTCGGTCGGCGGACGTCCGCACTGGGGCAAGCTGCACACCCGCACAGCCGAAACCCTGACCGCCGCCTACCCGAAGTTCGAGGACTTCCGCCGAGTCCGCGCGGAACTGGACCCGACCGGCAAGTTCACCAACGACTACCTGACCCGGGTCCTCGGCTAGAAAACGACCGAAACCGGCGTATCCCCCGACACCAACTCGAAAGTGCGCCCCACAGTCCCGGGCCGATCCAACAGCTCGACCACAACCGCAGCCACATCGGCCCGAGGCACCGACCCCACCCCGGGCTCATCGGACACCGCGACCAACCCGGTCCCCGGCTCGTCCGTCAGCCGACCGGGCCGCAGGATCGTCCACGCCAACGGCCGCGCCCGCAGATCCTCTTCAGCCGCACCCTTGGCGACGAGATACGCGTCGAACACCGCATCACCGGTAACCCGCCCGATGCCACGCGTACTGATCTGCACGAACCGCGACACCCCGGCAGCCTCCGCCGCCGAGGCGAACAAGACCGCCGCCGCCCGGTCCACGGTGTCCTTGCGCGCCACCCCGCTACCGGGCCCGGCACCCGCCGCGAACACCAACGCATCCGCCCCGCGGACAACCGAAACCACGGCATCCACCGAAGCAGCTTCGAGATCGATCAGAACGGGCTCCGCGCCCACCGCACGCACACCGTCGAAGTGCGCCGGATTGCGGACCAGCGAAACCACCGAATCGCCCCGCCCGCTCAACAACCCGGCAGTCAGCAGCGCGATCTTCCCGTGCCCACCCGCGATCACCACCCGCATGGGCCCGACCTCAAATCAGGACGCGGTGGCCAGCAGCTGCTCGTACACCAGCTCGTTGACCCAACGCGTGGTAGCAGTGTCCTCGACCGGCACCGTCTCGTTGCGGCCGGCGACATCCGTGGACAGCACGCACTCGTCGTCCGCCAACAGCACCGAAACTCCGTACCGCCGAACGCGCGGCAGGCAGTTGCCCAGGTAGTCGTGCGTCAACGCGACCGACGCGGGCAGCACGGCCGCCGCGTTGCCGAACCGCGCGAACGGCACCGCCGAAGCCAGCGCCGTCCGCCAATGACGGGCGACCGCCAGCACACCGATGATCCGCACGGCGGCCGGTGGCACCCGGCCGTCCATCTCGGGCCACACCCAGGTCGACACGGTGGTGCGGTCCGACTCGGGACCCGCGCCCAGGCACACCCGCTCGGCGTGCGCGTCGGCCAGCAGCTCGGCGACCACGATGACCTTGCGGCCCATCAGCACCATCTCGGGGAGGACCACCCCGTGCCAACCGAGGCGCACCGCCGCATCGGCCGCCAACTCCTCGACGGAGCCGGGCAGTTCCGGAACCGGGATCGCGATGGAAGACAGCGCCCGTGCGTCGCCGGTGTCCGCGATCCGTGCTGGTGTGCTCACGCCAGGGCCTCCTCGGCAACCACGGCGGATTCGGGTCCCGCCGCGTTTCGACTCGTGCTCTGCATAAGACGTACCACCCGCCCCCCTCACGATCCCCCAGCTCAGGGACCCCCTGCGATCGACGGCCGGGACGCATCGGTAACCGGTCGATACCGCCCGAAGGGAGTTCGGCCCGGCGGTGCTGCCGTCCGGGTGACATGAGGACCCCACACACCCCGAAAAATGTGCTCAGCGTGCACACCGCACCCACAACCGAACCCCGGAAGTGACCCACGCCACCGCAATGCCCCCCACCCCACCGACCGCTCACCGCCCCAAACCGACCGACCGCCCACCAACACCGGCCCAAGCACCGCCAGATCGTCGGACAACCGGGGAACACCGGCAGGCGATGTCGACCGAGAACCCGCCCCTACGTAACCCCGCACCCCCGTAACGCACATCACAGCCCGAACCAACCCCAAACCGGCCCGCACCCACCCGAGTGACACACATCACCAATCAAGACACCGCAAACCCAACCCAGCCCGACCGAAACAGGACCCAGCCTCAAGCGGGGATCACAGGGGCAGCGCCCCGTGCGGGGTCCAGGGGCAGCGCCCCTTGCGGGGATCACAGGGGCAGCGCCACCCGGCTGGGGGCCTGGGGGGCTCGGCCCCCCAGAGTCACTGAACAAGAAATCCCCCGTCCGCGTACTCTGCGGACAGGGGATTCCCAATTTCGGTGGGCGAGGGGGGAGTTGAACCCCCACGTCCTTTCGGACACACGGACCTGAACCGTGCGCGTCTGCCATTCCGCCACTCGCCCGGAGCGACGTGGAGAACACTAGCACGGTGCTCGTCCGGGTTACCAATTGCCCCGTGTACGGGCACGTCGCCCCGGATACGATCGGGGTCGGAAGTCGGACCGAGTCGGAGGGTTGCCGTGGGCCTCGTACAGCGCTTCGAGCGCCGTCTCGAAGGCATCGTGGGCAACACCTTCGCGCGTGTGTTCGGCGGCAGCGTCGTCCCGCAGGAAGTCGCCCAGGCCCTCGCCCGCGAGGCGGAGGTCCACATCCGGGAGCTCGCGGGTGGCAGGCTGTTGGCCCCGAACCACTTCCAGGTCCTGCTGGGTCCCCAGGACCACGATCGGCTTGCCGGTGACGGCCAGGATGAACTACGCATCACCCAGCTACTCGGGGACTCCATCCGGGAGCACCTCGAAGAGAGCGGATGGGATACCTATGGTGACGTCGTAGTCTCCTTGGAGCGCTCCGACGCTCTGCACACCGGACAGTTCCGAACCAGCTCGTCCGTCGACCCCGACGTGAAAGTTGCCAGCCGACGGTCAGCACCACTTCGCAACGCAGGAGACGGATCCATGAGCCAGCCTCCCGGCTACGGACAAGGACAGGGCCAGCCCGGCTACGACCCCTACGCGCAGGGCGGCTACGGCCAGCAGCAGGGCTACGACCAGCAGGGTTACGGTCAGCAGCAGCCCGGCTACGACCAGCAGCAGGGCTACGGCCAGCAACCCGGCTACGACCAGCAGGGCTACGGCCAGCAGCAGCCCGGCTACGGCCAGCCCGGCTACGACCAGCAGCAGCCCGGCTACGGCCAGCAGCCTCAGGGCTACGACCAGGGTTACGGCCAGCAGCCCGGTTACGACCAGGGCTACGGCCAACAGCAGCAGCAGGGCTACGACCAGGGCTATGGCCAGCAGGGCTACGACCAGGGTTACGGCCAGCAGCAGGGCTACGGCCAGCAGGGTTACGACCAGGGCTACGGCCAGGGCGGCTACCCCGACGCGTCGCAGGGCTACGCCCCGCCGGCGGTGCAGTCCGGCCCGCGCCAGCTGAACGCCACCCTGCACCTGGACGACGGCTCGAACCGCACCTACAACCTCAAGCAGGGCGGCAACGTCGTGGGTCGCGGCCAGGAGGCGGACTTCCGGCTGCCCGACACCGGGGTCTCCAGGAGGCACCTGGAGATCACCTGGGACGGGCACAGTGCCATGCTCGCTGATCTCGGTTCGACAAACGGGACCACGGTGAACGGCACTCCAGTGCAGACTTGGCAGCTCGCGGAAGGCGACGTCGTCCGCATCGGCCACTCCTCGCTGGTCTTCCGCACCCAGGGCTAGCGGTCGAGGCGGGCGAAGGCGTGACGGCACTCAAGGCAGGAGCGGTTACAACCGGTGCCAGAGCTGGTGATGCAGCTGACCAGAGCGGGCTTTCTCGTGCTCCTCTGGCTCTTTGTGCTGGCCGCCCTACGTGTGGTCCGCTCTGATCTCTACGCAGCCTCAGGGCTCCGGGCGTCAGGTCTGCCCGGATTCCGGAGGTCCGAGAAGTCGGCGAGGGGAAGCAAGGCGCCTCGGCAACTCGTGGTCACCCACGGGGCGCTGACCGGCACCCGCATCTCGCTCGACGGCAGGCCGATCCTGATCGGCCGCGCTGACGACTCCACTCTCGTCCTGGACGACGACTTCGCGTCGACCAGGCACGCGAGGCTGTCCATGCGCGGTACCGACTGGTACGTGGAGGACCTCGGCTCCACGAACGGCACCTACCTAGACCGAGCCAAGGTCACCGCACCCCTGCGCGTACCTCTCGGCACCCCGATCCGCATTGGCAAAACGGTGATCGAGCTGCGCTCATGACCTTGGTTCTTCGATACGCGGCCCGCAGCGACAGGGGTCTGGTTCGCTCCAACAACCAGGACTCCGTGTACGCGGGCCCTCGCCTGCTCGCAGTCGCCGACGGCATGGGTGGCCACGCCGCCGGTGAAGTCGCGAGCAAGGTGGTCATCGCCTCGCTGGCCCACGTCGACGACGACGAGCCTGGCGACGACCTCCTCGGCAAGCTCCGCGACGCGGTCGCGGCCGGCAACGGCGCCATCTCCGAGCTCGTGACGAGCGACCCGGACCTGGAGGGCATGGGCACCACGCTCACGGCCATCCTGTTCGCGGGCAACCGGCTCGGGCTGGTGCACATCGGCGACTCGCGCGCTTACCTGCTCCGGGAGGGCATGTTCGCGCAGATCACGCACGACGACA
>CBHFOL010000267.1:0-11064 GCA_965995405.1 uncultured Saccharothrix sp.
TTGCGGACTTCCTCTGCGACGACGGCGGCCTTGCCGACCTCCGTCTGGATCAGGACATACGCCTGGACCAAGTGAGCCTCCTAACGCTCTGGTAGGGGGGCGACACTAGTTGAAGGACTGCCGACGTGTCCGGGGCCGGGGGCGCCCTGGCGTGTGGGGGTCGGTGGTGCCCCTGTCCCGGGGCCCCACGGACACCTCAAGCCACCGACCGCTCCGGCCGGCGTTGCGAGATCGGCGTGAACAGTCCCACCGCGACCACCAGCAGTAGGACCGCCGCCGCGCCGAGCAGCGGGATCCGCACGCCGAACGCGGCGACCAGTGCGGTCAGGGCTCCCGCGCCCAGCGGTGCGAGCGCCGTGTGCACCGTCCAGAACGCCGACGTCACGCGGCCGAGCAGGTGGTCCGGTGTGACCGCCTGGCGCAGCGACATGGACGAGATACCGGCCAACGCCATGCCGAACGCGTAGGCGAGCACCGCGCCCGCCACCACGGCGGTCGAACCGGACCACGCCACCACCGCGACCGCCGCCGCGCACAGCACGTAGGACCCGAGCCAGCACGGACCGAACCCGTACCTGCGCCGCAGCAGCGGTGTCGATGCCGCCGCGAGCACCGTGCCGACGCCCGCGAGCCCGAGCACGACGCCCACCACCCCGTCGGTCTGCCCGAGACCGTCCCGCACGTGGAACACGAACACGTCGATCATCCCCAGGCTCAGGAACGTGATCACGCTCAGCAGCACCGCCAGCCACCGCAGAACCGGCGTCCGCCACAGGAACCCGAACCCGGCCAGGAAATCCGCCCGCAGGTCACGCGCCCTGGACGGCCGTTCGACGGCACGCAGCCGCACGAACGCGAGCGCCACCGCCGACACCGCGAACGTCGCCGCATCGACCGCGATCGCCGACGCCGGCCCGAACGCCCCGGACACGACACCCGCGAGCAGCGGACCGGCGATGTAGGAGACCGCGTTGGAGCTCTCCAGCCGCCCGTTGGCCGCCACGATCCGGTCCGCGTCGACCAGCGCGGGCACCGCCGTGACGTAGGCGACCTGGAACACCATGTTGACCACCGACGCGACGGCCGTCACCGCGTACAGCAGCCACACCTGCGGCTGCACCAGCCAGCAGACCGGGATCGCCCCGTACAAGGCCACGCGTGCCAGGTCGCACCGGATCATCAACCGCCGTCGGTCCACCCGGTCCACCAGCACACCCGCGAACAGGCCCGCGCCCAGCGAGCCGGCGCCCGCGACCGCCGTCAGCAGGCCCATCTGGGCGACCGAACCCGTGGCGTGGAGCACCAGCAGGGGCAACGCGACGAGTGCGAACGCGTTGCCCAGCTCGGACAGCGTCTGACCGGCCCAGAAGACCGTGAAGTGCCGGTTCGACCACATCGACCGGTCGTCGGTCAGGGGCAGGCGAGGACCGGCGCGTCGTCCCGGCCGCCGCCGTCCAGGTGCGCCAGGCCGACGCCGGACAGCCCCAGCACCGCCTGCGCGGTCGCCCTGGTCGCGGTGGCCGGGTCGAATCCCGTTGCCTGGTAGGCGACCGCGCCCCGACGGTCGGGCACGCCCGAGCAGCCGACCTGCAACGTCTTCAGGAACCCGCGCGCCTTGAACCCGGCGGCGAACCGGCCGCCCGCGAACAGCGCCTCGGCGGCCAGGCCGGTGCTGTTGGCGTTCGGCGGACCCGGCACGGACGAGAAGCCGCCGTTCTCCTGCTGCACGCCCACCAGCCAGGTCAGCCCCTGCTGTGCATTGGCGTACTTCCCGGTGGCGTGCAACGCCTGCGTGACGAAGGCGGTCGCGTCCACGTCGCTCGCGCACGGCAGCACGCCGAACACCAGCGGGAAGCCGCCGTCCGGGCACTGCGTGCCGACCAGGAAGTCCACCGCCGACGCGGGCGCGCCCGCCGGGGTGCGGTCCAGCGCCAGCAGCGCCAGGGACTGGGTGACGGCGTTGCTGTAGTCGCCGAACGCGGACCGGTCGGAGAACCGGCCGGACGGGGTGAGCAGGCCGAGCAGCCCGGCGGTCAGGTCGACACCACCGAACGACGCCGGGTCGCGGTCCTTCACCAGGGCGGCGAGCAGCAGCTTGGCGTGCGCGCCCGCGTACGCGTCGCCGTCCGACCCGAGGTAGCCGGCGGCGATCTCCGGCCGGGCCAGCCACGTGATCGCGCGGTCGGCGTAGGCGTCGGCGGAGCGCGCCGCCGAGAACGCGAACACCGCGTCGATCGTCAAACCCTGGTCGGGGTACTTCACCCCGCCGAACTCCGCCTCGAACCGTTCGCCGTCGACCAGTTGCCGGGCCAGCCAGCCGGCGGCGGCGTCCGTGCGGTCGTGCGTCGCCGATGAGGCGGAGGCGGTGGACGGGACGAGCAGGAGCAGACCGCACAGCAGTGCGGTGACAACACGTCTCATGAACGGAGGACCTTCCCGCGAGCCACGACAGGAGTCGGGTGGACGCGCGGTGCGGGTGTTCGGGCTCGCCGTCGTCGGACGGCACACCGTTGCGGGTCAGCGCCGGATTCCCACCGGACTTCCCCCGCGTCCGCGCGATCGGACCAGCCAAGCCTGCCGGCCGGGCGGTCGTGGTCAAGACGCCATCCGGTGGTTGCCGCGTTTCCGGCGCGCCTGGTCCGGGAGTACACCAGCATGGCCTAGCACGTGCCGCGAAACACCCATCATGTGGGGTCGCTTTGCGAATGGATCTACAACATGTAGTGTCCCCGCCGTCGATGGTTCCGCCCCCACGCCAGGGGTGCGGAGGCAAGAGGGAACCCGGTGCGAATCCGGGACTGCCCCGCAGCGGTGAGTGGAAACGACCGCCGTCATCAGCACTGCGCGTTCCGCGTGGGAAGCGACGGCCAGTAGGTCCGGTGTGCGCAACGCCGGGTGTCCGCGAGTCCGAAGACCTGCCGTCGGTGCGCACGCCACCCGGTGTGCGCGTGTCCGGGGCCTCGTGGGCGGGCCGACACGGATGGACTCCGCGCTGTCGCGCGCCATTGGTGTACCCCCTCGTGCGCTCCGGGCCGTCCAGGCTCGCGAGGAGAGGGCTGTGTCGACCACAACCACGAGCACGGCGGACGCGACCGGCGGTGCTCCGTCGTCCGACGCCGACGAGATCGAGCAACACCCGAAGGCACGCGAGGTCCTGCCCGCGCAGCCCGACATCCGGGTGAACGACGGCGGGTTGCGCCCGCCGGCCTGGGCGCGGGTCGCGCTCGTGGTCGGTGAGGCGTGCGCCGGACTGGCCGACGTGTCCGCCGAGCCGGTGCTGGCCGAGACCCGGCGCAACCTCTACGACGGGATCACCGCCGACGAGCTCGCCGTGGCGCAGATCATGGCCGCGCGGACGCTGGTCGAGACCGAGCCGAATTACTCGTTCGTGTCGGCCCGGCTGCTGCTGGACAAGCTGCGCCGTGAGGCGTTGAGCCACGTGGCGGGGCGTCCGGTCGAGGCGACCGGCAGGCATATGTCCTATGTGGACTACTTCCCGGCGTACGTGCGGCTGGGCGTGGCGGTCGACCGGCTCGACCCGGATTTGGCAGTGTTCGACGTGCCCCGGCTGGCCGCCGCGATCCGGCCGGAGCGGGACCTCGCGTTCGACTTCCTGGGCCTGCAAACCTTGTACGACAGGTACTTCCTGCACGACCGGGGCGTGCGCTACGAGCTGCCGCAGGCGTTCTTCATGCGGGTCGCCATGGGGCTGGCGCTGCGCGAGGACGACCGGGAGGGGCGGGCGATCGAGTTCTACGAACTGCTGTCGACGTTCGACTTCATGTGCTCGACACCGACGCTGTTCAACTCGGGCACGGTCCGGCCGCAGCTCTCGTCGTGCTTCCTGACCACCGTCGACGACGACCTGGACGGCATCTTCCAGAGCTACCGGAAGAACGCCCTGCTGGCGAAGTACTCCGGCGGTCTGGGCAACGACTGGACGCCGGTACGCGGCATGGGCGCGCACATCAAGGGCACCAACGGCCGGTCGCAGGGCGTCGTGCCGTTCCTCAAGATCGCCAACGACACGGCGGTCGCGGTCAACCAGGGCGGCAAGCGCAAGGGCGCGGCGTGCGCGTACCTGGAGACGTGGCACATCGACGTCGAGGAATTCCTGGACCTGCGCAAGAACACCGGCGACGACCGGCGGCGCACGCACGACATGAACACCGCGAACTGGGTGCCGGACGAGTTCCTGCGCCGGGTCGAGGCGGACGCCGGGTGGACCCTGTTCTCCCCCGACGAGACGCCGGACCTGCACGACTCCTACGGCCTGGACTTCGCCGCGAAGTACCGGGCGTACGAGGCGGCGGCCGACCGGGGCGAGGTCCGGGTGTTCCGGCGGGTGCGGGCGGTCGACCTGTGGCGGCGGATGCTGACCATGTTGTTCGAGACCGGGCACCCGTGGATCACCTTCAAGGACCCGTGCAACCTGCGTTCGCCGCAGCAGCACGTCGGTGTCGTGCACTCGTCCAACCTGTGCACCGAGATCACCCTCAACACCAGCGCCGACGAGGTCGCCGTGTGCAACCTGGGCTCGGTGAACCTGGCCAACCACGTGACCGCCGACGGCATCGACCACCCGCGGCTGGAACGCACCGTGCGCACGGCCGTGCGGATGCTCGACAACGTCATCGACATCAACCTCTACACCATCCCGGAAGCCCGCCGCTCGAACCTGCGCCACCGTCCGATCGGCCTGGGGCTGATGGGTTTCACCGACGCGTTGGTCAAGCAGCGCATCGCGCACGCGTCGGCCGAGGCGGTCGAGTTCGCCGACCGGAGCATGGAGGTGATCAGCTATCACGCCATCTCGGCTTCGGCGGACCTGGCGGAGGAACGCGGCCGGTACGAGACGTTCGACGGGTCGTTGTGGAGCAGGGGGATCCTGCCGATCGACTCCGTGACGCTGCTCGCCGACGCACGTGACGGCTCGCTCGACATGGACCGTTCGTCCACTTTGGACTGGTCCGCGCTGCGGGCACGGGTGCGTTCCGGTGTGCGCAACTCGAACATCATGGCCATCGCCCCGACCGCGACCATCTCCAACATCTGCGGGGTCGGCCAGTCCATCGAACCGCTGTACCGCAACCTCTACGTGAAGTCGAACATGTCCGGTGACTTCACGGTCCTCAACAACCACCTGGTGGCGGACCTGAAGGCGCGCGGCCTGTGGGACGAGGCGATGGTGGCGGACCTGAAGTACTTCGACGGTTCCCTGGCCGCGATCGACCGGGTGCCGGACGACCTGAAGTCGTTGTACGCCACGGCGTTCGAGATCTCGTCGGGCTGGCTGATCGAGGCCGCGTCACGTCGGCAGAAGTGGATCGACCAGGCGCAGTCGCTCAACCTCTACCTCGCCGCGCCCAGCGGTCGGGAGCTGGACAGCCTGTACCGGCTGGCCTGGCACAAGGGCCTGAAGACCACGTACTACCTGCGTTCCACCAGCGCGACCCACGTGGAGAAGAGCACGTTGCGGGGCACGGACGGCAAGCTGACCGGCGTCGCGCTCCCCGTCGCCTGTTCGATCGAAGACCCCGAATGCGAGGCATGCCAGTGAGCACCGACACCTCCGGCCTGGGCGCCATCGACCGCGGCGCGGGCCGCGTGCACGTGGCCGACAAGGCGATGATCAACGCGCGGGCCGACGTGAACCAACTGCTGCCGTTGAAGTACCACTGGGCGTGGGAGAAGTACCTGGCGGGCTGCGCGAACCACTGGATGCCGACCGAGGTGTCGATGCAGGCCGACATCGCGCTGTGGCGTTCGCCGGATGGTCTGACCGACGCCGAGCGGCACGCCATCAAGCGGAACCTGGGCTTCTTCGCCACGTCGGAGTCGTTGGTGGCCAACAACATCGTGCTCGCGGTGTACCGGCACCTGACCAACCCGGAGTGCCGCCAGTACCTGCTGCGGCAGGCGTTCGAGGAGGCGGTGCACACCCACACGTTCGAGTACATCTGCGAATCGCTCGGGTTGGACGAGGGCGAGCTGTTCAACATGTACCGCGAGGTGCCGTCGATCACCGACAAGGCGGCGTGGGCGTTGAACTACACGCAGCACCTGGAGGACCCCGGGTTCCGGACGGGAACGCCGGAGACCGACCAGGCGTTCCTGCGTGATCTCGTGGCGTTCTACGTGGTGTTCGAGGGGATGTGGTTCTACACCGGGTTCGCGCAGATCCTGTCGTTGGGGCGGCGGAACAAGATGGTGGGGATCGCCGAGCAGTACCAGTACATCCTGCGCGACGAGTCGATCCACCTGAACTTCGGGATCGACTCGATCAACCAGATCAAGGCGGAGAACCCGCACCTGTGGAGCGAGGCGTTCCAGGCGGAGGTGCGGACGATGCTGGGTGAGGCGTGCGAGCTGGAGATCGCCTACGGCCGCGACACCATGCCGGACGGGTTGCTGGGGTTGAACGCGGAGCTGTGCGAGCAGTACATGCGGTTCATCACCAACCGGAGGTGCGGGCAGCTCGGCCTGGCCCCGGTGTTCGGTCCGACCGACAACCCGTTCCCGTGGATGTCGGAGGCGATGGATTTGAAGAAGGAGAAGAACTTCTTCGAGACCCGGGTGACCGAGTACGCCGGCGGCTCGTCCCTGGCCTGGGACTGATCGATCGGCAGGTGCTCGGCGGCGACGTGCCCAGGGCCACGTCGCCGCCGAGATCCGCCTTGCCTGACTCAACAGGGATCGCGTTGCAGCCCGATGATGTTCATGAACAGCCGGGTGATCGTCAACGCCGTCATTCCGGCGATGTCCCGCGCGGGCTGGAACTCCGTCACCACGCACCCGGCAACCCGCTGCGCCCGCGCCAATCCGGCCACCAACGTGCGGATCTGCGGATACGTCAGCCCACCCGGCTCCGGCCAGCCGACCCCGGGCGCGATGCTGGGGTCCAGGCCGTCGCAGTCGATCGTCACGACCCACCGCCGGTCGCGCGGCAGCTCGGCCAGGATCGCCGCCACGCCCCGGTCGTGCAGTTCCCACGCCGTCACCAGCCGGTTGCCGGCCTCCCGCGCGTCGGCCAGGTCGGCCGGACGGGCGCTGCCGACCGACCGCAGACCGACCTGGACGATCCGGTCGACGCACGCGAGTTCCCGAATCCTCCTGATCGGACTGGAATAGCCGTTGGTCACGCCCTCCACCTCGTCACGGAAGTCGAGGTGCGCGTCCACGTGCAGCACGTGCACGGTCTCCGTGCCGGTGAACCCGTCGACCACCATCGGCGGAATCGCGTCCAGGCCGCCCACCACCAGCGGCACTCGGCCCGCGCGGACCAGTGCGCCGACGACACCGACGCCGCGTTCCCGGATGCCGTCGGGGTCCCGGACGTCGCCGATGACGTCGCCGCAGTCGGTCACCGTCGGCACACCGCCGGGGAACAGCGGGCCGTCCAGGTCGAAGTCGTGGTGGGTGGCGATGTCCCGGTACGCCATCCGCTGCGCCGCCGCGCGCACCGCGTGGGCCGCGTCCGCGCAGACGTGCAGGTCGGCGGGACCGTAGGGCGGGCCGAACGGGATGCCCAGGAACGCGTACGGCGTCCGCACCCGCCCCGGTTCGAGCACGACATCGACGCCCAGGAACGACTTTTCCGGCGCTTGGAGAAACACCACGGACCTCCGCCACCACGAACCTATCGTGGAGGACAGGAGACCCGCGACCACCGTCGTGGCGCGGGCCGAGCCTACGTTCGGCGAGCGAATCCCGTCAACGCGCCGTCGCCCCGGCGGGCACGGTCCACTCCGGACAGTCGGTTACCGTGGGTGGCCGGCCTGGATTGGGGTTGCTCATGGTGAGACTGGACCGTTTGGTCAACGTGCTGGGCGGCTACGGGGTGCGGTTGTGCGCCTGCCCCGTGTCGCGCTCGTCGGAGTTGCGCTCCGTAGTGGTGCGCGACCCGGCGGACGACCGCCCGACGACCGGTGACGTGTTCCTGGCCGTAGGCGCGGAATCGGTGGCCGAAGCGGTCCGGTGGGCGGTCGCGGCACGGGCCGCCGTGGTCCTGGTGCGGGGCGGTGCCGAGCACGAACGGGAGGCGACGGCGGTCGACGCGGTCGCGGTCATGGTGGTCGACCCGGCCGTGTCGTGGAGCGACCTGGCCGGAGTGGTCTACGGCCTGGTCCTGGAGGGCCGGGAGACCGAATCCGGACGTGGCCCGACGGACCTGTTCGCGCTGGCCGACAGCCTGGCGGACGCGGTCGGCGGCGCGGTGACCATCGAGGACCGGCGGTCCCGGGTGCTGGCCTATTCGAGTTCGCAACAGCAGGCCGACCGGGCGCGGTCGGAGACGATCCTGGGACGGCGGACGCCGGACGGGCTGCGGGCGCTGTTCGAGCAACGCGGGGTGTTCGCCCACCTGGCCGGCTCGGACGAGCCGCTGTTCGTCGCCCGCGCCCCGGAGCACGGCCTGACCGGACGGATGGTCGTGGCGGTACGGGCCGGCCGCGAGGTGCTGGGGTCGGTGTGGACGACCTGCGGCGAGCCGCTGACGGGCGTCCGGCGCACCGCGCTCGCGGACGGAGCGCGCACCGTGGCGCTGCACCTGCTGCGGTCCCGGGCGAGCGCGGACCTGGAGCGGCAGGTCGAGTCGGACCTGGTCATCCAACTGCTGGAGGGCACGGCGGACGCGGCGACCGTGGTCAGCAGGCTCGGACTGCCACCAGGGCCGCTGCGGGTGATCGCGGTCCGCGCCCACGTCGCCGACGAACGGCACGCCGCGCTGCTGCTCGCGTTCGACCGCGCCACCACGGGTTTCGGCTGGTCACGGCCGGGGCGCAGTGCCCTGTCCGGCAACACCCTCTACACCGTCCTGCCCGGCGAGCAGCCGTCGCCCGCCCGGACGTGGGTGGCCGCGCTGCGGGCCGCACTGCCCACGCAGGTCACCGTCTGGGCGGGTATCGGCGGGACGGCGCAGGCCGTCGACCTGCCCGCCGGCCGCCAGGAGGCCGACGAGTGCCTGGCGCTGCACGAGGCACGCACCCCGGACACCGAACCGCCCGCCTACGACGAGTCGTGGGACGACATCCTGTTGCAACGCCTCCGGGCCGCCGCGAAAGCCGGGAGGACGCCCGCCCGTGGCCCGGTCGCCGAACTGCGCCGACACGACCGCGAGCATGGCACCCACTACACGGCGACCCTGCGCGCGTGGCTGGAGACCCAAGGCGACCTGGCGGAGGCGGGCGACCGGCTCGGCGTGCACCAGAACACCGTGCGCAACCGGCTGCGCAAGATGACCGGGGTGGCCGGTCTCGACCTGGACGACGCCGGCAAGCGCCGGGCGATGATCATCGACCTGGCCGCCACCGAGGACGACCGGGTGTAGCGAACCTACAGAAACCCATCCTCCGACTGTAGGGATCCGACACACGTCGGCCGCGCGAATCGATCCATCCTGGTCCGGAACAGAGATTTCGGCTCTGTGCTTTTCGGGTCTGGAGGTGGTCATGGCCGGCGTCGAACGCATCGACGGCGGACCGCGATCGGCGGTCGTGGTCGGGGCGGGCATCGTGGGGCTGTCCACCGCGTGGTTCCTCCAGGAGCGCGGCGTCGAGGTCACCGTGGTCGACCGGACCGGCGTCGCGGCCGGCGCGTCGTGGGGCAACGCCGGGTGGATCGCGCCCGGCCTGGCCATCCCGCTCAACGAGCCGAACGTGCTCCGGTACGGCCTGAAGTCGCTGCTCAGCCCGACCGCGCCGCTGCACGTCCCGCTGACGCCCGACCCGGGTCTGTGGGCGTTCCTGACCCGGTTCGCCGCGAACTGCCGCTGGTCGTCCTGGAGTCGGGCGGTGCGGGCCAACCTGCCGCTCAACGAGGAGTGCATCGAGGCGTTCGACGTGCTCACCCGCAACGGCGTGGAGGCACCCACCGTCGACGCCCCGATCACGGCCGCGTTCGAGACGCCCCGCCAGGCACAGGGCCTGCTGCGGGAGCTGCAACGGATGGCCGACCAGGGCCAGCCGGTGGCGCACACCGAACTGTCCGTGGACGAGCTGCACGAACACGTGCCGTTCGCCTCCAACGCCCTCACCTCGGGCGTCCGGGTGGACGGCCAGCGCTACGTCGACCCGGGCAGGTTCGTCCAGGCACTCGCCCGTGAGGTCCTGGCCCGTGGCGCCGATCTCCGGCTGTTCGAGGTGGACGACATCCGCACCTACAGCAAGGGCGTCACCGTCCACCCGCGTGCCGGCGAGGCCGTGTCCGCCGACGTCGCCGTCGTGGCGACCGGCGCGTGGCTGTCCCGGCTGGCGGACAGGTGGGGTGTGCGGGTGCCGGTGCGCGCGGGCCGGGGCTACTCGTTCTCGGTGCCCGTGGAGCACCCGGTCCCGGGTCCGCTGTACCTGCCCGACGTGCGGGTGGCGTGCACGCCCTACCAGGGCAGGCTGCGCGTCGCGGGCACCATGGAGTTCCGCGACCCGGACGCTCCCGGCGTGACAGCACGGCTCGAAGCCGTCATCGCCTCCGCCCGTCCGCTGATGCGCGGGGTCCGGTGGGACAAGCGGACGGACGTGTGGGTCGGCCCGCGCCCGGTCACGCCGGACGGGCGGCCGGTCGTCGGGGCGGTCCGCGCGCCGAACGTCTACGTGGCCGGCGGGCACGGCATGTGGGGGCTGGCCCACGGCCCGGTCACCGGACGGCTGCTCGCCGAGCAGATCACCACCGGCAAGCAGCCCGCCGCCCTGCGCGAATTCGACCCGCTGCGCTGACCCCTCCGCACTCAACCCTCCGCGAAGACACCGAAAGCCGTTGACACACATGGACAAGACCGCCGCCACCCTGACCGAGGGCGAACGCGCGGAGCTGACCTGGCTGCGTTCGGAGAACACGTTCCTCCGCGTCCAGCTCGACGTCCTGACCCGGGTGGCCACCGGCTACGCGGTGGACATGGACGCCATGCTCCGCGACCACCGACCGCTGCCGAACGGCCGCTGACCAGACCACCCACCTGTCCGTGGGGCCGGAGCCCGAACACGCCCGGCCCCGACGGACCCGTTGCCGTCAGGGCGGTTCACCCACCGCCCTGACGGCCCGGTTCCATTTCCAGGAGTTTCCGATGGCCGC
>CBHFOL010000268.1:0-11028 GCA_965995405.1 uncultured Saccharothrix sp.
TGTTACGGCGTAGTGCACATTGCCGACCTGCACGGTACGACGACCCGCCGCATTTGACGGAACGTGAAGTGGATAGTGGCTCGCAGAGGGCGGATGTCGATGGCCGACACCGGCGTTCGATGTCGGGCCGCGGATGTGCTGGGCCGACTCCGCGGATTCACTCGATGGGGTCTGGTGCCGCTGCACCGCCGACGGGCACGCTGGCCGACGGCGAGGGGAGGGGTGGGGTGGCCACGCAACCACGCAATCGCAAGAAGAACCGCCGTGGCAAGAATAGCCGCAGCAACAAGAGGCGTGGCAATAGCAGGCAGACCAAGAACAAAGCGCCACCGTTGGTGCTCGTCGGCGGCGGGATCGCGGTGCTGCTGCTGTTGGAATTCGTCCGGGCGTACCCGGTGCTGTCCGCGCTCATAGCCGCAGCGCTGTCGGCGGCGGGGGCGGCAGTACTTGTGGTGTGGCTGCGCACCCGCCGCCACGAGGCATTACTCCAAGCCGAACGCGACCGCGCCATCGAGGTCACCGACGGTGTGAGCGGAGTGGATTTCGAGCAGTGGACCGCTCGGCTCCTGCGTCGGTCGGGGTGCGTCGATGTCCACGTCGTCGGTGGCGCGGGTGACGCGGGCGCGGACGTCGTGGCCAGGGCACCGGACGGCAGTCGGGTCGTGGTGCAGTGCAAGCGCTACAGCCGGAGGAATGTCGGCACCAAGGCTGTGCAACTCTTCGCGGGCACCGACCGGCTTTACCACAATGCCGACATCTCGCTGATCGTGACGACGTCGGGGTTCACGTCCGATGCCCGAAAGGTCGCGGCCCGGGTCGGCATCATTCTCGTCGACCGTACGATCCTGGCCGAATGGGCGCGCACCGGCACCGCGCCGATCCCCCTGTCTCGCAGCAACCCCGACCCCGGCACCAGGTCGGGTTGACCCATGCCCACGTGCACCGGGCCCGACGCCGGTGACTGACGGCCGGTGCCGCACAGCGACCGGGATCGGGCCGGGTGCCGGTGGCTCGTCACGGCGTCCGGGTCGGCGTTTCCCGGTTCACCTGCGCGGGGTGGTCCAGTTCCGCCGACGCGATCAGGTCGAGCATCACCTCCGACGGGCCTGCGGCCACCGTTGCCGCTCGGGCCTCAAGATGGGCGCGTACGACGGGCGAATCCGGCGTGTAGCCCGCGACACCGTGCAGTCGCAGGCACCGGTCGGCCACTTCGCACGCCAGTTCCGTGGCGTAGAGCTTCGCCATCGCGGCCTCGTTCACGGGCAGGTCGCCCCGGGTGAAGCGCCAGGCCGTGTCGTAGAGCAGGTGCCGGGCGGCGGAGAGTCGGGTGGCCAGGTCGGCGATGGTGTGGCGGGGTGATTGCAGGGCGGCCAGCGGTGCGCCGTACGCGTGGCGGGAACGCAGGTGGGTCCGGGTCAGGTCCAGGCAGTGGTCCATGCCCCCGATCGCCAGGGCCGCGGCTACCACTCGTTCGAAGGACAGTCCCCGCATGAGGTAGTAGAAGCCACTGCCCGTCCGGCCCACGACATTGGCCGCAGGGACCTCCACCCCGTCGAACTCCAGCTCCGCGACACCAGCGGCCCGCCACCCGGCGGTGGGGCGGGCGGTGACGGTCAGGCCCGGCGTGTCGGTGTCCACGACCACCAGCGACAGGCCAGTGGGTCCGGTGTCGGCCGGGCCGGTGCGGGCGGCCACCACGACGAAGTCCGCCGTCGTCCCGTTGGTGACCACGGCCTTGGTGCCGTCCAGCACCAGGGACTCCCCCTTCGCGGTCGCGGCGAGCGCCAGGGCACCCAGGTCGGAACCGGCCTGCGGCTCGGTGATCGCCAAGGCGGCGATCCGCTCCCCGGTGGCCGCGCCGGGGAGGTACCGCTGCCGTAGCTCGGGGCTGCCGTACGCGGCCAGGTACTGCGTGGCCATGTAGGCGTGCACGCCGACCGCAGCACGGAAACCGCTGTACCCGGTGCGGCCCAACTCCTCCAGCAGCACGACCGACCGGAACAGGTCGGCCCCGCTGTACGCCAGGTCGAGGTAGCCCCACGAGCCGAGCAGCCGCCACACCGACCGGGGCAACTCGGCGGCGGCGTCCCAATCCGCCAGTGGTCCGATGATGTGCGCGGCCAGGTTTGCCCGGACCTCCGCGCGGAACGACTCGTGCTCCTCGGTGAGGTGCACCGACCGACCGCTCACGCCACGCCCCGTTCCAGCCCGTGGAGCAGTTCGGCGAGCCGGGGCGTGGTGAACACGGCGTCCGGGGTCAGCACGTCCGCGCCGAGCCGGTCCTCCACCGCCGCGATGAGCCGGACGGCGGTCAGCGAAGAGCCGCCCAGCGCGAAGAAATCCGCGTCCGGCCGGACCGCCTCCGTACCGAACAGCCCGGCCCACACCTCCAGGAGCACCTCGCCCGCCGCCGAGCGGTTCGCGAACGCGGCCGTGGGCACCTCCTCCGGCGCACGCACGTACACGACCCGCTCCACCCCCAGCACAGCCGCCACGTCCACCGGCTGCGGGGACACCTGCACGGACCCGGGCCGGGCCGACGGCCTGCGCGCGTAGACGGTGTGGCACGGCGTGCCGACCAGCCTCGGGGAGCGCTCGTGTGCTACGACGAACCCCTTGGCCCGCAACAGGTCCAGGGTCGCGGCCAGCCTGCCGTCGAGATCGTGCACCTCGACCGCGACCTGCGCGATCCGCGGCCACTGCTCCTCGTCGACGCCCGCGAGCACCTCCCACTCGGCCTTCTCGACGTCGACCTTGAGCAGGTCGACCTCCAGGTCCCCGATCACCTGGGCCAGGGTCGTCACCGGCACCCGCCGGGTCAGCGGTCGCAGGCGCTCGGCCGCCAACGCGGCCGTGTCGGCACCCGCTGCCTCCGGGTCGGTGTCCAGGTAGGCCCGCAGGACGGCCCGGTCCTCGTCGGTGTCGGCGTGCGTCCCGGACATCACGGAGTTGCCCGCGTAGTAGGTGAAGTCCGCCTCCCCCGGCACCGCGCCCAACGCGGCGGCACGGATGTCGACCCGGGCACCGTGGACGGCGGCGTTCACGGCCAGCGCGGCGGCGGCCTCCGCGCCCGGTTCGACGGCGATGATCCTCGGGTCGCGGCAGTGCGCGGCGGCGAACAGCGCGAACATCCCGATGTTGGCGCCCGCGTCGACGACCACCGCGCCGTCCGGCAGGGTGATCCCGTGCCGCAGGTAGGCGTTGTCCGCCCACACCTCCCGGTGGAGGAACTCGATCTCGGTCCGGTTCGTCCCCACCACGGGCCTGCCCGGCACCGGCTCGTGCCACACCAGCCCTTCCGGCAGGTCCGTCGCCAGCAACCGGTGGTGCAGCGGCGAATGGTCGGGACCCGCGACGACGTAGGCGACGCCGTCACGGACCGCGACGACCGCATCGGCTGGAGGTTTGGTGTTCATGCCCGGCTCCCGGTCTCGGTGATGAACCGCTCCGCCAGCGCCAGCCGCTCCGCGTCCGCGTCGAAGGCCGACAGGTGGTCGCCCTCCGGCAGCTCCACCAGCCGTGCGTGGGGCATCGCGGCGGCGACCCACGCCGAACCGGCCGGGTGGGCGGTAGTGTCGGCCCGGCTGGTCACGACCAGCGCGGGCTGCGTCACGGCCCGCGCCAGCGGACGGCAGTCGGTGGTCATGATCGCGCCGTTGAGCAGGCCGTAGCGGTACAGCAGTTCGGCGGTCGCGTACGGGTAGTAGAGGTAGTGGGCGAGGTCGGGCCGCAGCGCCGCCAGCGCCGCCGGACGGCGGAACATCGCGTGCAGGCCCGCCGCCTTCTCCCGGGACCGGGCCGCCATCGCCAGCATCCCCTGGACGTCACGCTGGTGGGTGGTCTTGGGCGCGTCGTCGCCGAGTTCGTAATCGCCGTGCCACAGGCCCAGCGAGCCGATCCGGTCGGTGACGGCGGCGGCGGCCAACGCGACCGGCGCGCCGCCGCACAGCCCGACCACGTGGGCTTCGCGCAGGTCGAACGCGTCCAGCACGGCAACGAGGTCGGCGGCCTGGGTGGCGAGGTCGGTGCCACGGGTGTCGAATCCCGGCGCACGGTCGAACAGGCCGCGCGTCTCCCAGGTCAGCACCCGGTACGCACGCGACAGGTACGCCACCCACCGCCGCACCAGCCCGGCGGGCATTCCACAGGCGGACACCAGGACGACCGGCGGCCCGTCACCCGCCAGGTGGCAGTTCAACGGCGCACCGTCCGGCGCGGTCACCACGACCGGGGCGGGCGGCGGCTCGGGCGGCACCCAGGACGCGGTCCAGTCGACCCGGGCCAGCCGCCGGGTCAGCACGAGATCGGCCGCGTCCAACCCGTCCGGGTCGTCGACCACGGTGATGTCGGGCAGCCCCAACGCCGAGGTGAGCCGCCCCAGCGGGTCGGCCGCGGCGACCGGCAGCGCCGCCCGACGCGGCTCGCCCAGGGCGGTGAGCAGGGGCGCGACGTCGGCGACGGCGTCGAGCGCGGTCACCGGACACGAGCCGCGAACGGGTGACCGCCGGTCGTCCGCGTCGCGATCCGGTTGTGCTCGTGCTCGTTCTTGCCGCTGACCAGCACCGCGCCGTAACGCTCCAGGCTGATGCTCCCGCCGTACTCCTCGATCCGGTCGGTGTCCGGGTACACCCGCACCGACGTCGGCACGTAGCGGGCGGCGAACCCCATCCGCATCTGGTCGGTCTTGCCGCTGTGCGGGTGCGAGGCGTGCATCAACGTCGACCAGAACACGATGAAGTGCCCGGCCGGCATCTCCATGGACCTGGCCTTCGCCTCGTCCGGCTTCCAGTCCGGGTCGATCTGGAGCTCGCGGTAGTCGTAGCCGAAGAAGCCCCGGCGCACACCGTCCTTCTCCACGTTGGTCGCGGCGGCGGGGTCGTAGTGCATCCGCTTGGTCTCGTCGTAGTGCATCGACTGGTGGGTGCCGGGGATGAACTGGAGGCAGCCGGTGTCGATCATGGCGTCGGTGAACGCGCACCACACGGTGATGGTCCCGCCGAAGTCGGACCCGTCCGGCCACAGAATCTGCGGCGTGCCCGACGCGTTGGCGAAGGTGTCCGCCTGGTGCCAGTCCGTGCCCTCGTCGCCCGGGTACTTGGGGAAGAACTCGGTGCGCCAGCACAGCACGTCCGGGCCGAGGATCGAGGCGACCCGGTCCACGATCTGCGGCGCGCACACGTGGTCCGCGAGGAAGTCGTTGTCCAGGTGCCGGTCGTAGTTGGCGATGTTGGTCGCCCCGGACTTCGCGGCCTCCTCCCGGTAGACGGCGGCGGAGCGGTCCAGCAGCCGGATCCGTTCCCGCCGCCAGGTCCTGGTGATCTCGTCGTGGTCGTAGAGCGGGAACGGGCCGGCGAAGCCGTTCGCGTGGAAGGCGGCCAGTTCGTCGGGGGTGAGCGCGAAGTCCGACATGGTCAGCCTTTCGTCGTGGTGGTGGCCTGGTCTACCGCCGCCGCCAGGGAGGCGACGGTGACGCCGTCGAGCAGCGCCGACAGGTCCAGGGTGATGCCGAAGTGCTCTTCGATGCGGGTGACCAGGCGGACCAGCGTGAGCGACGTGCCGCCGAGGTCGAAGAAGTCGCCGTCGCGGTCCGGGTCGTCGGTGCCGAGCACCTCCTGCCAGATCCGCACCACCGCGTTGCCCCGGGCGTCGACGGGCACCGCCGCGGGTATCGCCGTGCGGTCGACTTTCCCGTTGCGGGTCAACGGAAGCGCGCTCACCGGGTGGTAGGCGGACGGCCACATGTGGCGGGGCAGCCCCTCCGCGACCAGCTCGGCGATCCCGCGCCGCAGCCGCTCCCAGGCGGTGCCGTCCACGGGCACCACGACGTGGGCCACCAGCCGCACGTCGCCGGCACCGTGGTCGACCGAGGTCACCACGCAGCCCGCCACCTCGGGGTGGGCGCCGACGACGGCCTCCACCTCGGCGGGCTCGATCCGGTGCCCGCGCACGCTGAGCTGCTCGTCCACCCGGCCCAGGTACTCGTACCCGCCGTCGGGCAGCTCCCGCACCCGGTCGCCCGTGCGGTAGGCCCGCACGCCGTCGAGGTCCACGAACCGCTCGGCGGTCAGGTCGTCGCGGCCGAGGTAGCCGCGCGCCACGCCCGGACCGCTGATGTACAGCTCGCCGTCGTCGCGGACGTGGAAGGCCAGGTCCGGCAGCGGGATGCCGATCGGGCTGACCCGGGGCCGGTCGAGATCGTCCTCGGTGATCGGCCGGTAGGAGGCGTGCACCGTGATCTCGGTGATGCCGAACATGTTGACCACCTCCGGCCGGTGGCCGCTCTGCCGGGTGAACCACGGGCGCAGCAGCCCGACGTCCAGCCGCTCGCCGCCGAGCACCACCAGCCGCAGCTTGTCCGGCGCGCCCCCGGTGTCCACGAACTGCCGCAGCGCCGACGGGGTCTGGTTGAGCACGGTGACCCCCTCGTCCACCACCAGCGCCCGGAACCGCCGAGGGTCGCGCGCCACGTCGCGCGGCACCACGACCAGCCGGCCCCCGTGTATCAGCGCGCCCCACACCTCCCACACGGAGAAGTCGAAGGTGACCGCGTGGAACAACGTCCAGACGTCGTTCTCGTCGAACCCGAACCACGCGCGCGTCGACTCGAACAGCCGCAGCACCGACCGGTGCTCCACCAGGACGCCCTTCGGCGCGCCCGTCGACCCCGAGGTGTGGATGACGTAGGCCAGATCGGTGTCCTCCGGGTGCGGGCCGGGCAGCGGGCCGTCGTGCGGCGGGGTCTCGTCCACCAGCACGGCCGGTGAATCCGGCACCAGGTGGGCGGTGTCGGACCGGGTCACCACCACGGGTGCGGCGCAGCCGCGTACCAGGTCGTGGACGCGGCGCGGCGGGTCCGTCGGGTCGACCGGCACGTACCCGCCGCCCGCGAGGGCGATCCCGACGAGACCGACGACCAGGTCGATGCCGGTGGGCACCAGCAGCGGGACCGGCGTGCCGGGCCGCACGCCGGCCGCCCGCAGCGCGACCGCGACACCCACCGCCCTGGCGCGCAGCCCGCGGTAGGTCAACTCGCCGTCACTCGCGGTGATCGCCATCCGATCGGGCACACGTTCGGCCGCTTCCTCGAACGCCACGGCGAGGGTTTTCCCATACGGTGCAAGCTGTTGATCAGAGCTCGGCATGTGCTTCTCCTGTGCCAACGGGAAACCGGGGCACGACTCAGCCAGACACCCTTGAGGTGCCTGGTTTTTTCCGGGACTCCCTGGGAACGGACTGGAGAGGAGCTTGTTCACTCATCGTGACCGGCCGGTCACGGTGGCGTCAACCACTGTTCGCAGTACGCTGCGAACGGCCGTGAGGAAGGAACCGGAAGCGCATGGTGAACGAAACCGAGGGGTCCTCCGCCTTCCAGGTGAGCCGCGCTCGGGCAGTCGATCCATTCCGGCCCGCCGACACCCCACGCACGGTGCTGATCGTGCCGAGCATGACGCTCGACGGTGCCGGCCTGGTGAAAATCCCCGGGGTGATGCACTACGAGGAGCGCTTCCTCGCCTTCCTGCACCTCCTGCGGGACCCGCTGGTGCGGGTGCTGTTCGTCAGCAGCGTCGCGCCGCCGCCGGAACTCGTGGACTACACGCTCGGGCTGTTCGGCTGCGGCCGGGACCGGCTCACCCTCCTGGACTGCGCCGATCCGGCACCCGTCCCACTCACCGAGAAGGTGCTGCGCCGGCCCGACCTGGTCGCGGCGCTGCGGTCGGCCCGGCCGTCGGTCCTGGTGGCGTTCAACGGCTCCCCGCTGGAGCGCACCCTCGCCGACCGGGTGGGCGCGCCGCTGTTCGCCACCGAACCCGAACTGGCCCCGCTGGGCTCGAAGACCGGCTCCCGGCGGCTGTTCGCGGCGGCGGGCGTCCCGGTCGCACCCGGCCACGACGGGCTGCGGGACGTGCCGGACGTCGTGGCCGCCCTCGCCGACCTGCGCGCCGCCGACCCGTCGGTGGACCGGGCGGTGGTGAAGCTCAACGACAGCTTCGGCGCCGGCGGCAACGTGCTGTTCTCCTTCCGGGACGCCCCGGCGGACGGCCTGCGCGCGTGGGTCGAACGGGAACTGCCGGTCCGGGCGGTCTTCGCCTCGCCGCCGGACTCCTGGGCGGAGTACGCGGGCAAGATCGGGGCCATGGGCGCGGTGGTGGAGCGGTTCGTCGGCGGCGAGGAGAGCACCTCACCGTCGGCGCAGGTGCTGGTCGACGGCGCGGGGGCGCAGGTCCTGTCGACGCACGACCAGGTGCTGTCCGGGCAGATCTTCATCGGCTGCACCGCCCCGGCCCGCGCCGAGTACCGCGCTGAGCTGCGCGAGGCCACCCTCCGGATCGGCCGCGCGCTGTCGGCCGCGGGCGTGGTGGGTATCGCCAGCGTCGACTTCGTCGCGACCCGGACCGGCGGCGAGTGGCGGCTCCACGCCCTGGAGATCAACCTGCGGATGGGCGGCGGCACGGCTCCGCACTTCCTGTTCCAGGGCCTGGTCCGCGGCGAGTACACCGACTCCGGCGACTACCTCGCCCCCGACGGCACGCCCCGCTGCTACTACGCCACCGACCGCGTGTTGCGGGAGGAGTACAAGGCGCTGTCCGTGGACCGGCTCATCCGGGCGCTCGACCGCGAGCGGTTCGACGGCCGGACCGGCGCGATGGGCTACATGCTGGGCGCACTGGAGATAGGACGCTTCGGCGTCGTCTGCGTCGACCGCGACGTCCCGTCCGCGACGGCCGGCTACCACCGCGTGCTGGCCGCCGTCGACCACGCCTGCCGGACTCCGGGGTGAGACGCGCTCCGTGCGCGGTCAGCCGACGTTGCTCTTCAGCGCGTTGACGTAGCCGTCCATGAAGTGGTCGCGGATGCCGTCGCTGGTCGGGGCGAACACGTCCGCGGCCAGGCCCTTGACGCGGTCCGTGACACTGCCGAACAGGGGCACGTTGTCGCGGATCCGGCCGCTGGAGTCGATGTAGTGCATGGCCTGGACGTGGTGGAACACCGGCTCCGGCGGCACCTGCGGGACGATGTCGTTGTTGTTCACGAACCGGTGGGTGCGGTCGCGGAACGCCTCGTCGTGCGCCTTGGCCAGCAGCCGGTCGCACACGCGGGGCTGGCCGAAGGTGTAGACGCCGTCCGCGAGCAGCCGGGGCTCCTCGAAGTACAGCCGGATCCCGGCCAGCGCGGCGAGTGCCCCGCCGAGGCTGTGCCCGGTGAACCAGACCGTCTGGCCGTTGTCGCGGAACTCCGTGATGGCGTCGCGGACCTGCGGGTAGATCGACTGGAGCGCTTCGCCGAACCCGTAGTGGACGAAACCCCGGCCGGCCGGACCCGGCCACGGCGGAGTGGCGGAGTCGGAGAGCCAGTCCTTGATCTGGGTCGGCTCGGTGCCGCGGAACGCGGTGACGATCATGTGGTCACTGGCCGCCGTGTACGCCTGGGTGTCCTCCAGCGGAAACGGCGGGCGGAAGGCCGTCTCGTGGTGGCGGACCCGGTCGAAACCCCAGTCGCGGGCGGTCTGCTCGACCTGCTCGGGCGACTGGTAGGCGAGCTTGGCCGCCTCGGCCATCCAGTAGGCGTGGGGCACGCTGTACCCGGTGGTGCGGTGGTCGAACGTCCGGACCGACATCGTGGGATCTCCTCGCGGTTGCGGCAGCCGAAATCCGTTCTAACCGCACCGGCCCGGGGCGGCTCCCTGGGGCGGACGACACCACCCGCTCGTGCCGCGACCCGCCCGCCGGGTTCACCCGCACGTGGGACGTCCGGCCATCCGAGGGCGAGATGCCGGGCTCCGCAGCCGCCCATCACGGACGGTGTCGCCGGTTCGGGAAGTGCCCACCTGAAAGTGCCCGTTGGCTGCCAGTCCGGGTGACGGACCTTGCCGTCCACTTCCGCGCTGCCAGGCTTGGTATCGGCAGCACCCGTGGGCACACCGGGGTTCCGCCCCGACGCCGTCCCACACCGACAGCGGAAGGCGACACTCCGATGACCTCCCAGCAGAGCTCCGCCTCACCCGACTCCCGGGTCGACCGGGCGATCGTCAACGCGATCGGCTCCGAACCCGTCCACGCCCTCGGCTACGGCAACCCCATCGACACCGACGAATCCCTGGACAGCGCCGGCACCGGCTACATCGCCACCATGAAGCTCTCGGTCGGCAAGGTCCTGGTCGGCGAGCTGGACGAAGGCACCGAGGGCATCGTGTCCTACGACCGGTGCGAGTCGAACGACGCCAACATCGGCCAGATCAACATGGTCACCGCGTCGTCGTTCTGCGGCCTCAACGGCGCGCTGTGGGGGCACGACCTGGCCGTCGCCGAACTGCCGAAGCAAGCCCTGTTCACCTCACAGGACCTGTTCACCCCGGCGGAGATCGCCCTCTTCGAGAGCCGGGGCAAGAAGATCGACCCCGTCCGGTTCCACAGCGCCGGGCCGCTGCTGGACGCCACCGAACGCCTCTTCGGGCACAGCAAGAAGAGCGAACGCCGCCACCCGCCGCTGCCCGGCGCACAGGTCGTGTGCGCCAACAAGAGCGCCATCCGGAACGGTTCCACGGACGGACCGGGCTACGCGTGGGCGATCATCGGCATCGCCGTCTCCCCGGACCGGGAGGCCAACGCCTGCCTGTTCATCGAGGACTGCGGAACCGCGCCCGGCCAGTCCGCCGCGAAGATGGTCGAGTTCCTCAAGACCCGCCGCGACGCCGTGGCCAAGAGCATGACGCTGTGCGGGCAGGACTACGACGACGTGCGCTACCCGGTCGCCTACATCGCGGCGAAGGCGATCTACGCCGAACGGGACGAAGTGGCCTGCGCACTGGCCTGCGCGCCTTATGTCCTCCTGGCGAGCGACTCCGTCCCGGACCGCGACCCGGCGGCGTTGCGCGGCAAGACGACCGCTTCGGGCACGGCTCGGTGCCATGTTCGTCAATCCAGCGGACGCAAGGAACAGCATGATCCATGGGACGCCGCTGCACCGCGTGAGAGCTGACCCGTAACCTACACCTACGACGTCGTGGTGATCGGAACCGGAACGGCGACC
>CBHFOL010000269.1:0-10990 GCA_965995405.1 uncultured Saccharothrix sp.
GCCGAGCCGCCCGGAGACCCGTCCCGCGGTGGCGACGGCCGACACCGACCCGGACGACGAACCCGACGACCCGGACGACCACTTCATCCCCCCGGATCCACCGCCGCTGCCCGCCCTGCGCGCCGGCACGATCGCCGCCCTGCTGCTGATCGTGCTGGGCGTGGTACTCCTGCTGTTCCCCGGTCTGTTCGGCCTGACCGCGAAGATCGGCACCCCACTCGCCCTGATCGTGCTCTGCTCAGGCGTCGGCTGGCTCGTCCTGCGCATCCGCAACGGCCCCCCGCCCGACTCCGGCTGGGACGACGGCGCAGTCCTCTGAACAGCCCGAACCCGAGCACCCACCCCACTCTCAGCTTCGCCGCCGGAAATTGTCGTACCCGCCCGGGACAATGGTCATCGGGGGCCGGAGGCCACGCCCGACCGGTCCTCGCTGAGACGAAGGCCATCGGTTCTCAGCTTCGGCCGACGGAATTGTCGTACCCCTGTGGTGGAATGAAAATCGGGGATCCCCCGGGCGGGGACTTCTGCGTCAGCGTGGCCGTCAGCGGTCCTGTCGGGATGCCGTCAGGAGTCCTGGCGGGATGAGGTCCTGGGGGATGCAGCCTTGTCGGGAGGCGGTCCTGTCGGGAGGCGACTGTCGGGGTGAGCCGAGCGGGCAGGGCGTACCCCATCCGGCGGGCGATTACAATCTGTATGCGCGAGCATCTTGTGAGTTACCCTCAACCGAGCCGAACGGCGAAGTGCCGTCGACGGCGACCGCAGGGGGGAACATGCGTAATCGTCGTGCCTTTTTCGCGATACCGACCGTCCTCACACTCATCGGCGCGCTGATGACCCAGGCCACGGCAACCGTGGCCACGGCCGCGCCCAACGCCACCACGACGCTGAGTTTCGTGGCCCACCCGGACGACGACCTCCTGTTCATGAACCCGGACATCGCGTCCGACGTGCAGGCCGGCTACAACGTGTGGGTCGTCTACATGACCGCGGGCGAGGTGTGGAACCGGCCGGCCATGCCGTACGCCGACCAGCGCATCCAGGGTGAGCGGGCCGCGTACGCCCGCGCCGCGCGCGTGCCGAACCAGTGGACCTTCGAGCCGATGTACTTCAACGGCCACGAGGTCGCGACCAACCGGCTGAACGGCACCAACGTGCGGCTGGTCTTCACCTTCATCCACGGCGCGTCCGGCGGCTGCACCGAACCCGGCCAGGACGCCTACGGCGACCTCTACCGGATGCTCCACGACAACAACTTCGTCGCCCACCCGATCGACGGCCGGGCACCGTACAACCGGGCCTCGTTCACCGGGATGCTCACGTCGATCATCGCCACCGTGAACCCCGCCTACATCCGGACCAACAGCAGCATCGGCCACCGCGAGGGCGACCACGTCGACCACACCTCCGCCGCGATCCTCGCCGCGGACGCGGACACCACCGCCAACGGCGAGACGTGGATCCGGCGCGACGAGTACCAGGGCTACGTCATGCGCGACGACCCGGCCACCTACCCGGACAACGTGTTCGGCTACTGGCGCGACGAGAAGACCGACATCTGGAACGCGTACTGGCCGCACGACCCCGAGATCCCCGGCGGCTGGATCTGGAGCTCGGTGCTGGGCAAGCAGTACCGCCTGGACGGCCGGATCTTCTGGCCGGGCATCCCGTGGGTGGCACCGGGCGACTTCCACGTCTGCCAGTAACACCGACCGCAGCGACCACGACCGGGACGGGCAGGCCGACCAGCGCCGGCCCGTCCCGGTCAGCGGCGGCCGTTGCGGGTGGTGCGCGGGGCCGTCAGGTCCCGGGCCAGGGTGGCCACGCCGACGATGCCGGCGTCGTCGCCCAGTTGCGCGGTGCGGATGCGGGCCAGTGGCCGGTGACCGGCTCCGGTGACGACCGACGCATAACGTTCGCGGGCCTCGTCCAGGAACAGCGGCGCGGATTCGGAGACGCCGCCGCCGATGACGACCACCTCCGGGTCGTAGACGTCCGCCACCAGCGCCAGCCCCTCCCCCAGCCACCGCGCCAAGTCGATCATGGCACGTTTGGCCAGCGGGTCACCCTCACGGGCAGCGGCGGCCACGCGGCGGCCGGTGATGGCGCGGGAGTCGCCCAGCGCTTCACGGGCCATCAACGTCGACACTCCCGGATGACGGGCCAGCAGCTCCACGGCCGTCGTCGTAAGGGCGGTACCGCTGCAATAGCGTTCCCAGCAGCCGTTCTTGCCGCACGGGCACGGCCTGCCGTCCGGAACCAGACGCAGGTGCCCCAACTCGGGAGCCACGCCGTGCGCTCCTCGGAACACCTTGCCGTCGATGAGCAGCGCCCCGCCGATGCCGGTCCCGATGGCGACCAGGGCCGCGATGCGCGCGCCGCGTGCCGCCCCGAACCGGTGTTCGGCCAACGCCGCCGCGTTGGCGTCGTGTTCCAGCACCACCGGCAGGCCCACCCGCTTGGCGATGCGGTCCGCGACCGGAGCCTGCCGCCACGCCAGGTGCGGCGCGAACCGCACGGTCCGGCGGTCCGGCGCGACGAATCCCGCCACCGCCAGCCCCACGGCGGCGACGCGGTGCCGGGACGCCACTTCGGCCACGGCCGCGCCGATGGCCTCCTCCAACGCATCCTCACCGGACGGCGTCGCGGCGCGGGCGGTGTCCAGAACGGCTCCGTCGGCGTTCACGACGCCGGCCCGGACGCTGGTTCCGCCGACGTCGACGCCGACGGTCAGCACTGCGTCCGCCGCCGGACCACCGGGATGTGCTGCACGCGCGGCTTGGCGGTGGCCGGAGCCTCCTCCGCCGACGACGCGGACGAAGCAACCGGTTCTGCCAACGCGGCACGGAGCACGGCGATCAGGCCCGCCACGTGCTCGGCAGCCTTGGCGGCGAGTTCCGAACGGTCGCCGCGCACCAGCGCCACCGCGTTGCACAACGGGCACCAGCCGCAGGTCCCGGGATCGTGGTCGCCCTCGGTGAGCTTGTTCAGCAACGGCTGCGCACGCTCGGCGGCGGCGTCCAGGAGCAGCCGCAGCTCTTCGGCGAGTTTCGCGTCCACGGGCCTCACCGCATCCACAGGTCGGGGTCGGGGCGGAACCGCACCGCCAGCCCGGCGTCGTCCAGTTCCGCGCCTACCACGGCGCACCGCCGCAGCAGCGACGGCAGGGTGAACAGCTTGCGCCGGCCGTCCACGGTGACCGCCAGGTCGTCGCCGACCCGCGCCAGGTCCAGGTCCGAGTCGCCGACCGGCAGCGCGAGGCGCAGCTCGTACTCCTCACCGACCCGCGCCACGTCCAGCAGCGGACCGCCCGCGCCGGCTCCGTCCAGCGGGTCCCCGCCCTGGTAGAGGCCGTCGGCGACCTCCAGCAGGGCGGCCAGGCCGACCGGTTCGCCCGCCCGGTGCTCGACGGTCCGCAGCGGACCCAGGTCGAGCGACGCCAGCACGGCCTCCTGCTCGGCGCGCCGCGTGCGCAGCCACGTCGCCGCCGGTCCGCGTCCGTTGCCCGGGTGCGGCACCAGGCGGTTGACCACGACGCCGTCCACCCGGATGCCCTGCAACGCCAGCGCGGTCACGGTGCGGCGGGTTTCGGCGGCTACCACCCGTTCCGGGGTCAGCACGAGCCGGACGCTCGTCGTCTCCGACGTCAGCAGGACGCGCAACTGCTCCAGGCTCTCCGCGAGCCGGCCGAGCGCGTCGGCGGTGGCGTCCCACTTCTCCACCGACGAACTGCCGGCCAGACCGGCGAGCAGCCCGCGCACCACCCGGCGGTGGGTGGGGAACAGCCGTTCCAGGTAGGAGGCGACGGCCTCGGGCAGCGCCAGCAGCCGCAGCGTCTCGGCGGTCGGACCGCAGTCGACCACGACCACGTCCCACGGCCCGGTGCGGGCCAGCCGCTGCACCTCGGCCAGCGCCAGCAGTTCCTCCACGCCGGGCAGGACGGTCAGCTCTTCGGCGTCCAACTCGTCCACACCCGCGCCGGCGAGCACGGTCCGCAGGTGTCCGCGCAGCTCCCGCCACGTGTCGTCGACCAGCGCGCGGGGATCGATCTGGGCCGCGTGCAGCCCGGTGTCGAGTTCGGTCACCGAAGCGCCCAGCGGCACGCCGAACGCGTCGCCCAGCGAGTGCGCCGGGTCCGTGGACACGACCAGCGCCTTACGACCGCCGGCGGCCAGCGCGGCGGAGGTCGCGGCGGCCAGGGTCGTCTTGCCGACCCCGCCCTTGCCGGTGAACAGCAGCAGCCGCGCGCTCATCCAGCGTTTTCCACCCGGCGCTTGAGTTCCTTCAACGCGGTATCCATGATCATCTTCTCGGCTTTGCGCCGGAACAGGCCGATCATCGGCACCACGAGCTGCACGGACAGCGTGTAGGTCACCTCGGTCGAGCCGCCGGACGAGGTGAACACGTAACTGCCCTCCTGGGACTTCTGCATCTGCCCCTTGACCAGGTGCCACGAGATCCGCTCGGCGGACCACTCGTCGTAGGCCAGGACGTACTCGTCCTTGATCGGCCCCTGGTCGATGTTGAACTTCACCTGCGCCGCGTAGCCGTCCGCCCCGGTCTCCAGCACCTCGGTGCGCTTCACCCCGTTGGCCCAGTCCGGGTACGCGGCGAAGTCCGCGATCACCGCCACGATCTCCGAAGGCGCCGCGTCGATCACGATGGACTGGGTGGACTCGTCGGCCATGCGGGGGAGGCTACCCGGCGGTCACCAGCGCAACACGTGCGGCGTGCCGCTGCGCTGGAAGTGTCCGACGTTGGCGCACTCGGTCCAGCCGATCCGCATCCGGCGGGCCATCGGCTGGTGCACGTGCCCGAACACCGACCAGCGCGGCCGGTCCCGCTCGATCACCTTCAGCATCGACGTGGAGCCGATCTCCGGCCGGCGCGCCACCACGTCGTAGGTCAGCTCGGCCACGGCGGGCGGGATGTGCGTGCACAGCACGTCCACCTCGCCCAGGCCGGCCAGCGCCGCGCCGAACTCCTCCTCGGTGCGCAGGTACGGGTACCAGGGCGCACCCGGCCGCCGCACGAACCCCGGCGCGAGCAGCGCACCGCCGACGAAACCGAAGCGCAGGCCGCCGATGTCCGCAGTTTCCCCGTCCAGCACGTGCACGCCGTCGTGCGCGAACCGCGGCCACAGCTCGGGGCTGTCCACGTTGCCGGGTGTCGCGTAGGTGGGCGCGCTCATCGCCGCGAACAGCTCGGCGTACTGCTCCAGCACGGCTTCCCGGACCACGGCCGCCGCGTCGTCCAGGCTGTCCCACAGGGAGCGGACGTAGCGGGCGGTCTCCACGCCCATCCGCTCGCGCCGCAACCGGGCGAACACCTCGACCTTCTCCGCGCCGAAGACCCGGCCGAGGATGCCCTTGCCGTGGTCGTAGTAGTCGACGAAATCGACCAGGTCACCCAGCACCACCAGGGCGTCGGCGCCGTCGCCCGCACGGGCGAGGGCCTCGGCGTTGCCGTGGACATCCGAGACGACGTGAACCCGCACAGTCGCAAATCTACGGCAGCACCGGAGGCATCCCAGGCTCCCGACCACCCTCCAGGACGATCTTCAGGCCCAGCGACACCTCCTTGGCGGCCAACTGGCGGCGGCGCAGCTCCTGCCGGACCCGTTTGGGTGACGCCTCGCCGCGCAGGTCGGCGCGCAGGAAGTAGTGCAGCAGCGTGCCGTCGAGCACCGGCTCCAGCCAGACCTCCATCGTGCCGACCAACGCGCCGGCGACCGTCCAGCGCAACCCTTGTGCGCCGCGGTCGAGATAGACGTCCAGAATGAGGTCGGGCCAGTACGCGGCCCACGACTCGGGCGCCGCGAAAGCGGCGGCCACCACCTCGGGAGGCACCGCGAGAAAGGTCTCGTCAACGACGTCCACGCTCGGCACGGGTGGGAAGAGTGCCACGACACGGTCACGGAACCACCCACCGGCCTGGTGTATCGCCGGAATCACAGGCTAAGTTTCCCCACCGGTAACAAACAATCGTCCGGAGGTCGACGTGCGCGAGTTCAGCGTCCCCGCCACCGCCACTGTGGCTGCCGAGGAGAACCTCACCGACATGGTGCAGGCGAACGCGGAGCGCTTCGGCAACGCCGTCAGTTTCCGCCGCCGAGTCGACGGGACATGGGTCGACATCACCGCCCGCGACTTCGCCGCGCAGGTGCTGGCCGTCGCCAAGGGTCTGATCGCGTCGGGGCTCCAGGCAGGCGACCGCATCGGCCTGATGTCCAAGACGCGCTACGAGTGGACCCTGCTCGACTTCGCGATCTGGTACGCGGGCGGCGTCCGGGTGCCGATCTACGAGACTTCCTCGGCCGAGCAGGTCGAGTGGATCCTGTCCGACTCGGCGGCGAAGGCCGTGTTCGTGGAGACCGCCGCGCACAAGGCGGCCGTGGACGAGGTCGTGTCCGGGCTGCCCGAGGTGCGCAGCGTGTGGCAGATCGACGGCCCGAGCGGTGACGCGGCGGGCGCGATCGACGAGTTGGCCGCGTTGGGCGCGGACGTGTCCGACGACGACGCGCGGGCCCGTCGCCGCGAGGTCGGCGCGGACGACACCGCCACCATCGTGTACACCTCGGGCACGACCGGGAAGCCGAAGGGCTGCGAGCTCACGCACCGCAACCTGCTGGCCGAGGTGCGGTCCGACGTGGCGGCGTTCCCGCAGCTGATGCAGGCGGGCAACTCGCTGCTGGTGTTCCTGCCGCTGGCGCACATCCTGGCCCGCGCGATCGCCCTGTGCGGCGTGTACACGCGGGTCACGCTGGGCCACACGCCGGACGTGAAGAACCTGGTGGAGGACCTCCAGTCGTTCCGCCCGACGTTCGTGGTGGCCGTGCCGCGGGTGTTCGAGAAGGTCTACAACGGGGCCAAGCAGAAGGCGCACGCGGCGGGCAAGGGCAAGATCTTCGACGCCGCCGAGGCGACCGCCGTGGCGTTCAGCGAGGCGCAGGACACCGGCGGCGCGGGCATCGGGCTCAAGCTCAAGCACGCGGTGTTCTCGAAGCTGGTCTACTCGAAGCTCCAGGCGGCGCTCGGCGGCAGGTGCATCGCGGCGGTGTCCGGCGGCGCTCCGCTGGGCGCGCGGCTGGCGCACTTCTTCCGGGGTGTCGGCGTGCCGGTGCTGGAGGGCTACGGCCTCACCGAGACCAGCGCGGCGGCGTGCGTGAACACCGAGTCGGCGTTCCGGGTGGGCACGGTCGGCCGGCCGATCGCGGGCACGTCGGTGCGCATCGCCGAGGACGGCGAGATCCTGGTCAAGGGCGACGTCGTGTTCCGCACCTACTGGAACAACCCGACGGCCACGGCGGAGGCGCTGGAGGACGGCTGGTTCCACAGCGGCGACATCGGCGAGCTGGACGACGACGGCTTCCTGCGGATCACCGGGCGGAAGAAGGAGATCATCGTCACGGCGGGCGGCAAGAACGTGTCGCCGGCCGTGCTGGAGGACCGCCTGCGGGCGCACCCGCTGATCAGCCAGTGCATGGTGGTCGGTGACGCGCAGCCGTTCATCGGCGCGCTGATCACCATCGACCCCGAGTTCTTCCCGTCGTGGAAGGAACAGCACGGCAAGCCCGCGTCGGCGACGGTGGCGGACCTGGTGGACGACGAGACGCTGCGCGGCGTGATCCAGGCGGCGGTGGACGAGGCCAACCAGGCGGTGTCCAAGGCGGAGGCGATCAAGAAGTTCCGCATCCTGCCGGTGGACTTCACCGAGGCCGGCGGCGAGATGACGCCAAGCCTCAAGCTCAAGCGGTCGGTGGTCGCGTCGACCTACAAGTCCGACATCGAAGCGATCTACTCTGCCTGATCGACCTGGCGGGCCTCGCCCGCGGCCGCGTCGGTAGGTCGAGACTCATTTCTCCGCGATCACGCCCTTCGATCGCGGAGAAATCAGGCTCGAACTGCCGACTTTCGGGCGGCCTCGCCGCCGTCTGCGGAGCAGCGGCCATCCAACACAGACGAGTGGCCTGCACCTAGTTGGTGCAGGCCACCCGACCCCCAGTGATCGTTATCCGCGTGGAGCGGATTCGAGAAGTTCTGTTGTCCCGGTCCCCCAACCGGGACGTCGCCAAGACTGCCGGAGCACGCTGTCGTATCGCTGACGCGGTGATGACTCGCGCCGTCAGCCGCCGCCTAGGCTGAGGCCCCGCAGGGATGCCGAAGTCGAGGGGACGAGGATGGGATCGGGGCCGTCGTTCGGTTTGCTCGGCCCCTTGGAAGTGCGCATCGACGGCCGGACGGTGCCCGTGCGGGCGGGTAAGCACCGGGCGTTGCTGGCGGCGTTGTCGCTGCGTACGGGGCGTGTCGTGCCGGTCAACGAGCTGGTCGCGTTCCTGTGGGGCGACGAACCGCCGGCCCGGACCCGGGGCACGCTCCAGACCTACGTCATGCGGCTGCGGCACCTGCTCGGCGACCCTTCGCTGGTCCGAACCACTTCCGACGGCTACCGGCTGGTGATCGCGCCGGAGCAGGTGGACGTGCACCGCTTCACCACCGGCGCGGGCCTCGCCCGCCAGGCCGCCCGGCAGGGTGATCTTCCTCACGCCGCCGAGCTGTACGCCGAGGCGCTGAGCCTGTGGCGCGGGCCGGCGCTGGCGGACGTGCCGTCCGAGGCCCTCCGCGACGACGAGGTGCCGCGCCTCACCGAACGGCTGCTGGACGCGCACGCGGAGCGCAACGACGTCGAACTCGCCCTGGGCAACCACGAGCGGCTGGTGCCGGTGCTGCGTGGCCTGACCGCCGACCACCCGTTGCGGGAGCGGTTCTGGGCGCAGCTGATGGTCGCCCTGTACCGGGGCAGTCGGCAGGCCGAGGCGCTGGAGGCGTTCCGGCGGGTGGACCGGGTGCTCGACGAGCAGTTGGGCATCGAGCCGGGGCCGGAGCTGCGCCGGCTGCACCAGGCGATCCTGGTGGGCGACCCGGCGCTGGCCGTACCCGCCGACGCGGTCGACCCGGACGTGCCCGACCAGCTGCCGCCGGACGTGCCGGGTTTCGTGGGGCGTGGCGAAGTGGCCGAGCGGATCACCCGGCTGATCGCGCCGGACGGGGCGGAGGCCGGGACGGCCGTACCGGTCGTGGTGGTGGCCGGGGTGTCCGGGGTGGGCAAGACGGCGCTCGCGGTGCGGCTGGCGCACCGGTTGCGGCACCGGTTCCCGGACGGGCGGCTGTTCGTGGACCTGCGGGGTGGGGTGCCGGGGCGTGCGCCGGCCGTGGCGGACGTGTTGGCCTGCTTTCTGCGGGCGCTGGGTGTGCCGCCGGAGCAGATCCCGGTGGACCCGGACGAGCAGGGGTCGCTGTTCCGGTCGCTGCTCGCGGGACGTCGGATGCTGCTGGTGCTGGACAACGCCGCCGCACCGGACCAGGTGCGACCGTTGCTGCCCGGCACGGCGGGTTGTCCGGTGCTGGTGACCAGCCGCGACGACCTGCGTGGGCTGATCGCGGTGGACGGTGCGCGTCGGGTGACGTTGGACGTGCCCACGCGCGGTGAGGCGCTGGAGTTGCTGGGGCGCACCGGGCCGGCCGCGGAGGAGTTGGTCGACCGGTGCGGGCGGTTGCCGTCGGCGTTGGACGTGGCTGCCGCGTCGTTGGGCGGTGGTTCGGTGGCCCGCTATCTGGAACGGCTCGGTGACCGGGGTCCGGTGGAGTTGGCGCAGGCCGATCTGCCGCCTGGTGCGCGGCGGCTGTTCGGGCTGCTCGGTGCCGTGCCGGGGACGGATTTCACGGCCGACGTGGCGGCGAACGCGGGAGACCTGCCGGTGGAGGCGGCGGCGGTGCTGCTGGCCCGGCTGGCCGCTGCGCGGTTGCTGCGTCACCACGGTGGCCGGTACGGGTTCCGCCACGAGCCTGCCCGGTTCGTGCCGTGGCCCGACGAGGGTGCCGAGGACATCAGGCAGGCCCGGATCCGGGTGCTCCGGTTCTACGTGCGGACGGTCGACCTGTGCGCCGAGCTGCTCTACCCGGACCTGATGCGGCTGCCCGCGACCGACGGCGGCGCGGTGCGGCTGCCGCACGTGGAGACTTCGGGTCAGGCCAGGGCGTGGCTGGACGCCGAACGCGCGAACCTGACCGCCGCGATCCGGTCGGCGGCCGAGCACGGTCCGGCCGAGGTGTCGTGGCGGCTGGCCGACGGACTGCGCGGCTACCTGTGGATCGGCAAGCACGTCACCGAGTGGGTCACCACCGCCCGGTACGGGTTGGACGCCGCGCACGAGCAGCGCGACCGGGCGGGTGAGGCGGCGATGCGGCAGAACCTGGGCACGCTGCACTGGCGGCTGGGTGATTTCGAGACGTCCGTCGCGCACTACACGCGGGCGGTGGAGTTGCACCGGACGTCCGGGGACGTGGTGTCCGAGGCGGGGGTGCGGGGCGCGCTGGGCCTGGTGCGGTTGGACGCGGGTGACCTGGTGGGCGCGCGCGACGACCTGGAGACGTGCCTGGCGCTCAAGCGGGAGTCGGGCGGGCCGCGTTCCGGCGAGGCCGGCGTGTTGACCGGCCTGGGGATCCTCGCCATCGACACCGGTGAGCTGGCCGAGGCGGAGGAGCTGCTCGGCGAGGCGTTGGCGGTGAGCGTGGCGCACGGGCTGCGTGCGGGCGAGATCAACGCCCGGACGCTGCTCGGGATGACCGCGCAGCTGCTGGGTGAGCCGCAGCGGGCGTTGGCGCACCTGGGCGAGGCGTTGCGGCTGAGTCGGGAGGCGGGTCTGCGCACTGCGGCGGCTCGTGCGCTGGAGACCACTGCCGCGGTGCGGCTGGACCTGGGCGAGTACCGGTCGGCGGCGGAGTTGGCGGACCGGGCGTTGGCCGAGCTGAAGGACGACGGGGATCAGCGGGTCACCACGGGCGTGCTGGTGGTGATGGCGGCGGCGAACCGGGGGTGTGGTCGGCTGGGGGCGGCGGACGAGCAGTTCCAGCAGGCGCTCACCAAGGCTCGGCGGATCGGGTTCCGGTTCGGGGAGGTCAAGGCGTTGGTGGGGCTGGCGGGCGCGCTCGTC
>CBHFOL010000270.1:0-10888 GCA_965995405.1 uncultured Saccharothrix sp.
TGTCCGCGCCGGTCTCGCGCATCGTCTTGATCGCCTTGTCGAGCGACACTTTGTGACTGCCGTCCTCCCGCAGGGCAATACGGGCGGCGTTGATTGCCTTGTTGCTTGCCATCGCGTTGCGTTCAATGCACGGGATCTGCACCAAGCCACCGACCGGATCACAGGTGAGTCCGAGGTTGTGCTCGATGCCGATCTCGGCGGCATTCTCCACCTGCTCAGGCGTGCCCCCGAGAACCTCGCACAACCCTCCGGCCGCCATCGCGCACGCCGACCCGACCTCGCCCTGGCACCCGACCTCGGCACCGGAGATCGACGCGTTCTCCTTGAACAGCACGCCGACCGCGCCCGCCGTGAGCAGGAACCGCACCACGCCGTCGTCCGACGCACCCGGCACGAACCGGGTGTAGTAGTGCAGCACCGCCGGCACGATCCCGGCCGCGCCGTTCGTCGGCGCGGTCACGACCCGCCCGCCGGCGGCGTTCTCCTCGTTGACCGCCAACGCGAACAGCGTCACCCAGTCCATAACCCGCAGCGGGTCGGTGGCGTAGTGCTCGGCGGCCAGCAACTGCCGCATCTCGGCCGCCCGCCGCCGGACCTTCAGCCCGCCCGGCAGCACACCGGTCTCCGTGCAGCCCCGCTCGACGCAGTCCTGCATGACGCCCCAGATGTGCAGCAGGCCCCGGCGCACCTCGTCCTCGGACCGCCACGACGTCTCGTTGGCCAGCATGACCTCGCTGATGGACAGCCCCGTCTCCCGGGTCCGCGCCAGCAGCTCGTCACCGGTCCGGAACGGGTGCGTGACCGCCGTCTCGTCCTGCTTGATGCGGTCCGTGCCGGTGGCCGTCTCGTCCACCACGAACCCGCCGCCGACCGAGTAGTACACGGCCTCGTCCAGCACCGCGCCGCCGGAGTACGCGGTGAATCTCATCCCGTTGGGGTGCAATGGCAGCGACTTGCGGCGGTGCATCACCAGGTCGGTGTCCTCGACGAACGGGATCTCCCGCACACCGGCCAGCCGCAGCCGCTTGGTGGCCCGGATCTCGGCCACCCGCGCCTCGGCGGCGGCCGGGTCGACGTCCTCCGGCCTGTGGCCCTCCAGGCCCAGCAGCACGGCCTTGGGGCTGCCGTGGCCGTGCCCGGTCGCGCCGAGCGACCCGAACAGCTGGGCGTGCACCCGGTCCACCGACGCCACCCGGTCGCCCAACCGCGCGGCGAACATCGTCGCCGCGCGCATCGGGCCGACCGTGTGGGAGCTCGACGGCCCGATGCCGACCGAGAACAGGTCGAAGACGCTGATCGCCACGACGCTCAGTCCCCGGTCAGTTCCGCGTACTTCGCGGCGGTGAGCAGGCCCGTCGCGTCCTCGACGGCCACCTTGAACAGCCAGCCCGCGCCGTAAGGGTCGGTGTTGATCAGCGCCGGGTCCTCCGCCGCCGCCGTGTTGACCTCCACGACCTTGCCGCTGACCGGCGCGTACAGGTCGCTCACCGACTTGGTCGATTCCAGCTCGCCGCACACCTCGCCGGACTTCACGACGTCGCCCACGTTCGGCAACTGCACGAACACGATGTCACCGAGCGATTCCGTCGCGTAAGAAGTGATGCCGATCGCCACGGGCTCCTGGGTACCCGGAGCCCAGTCGACCCACTCGTGCTCTTCGGTGTAGAGCAGGTTCTCCGGAAATGTCACGTCGTCAGCTCCTCGGTCCACGCGGCCAGGTCCCCCACTCTGTCCTGGGACCTGAGAGCTTCGCCGCAGCGCTGCGGCTTGCACCGTGGGTGCGCGCGTGAGCACGCTTTCCAGAGTCGCCTCGCCCGAGCGGTTCTCGTTGCCTGAGAGTGTGCGGGGTACTTGCTCCTTCGGCGCTCCGGACGTGCCGGAGACTCTCCCGCTCGGGTTCCGGTGTCTTACGGACGACACCGCGGCCGATGTTCAGTTGGGCGAACGCGAGCACGCTAAGTCGTGGGCGACGCGGGTGTCAACGCGGTCCGGGGAGTTCATTGGCCGCACAGCACAACGGCGGGTGTGCGCGTTCGTGCGCCCTGCACGATGACAGGTGGACGGCGGTAGCGGACGTTGGGCGGTAACAACGGCCGAAGGAGCCCACCGTGCGGATCTCAGTTCCCCGCGAGATCAAGAACCACGAATACCGCGTCGCGCTGACCCCGGCGGGAGCGCACGAGCTCACAGTGCGCGGGCACGACGTGTTCGTCGAGGCGGGCGCGGGCCTCGGGTCGGCCATCACCGACGAGGAGTACCTGTCGGCCGGTGCGAAGGTCCTGGCGACCGCGGAGGACGTGTGGGCCGAGGGCGACCTGGTGCTCAAGGTCAAGGAGCCCATCGCGCAGGAGTACCCGCTGCTCCGCAAGGGCCAGACCCTGTTCACGTACCTGCACCTGGCCGCCGACCTGCCCCTTACGCAGGCGCTGCTGGACTCCGGCACCACGGCGATCGCCTACGAGACCGTGCAGACCCCTAACGGCGCGCTGCCGCTGCTCGCCCCGATGTCCGAGGTCGCGGGCCGGCTCGCGCCCCAGGTCGGCGCGTACTCGCTGATGAAGCCGTCCGGCGGCCGGGGCGTGCTGCCCGGCGGCGTGCCCGGCGTGCACCCGGCGCGGGTCGTCGTGATCGGCGGCGGCGTCGCGGGCCTGAACGCGGCCACCATCGCCGTGGGCCTGGGCGCGGACGTGGAGATCCTGGACACCAACGTCGACCGGCTGCGTCACATCGACGCCCTGTTCCAGGGCCGGCTGCGCACCGTGACGTCCAACCGCTTCTCGGTCGAACAGGCCGTGCGCGAGGCGGACCTGGTCATCGGCGCGGTGCTGGTGCCCGGTGCGAAGGCCCCGAAGCTGGTGTCCAACGAGCTGGTGGCGCAGATGAAGCCCGGTTCGGTGCTGGTGGACATCGCCATCGACCAGGGCGGCTGCTTCGCCGACTCCCGGCCCACCACGCACGCCGACCCGACCTACCAGGTGCACGACACGGTCTTCTACTGCGTCGCGAACATGCCCGGCGCGGTGCCGCGCACGTCCACGTACGCGCTGACCAACGTGACGCTGCCGTACGCCGTCGCGCTGGCCGACAAGGGCTGGCAGGCGGCGCTGCGGGCGGACCAGGCGCTCGCGCTGGGTCTGAACGTGCACGAGGGCCTGCTGACCAACCAGCCGGTCGCCGAGGCCCACGGCCTCACCCACACCACGCTCGAAGTCTGAGCGATCCCGAAGACGGGGCGTCCACCACACCGGTGGGCGCCCCTTCTCGCATGTGAGGGGAAACGCCCGGAAACGCAAAGGCGGCCCGCTCAACCAGCCTGGGGGTCACTGGGAGCGGGCCGCGCCACCAATCTTAGCCGGGAACAGGTGGCCGTGCCCAGCCACCCCGCCCATCTGACGCACAGATCTTTACCTGGTGCACCACTGGCTGTGGTCACCCTCAAGCAAACGAGTGAATTAACCGCGTAACGGGTAAGTCACGACGCCCGGTCGGCCGATGGACTCAGCGAGGCGCCCGTGGAACACGAGTCGGGTTCGCCCCCTCGCGGTGTGCCCACCGCGCCGCCGCAGAACTCCGATCGGAGCGCACATGGCTGAACCACAGGGCTGGATCGACTGTCACGACCCGTTCGGCCGGGACCGGTCGATGACCGTTCTGGTCGAGAACGACCGGGTGCTGCTGGTCGCGCCGCCTGGCGAGTCGGCTGTGATGTCCGTCACGCAGACCCGCAGGCTGCACCGCCTGTTGGACCAAGCCGCCGACAGGATGTGACGTGGACGAGACACTGCGCGCCGCCGTGCTGAGGCGACTCTCCCAGCTCGAAGAGGTCGTGGAACGGGGTGCGGCGGAGGCGCTGGTGCCGTTGGCGCGCGCGGAGATCAACCGGCTCGCGGACGGGTGGCGGCTGCTGCTCACCGTGCACCAGCCCGATTCCGACGGTCGCTGCGGCGCGTGTCCCGGCGTGCTGCGGCACAAGAAGTGGCCGTGCCAGGTGTGGACGATGGCCCACCAGCACCTGATCGGCGAAGGTCTGTCCCACCGGGAACGGCGGCGTCCGCTGCGTGGGCCGTTCGCGCGGGTGCGGGACGCCGAAGTGACCACCGAGATACCGGTGGTCGTGTCGAAACCACGACACGCCCTCCCCGACTGATCCCGCTAAGGCAGGATGGCGCCCGAAGAGCATTCGGGAGGGACGCGTGCACGACGGCACAGGCCGCATCGTGGTGCAGAACTTGACCAAGCAATTCGGTCCGGTCGCAGCGGTGCAGAATCTCAGTTTCACGGTGGAACCGGGGTCGGTGACCGGCTTCCTCGGTCCCAACGGCGCCGGCAAGACGACCACGTTGCGCATGCTGCTCGGCCTGGTGACGCCCACGGCGGGCATCGGCCTGATCAACGGCCGGCCGTTCCACCAGCTCGGCAACCCGGCGCGGGTGGTCGGCGCGGTGCTGGAGGCGCAGGGCTTCCACCCCAAGCGCTCGGCGCGCAACCACCTGCGGGTCTACGCGGCGGCGATCGGCGTGCCGGACGCGCGGGCCGACCAGGTGTTGCAGCTGGTGGGCCTGGGTGCGGCGGGCGATCGCCGGGCCGGCGGGTTCTCGCTGGGCATGAAGCAGCGGCTGGCGCTGGCCACCGCGCTGCTCGGCGACCCGCAGGTGCTGGTGCTGGACGAGCCCGCGAACGGCCTGGACCCGGAGGGCATCGCCTGGCTGCGGACGTTCCTCCAGTCCTACGCCCGCAGCGGGCGCACGGTGCTGATCTCCAGCCACCTGCTGGCCGAGGTCGAGCAGACCGTGGACCAGGTGGTGATCATCTCGCGCGGTCAGACCATGTACTACGGGCCGCTGGACAACCTGCGGAACTCGCAGCAGAGCCGGGTGCTGGTGCAGCCGTCGGACACGGCGGCGCTGGTCGCGGCGTTGCAGGCGGACGGCGTGACGTCGATCGAGCAGGTCCCGGACGGGCGGATCGCGGTCGCCGGCGTGGAGGCCAAACAGGTCGCGGACCTCGCGTTGAAGGCGGGCGTGTCGATCTACGGCATCCAGGAGGAGAAGGCCGACCTGGAGCAGTTGTTCTTCCAGCTCACCAGCGGCCAGTACGCGGCACCCGGCCTGAACCAGCAGGCCTACCAGCAGCCGCCACAGGGCAGTGGGTACTACCCGCCGCCCGGCTACCAGCAGGGTTACCAGCAGCCCGGCTACCAGGCCCCGCCGCAGACCGGTCCGCCGGGTTACGCCGCGCCGGCACCGGGCTACCAGACGCCGCCGCAGGGCTACCAGCAACCGGGATACCAGCAGCAGCCCGGCCACCCGGACCCGCAGTCGGGTTACCAGCCTGGTCAGGGTCAGAACGGTCTCGGGGGCGGTGCGTGATGCTGGGGAACCTGGTCAAGGCCGAATTCCGCAAGACGACCACCACCGGCCTGTGGTGGGGCCTGCTGATCCCGACCGTCCTGATCGCCCTGGGCTGGGCGCTGGGCACCGGTTTCATCGGCCGCAACATCATGGACTCGCTGGGCCGCTCGGCGTCCGAGGAGCTGACCCAGCTGCTGGGCATCGACCCGGCGCACTGGCAGGTGTCGCTGTTCGGGATGGCGCGCAGCATCAACATCGCGACCGTCTTCCCGATGATCTTCGGCGGCCTGGCGATCTCGAACGAGATCAACCGCAAGACGATCACCACCACGTTCCTGACCGCGCCGAACCGGGTGTCCGCGCTGTCCGCGAAGCTCATCGTCTACGTGCTGTGGGGCGCGATCTACGGCCTGGCGATCGTGGCGGCGGTGTCGATCGGCATCGCGCTGACGTCGGACCCGGCCGCGCTGCCGAGCGCGGCCGGCTGGCTGGCACTGGGTGCCGTCGGCGTGCTGGCGTCGGTGCTGATGACGATGTTCGGCGTGGGTGTCGGCGCGCTGATGACCAGCCCGGTCGGCACCACGGTGGTGCTGGTGCTGTACATGCTGATCATCGAGAACGGCATCCAGCTGGTGATCGGCACGCAGGGCATCCCGGAGCTGATCGGGTTCCTGCCCAACGGCTCGGTGAACGGCATCACCGGCTCGGTGGCGTCGGCGCTGTTCCTGTCCACGGCCGGGGTCGTGCCCGACCAGCTGGAGGACCTGCTGCGGGCACTCGCGGGCGCGCTGGGCGCGTTCGACTGGTGGCTGAGCTCGTTGATCTTCCTGGCCTGGACGGCGGTGTTCTTCCTGGGCGGCTGGGCCGTGACCCAGCGCAAGGACATCACCTGATCAAGTGATTCCCCAGTGATGAGGGCCGTCTCCTGAGAATTGGAGACGGCCCTCTCAGCTTCGCCCCCCGACCCTGTCGGACCCCCGACCTAATGTGGACCCCGTGACACACACCCACGGATGGATCCACAGACTCGCCACAGCGTGCTGGAAGCACCGGTCGCTGGTGGTGTGGTCGGTGCTGGCCGCCGTCGTGGGCGTGGGTCTCCAGGCGGCGTCGCCACTGTTGATCAAGGCCGCCGTGGACGACGCGATGATGGGCGAGACCGATCGCCTGGCCCTGTTGGCCGCCCTGCTGGTGGGCCTGGAGCTGCTGACCTTCGGCACGGCGTTCGTCCGCCGGTTCCTGGGCGGCCGGCTGGCCGTCGACGTGCAGCACGACCTGCGGCAGGCGGTGTTCCACGCCGTGCAGCGGCTGGACGGCCCGAAGCAGGACGCGATGCGCACCGGCCAGGTGGTGTCCCGCTCGATCACCGACCTCCAGTTGGTCACCAGCCTGCTGTCGATGACACCGCTGGCGTTCGGCACCGTGGTGTTCGCGGTGGCCGCGCTGGTGGCGATGTTCTGGCTGTCCCCACTGCTCACGGTGATCGCGCTGGTGATCGTGCCGGCGGTGGCGCTGGTGGCCGCCCGCAGCCGGCTGACGCTGTTCCCGGCGACGTGGTCGGCGCAGCAGCGGGCGGCGGACGTGGCGCAGCACGTCGAGGAGACGGTGACCGGCGTGCGGGTGGTGAAGGGCTTCGGGCAGGAGGCCCGCGAGGTCACCCGGCTGGAGGGCCGGGCCAGGCTGCTGTTCGCGGAGCGGATGCGGGCGGCCCGGCTGACCTCCCGGCCCGCCGCGACACTGACCGCGCTGCCGTTCGTGGGCCAGGTGGCGGTGCTGGCGCTCGGCGGTTGGATGGCCTTGCGGGGTGACGTGACGCTGGGCACGTTCCTCGCGTTCGCGACCTACGTGGCGAACCTGGTCGGGCCGACCAGGCTGCTGTCCAGCCTGATGGTGACGGCACAGCTGGCCCGCGCGGGCGTGGAGCGGGTGTACGAGCTGGTCGACTCGCAGCCGGACGTGGTGGACGGCGGTCGGGACGTGCCGGCCGGGCCGGTGTCGGTGGAGCTGGACCAGGTGACATTCGGCTACACCCGCAGCGAGCCGGTGCTGTCCGACGTGTCGCTGAAGGTCGCGCCGGGCGAGACGCTGGCCGTCGTGGGCACCGCCGGTTCCGGCAAGTCGACGGTATCGCTGCTGCTACCCCGGTTCTACGACGTACACGCGGGCACCATCCGGGTGGCCGGCCTGGACGTGCGGGAGCTGCGCCTGGAATCGTTGCGGCAGACCGTGGGCGTGGTGTTCGAGGAGGCGTTCCTGTTCTCGGACACGGTCCGCGCGAACATCGCCTACGGCCTCCCGGACGCGTCGGCCGAGCAGGTGGAAGCCGCCGCCCAAGCAGCCGAGGCCCACGGCTTCATCTCCGCGCTACCCGCCGGCTACGACACGGTAGTCGGCGAACGCGGCCTGACCCTGTCCGGCGGCCAACGGCAGCGGGTGGCCCTGGCCCGGGCGCTCCTGTCCGACCCACGCGTGCTGGTGCTGGACGACGCGACCTCGGCCGTGGACCCGGCGACCGAGGCGGCGATCCACCGGACACTCGCCGAGGTGACGGCAGCGCGCACAACGATCCTGATCGCCCACCGCCGCTCGTCACTGACCCTCGCCGACCGGATCGCCGTACTCGACGCGGGCGCAGTGGTCGACGTAGGCACCCACGCCGAGCTGGAGGACCGGTGCCCCCTGTACCGAGAGCTGCTGGCCGGCCCCGGTGAGGCGATCGAGCAGGTAGGCGCACGAGCCGCCGTCACCCTGAACCCGGGCCAGGACGGCGTGACCCAAGAGCTGTGGCCGACATCCGAGGAGGACGAACTCGCCGTCCGGGCAGCGAACCGCGCGGTCTCCACAACCCGTGGTGCCCGCGCCGGTGGCGACGGCGGCCGGTCGGCGCTGCTAGGCGGCACCCCGCCGACACCGGAGCTGCTGGCCAGGGTGCACGCCCTGCCGCCCGCGCTGGAGGAGCCCGACCTGCGCGGCGAGGACCCACGCGCCCCCGACCCGGGCTTCCGCTTGCGTTCCCTGCTCCGGCCGGTGCGGTGGACCATGTTCGGCGTCGGCGGGCTGCTGCTGGTCGACGCGGCGCTCGCGATCGCCCTACCGAACCTCGTGCGCCTAGGCGTGGACCAGGGCGTGGTAGGCGGCGCAGCGGGCCCGCTGTGGCTGGCGTCCGGCCTGGGCCTGCTGCTGGTGGCGCTCGGCTGGCTGTCGTCGGCGGCCGGCACGGTAGTCACGTCACGGGTGGGCGAACGCCTGCTGTACCTGCTGCGGGTGCGGAGCTACGCCCACCTGCAACGGCTAGGGCTCGACTACTACGAGCGCGAGATGGCCGGCCGGATCATGACCCGGATGACGACGGACGTCGACGCGCTGTCCAGCTTCCTCCAGACCGGCCTGACAACGTTCGTGATCAGCGTGCTAACGGTCGCGGGCATCGCGGTGGCACTGGTGGTCACCGATCCGTCGCTGGCGCTGGTGGCGCTGGCCGTGCTACCGGTGCTGCTGGTAGCGACGGTGATCTTCCAACGCCTGTCGTCCCGCGCCTACGCCGAGGCCCGCGAGCGGGTAAGCGCGGTCAACGCCGACCTACAGGAAAACGTGTCGGGCCTACGGGTATCCCAGGCGTACACCCGAGAGTCACGGTCAGCCGAGGCGTTCGCCGAACGCAGCAACGCCTACCGCCGTTCCCGAATCCGCGCGCAGCGCTACATCGCAACGTACTTCCCGTTCCTGGCACTGCTGTCCGGCGTGGCGCAAGCCGCGATCCTGGTAGTCGGCGCGTACCGGGTAGCCGACGGCACCCTGTCCCCAGGCGTCCTGCTGGCGTTCGTCCTGTACCTGGGCCTGTTCTTCGCGCCCCTGTACCAACTCTCCGGCGTCTTCGACGGCTACCAACAGGCCCGCGTGGGCCTGACCCGCATCGGCGACCTGCTCCGCACACCGACCAGCGTGCCCCCGGCAGCCACCCCGGTGCCGGTGCCCGCCCTACGCGGCGAGGTAGAGCTACGCAACGTCACCTTCACCTACCCCGGCACGTCCCGCCCGGCCCTGGACAACGTCTCCCTGCACGTATCGCCGGGCGAAACCATCGCCCTGGTAGGCGAAACCGGTGCCGGCAAGTCAACCTTGGTGAAGCTGGTGGCCAGGTTCTACGACGTAACCGACGGCAAGGTGCTGGTAGACAACGTGGACATCCGCAACTACGACCTGTCCGCGTTCCGCCAACACTTGGGCGTAGTGCCGCAGGAGGCTCACCTGTTCGGCGGCGACATCGCAGAAAACGTCGCCTACGGCAGACCTTCGGCGTCCGAAGCCGAGATCGAACAGGCAGTCCGCTCAGTAGGCGCACTCCCCATCGTGGCAGCGCTCCCATCGGCGTTCCACCAACAGGTAGGCGAACGAGGCCAATCCCTCTCCGCCGGCCAGCGCCAACTGGTAGCCCTGGCAAGGGCCGAACTGGTCCAGCCCGACCTGCTCCTCCTGGACGAGGCAACCGCAGCCCTGGACCCAGCGACCGAGTCGGCGGTCCTGGCAGCCGGCGACCACCTGTCAGGAGCCCGAACAACCTTCGTAGTAGCCCACCGCCTGGCCACAGCCGCCCGAGCCGACCGGATCATCGTGCTGTCCCAAGGCCGAATCGCCGAACAGGGCACCCACGCGGACCTACTGAAAGCAAACGGCCCCTACGCCCGCCTGTGGTCCCACAGCACCGGCACACCCAACCCCGATCCCGACTAGATCCCGGGCAAGCAATTTCGAGACCGTGGCAAGCCGCATCAAAACGGCGGTCATGCCGAGTAAACTCCCAGCGTACGAAGTGTCTTCCCCGCGCGAGCGGGGGTGTTCCCGACCCCGGCCCGTACCTCGTGCCGGTGCGGCTGTCTTCCCCGCGCGAGCGGGGGTGTTCCGGCGCGGCGGCGGAGATGGCCGAAGACCGGGTCGTCTTCCCCGCGCGAGCGGGGGTGTTCCCCCGACGCCGATCAAGGTGGCCGCTCCGAATCCGTCTTCCCCGCGCGAGCGGGGGTGTTCCCTCGGGGATCCGCTTGGGCCGGAACTGGGTCAGGTCTTCCCCGCGCGAGCGGGGGTGTTCCTCCAGATTCCCCTACGGCCGGTGCCCGTGCACCGTCTTCCCCGCGCGAGCGGGGGTGTTCCGTCGTCCGCGATCCTCGGCACGTCCATACCCCGGTCTTCCCCGCGCGAGCGGGGGTGTTCCCCCCGTGGCGTCGGAGCGGTGGCTGGTCCAGGCGTCTTCCCCGCGCGAGCGGGGGTGTTCCCGGCACCGGGCGATCACCCGTCTGTGCGCGGACGTCTTCCCCGCGCGAGCGGGGGTGTTCCGCCCTCGCAGTCGGCAGCGGAGTCCGTGAGCGAGTCTTCCCCGCGCGAGCGGGGGTGTTCCTCCGTCGTCGCTCATGACGACCCCTCACGGTTCGTCTTCCCCGCGCGAGCGGGGGTGTTCCCCCGGCGAGCCAGGTCGCGGCGACCGTCTCGAAGTCTTCCCCGCGCGAGCGGGGGTGTTCCCTGCGCGCGAAGACCCGGGACGGTGC
>CBHFOL010000271.1:0-10860 GCA_965995405.1 uncultured Saccharothrix sp.
GTCACCAGCGAGGAGCGCGACTACATGTACTACGCGTACGCGCGCGATCCGCAGCAGCACGGGCGGCGTGGGGCAGGGCGTCCGCGATCACCGCGAAATCCTCCTCGGTCATGGCGGCGTTGACGAACCACGCCTCGAACGCGCTGGGCGGCGGGTAGACGCCGCGTTCCAGCAGGGCGTGGAAGAACGGCGGGAAGCGCCACGTCTGCGCGGCCTGCGCGCCCGCGTAGTCGACCACCTCGTCCTCGGTGAAGAACACGCTCACCAGGTTGCCCGCGAACTGCACCCGGTGCGGCACGCCGGCTTCGGTCAACGCGGCCGTGAACAGCGCACCCAGCCGGGTCGCGTTGGCGTCCAGCGCCCGGTACACGTCGTCGGTCGCGGCACGCAGCGTCGCCAGGCCGGCCGCGACCGCCACCGGGTTGCCGGACAGCGTGCCCGCCTGGTAGACGGGACCGGCCGGGGCCAGCTTGCCCATCACGTCGGCACGGCCGCCGAACGCGGCGGCGGGCAGCCCGCCGGACATCACCTTGCCGAACGTGTAGAGGTCACCGTCGACGTTCTCCAGGCCGTGCCAGCCCGAACGGGACACCCGGAAGCCGGTCATCACCTCGTCCATGACCAGCAGCGCGCCGTTGGCGTGGCACAGCTCCAGCAGCTCGGCGTTGTACTTCGGCGCGATCGCGCCCATGTTGCCCGCCGCCGCCTCGGTGATCACGCACGCGATCTCGCCCGGGTTCTCCGCGAACGCGGCCTTCACGGCGGCGATGTCGTTGTACGGCAACACCAGGGTGTCGGCGGCCTGCGCGCCCGTCACACCGGGGGACGTGGGCAGGCCGAGCGTCGCCACCCCCGAACCCGCCTGGGCGAGCAGGGCGTCCACGTGGCCGTGGTAGCAGCCCGCGAACTTCACGATCCTGCGCCGCCCGGTGAAGCCCCGGGCCAGCCGGATCGCGCTCATGGTGGCCTCGGTGCCGGAGTTGACCAGCCGCACCTGCCGCACCGGCGCGACCCGGGCGATGATCTCCTCGGCGAGCTCGATCTCGCCCTCGGTGGGCGTGCCGAACGACAGCCCGTTCAGCGCCGCCGCGCGGACGGCCTCGACGACCTCCGGGTGGGCGTGGCCGAGGATCATCGGGCCCCACGAGGACACCAGGTCCACGTACCGGTTGCCATCGGCGTCCCACAGGTGCGGGCCCTCGCCCCGGACCATGAACCGGGGGGTGCCGCCGACCGAGTGGAAGGCCCGGACCGGCGAGTTGACGCCACCGGGGATCACCGCCGACGCGCGCTCGAACAGTGCCTGGGATCGCGTGGAAGTCACGAGGTCCAGTCTCACACGTCGGGTTCCTCGTCCTGCTTCCGACCACGGGTGCGGACCGCGAGCAGGGTCTGCCGGACGGCGTCGAGCAGCAGCACGCCCGCCACCGTGCCCAGGCCGAGGGCGGCGCCGATCCAGTTCCCGAGGTACCGGGTGGACTCCAGCGCCGGCCGGCCGGTCACCTCGTAGCTGTACCGCAGCACGCCCCGGTTCCAGCACCACACCGCGAGGAACGCGAGCAGCACCACGGCCACCAGCTCACCGGCGGCGATGAAGGCGCGTCGGGGCTGGTGCAGTACGGATTCCGGTGCGGCGGGCGCGGCAGCGACAGCGGTCACGTGGTCAGCCTCTCACGATTGCACTCGTCACGACGCCTCGGGCGTGAGCAGCCGGTCCACCGCGGCGCGCAACGCGTCGGCGTCCCGCGCCCACCCCAGCACCACGGACCCGTCGGCCAGCCGGATCGGCATGGGCTCCGTGCCGCGCGGCAACGTCCAGCCGCCACCCAGCACCGTCGCACCGGCCCGGGGCTCGACACCGGACACGGCGGCGATGTCCCGCACCGGCACCTCCTCCCGCCCCTGGTGCAGCGCGACGGGCGTCAGCCGCACCCCGTAGACGCGCCGCCGCCCCTGCACCCACAGCAGCGCCGCCAGGAACAGCATGATCGCCACGAACAGCCACAGCACCAGCGCCACCGACCCGGTCAACGCCTCCGCCGCGACCCCGACCAGCGCGAACACCGGCCCCCACAGCAGCGGCCACCAGGACGCGCCGGGCTCCGCGTACAGGACGGGCTGTTCCATCAGGTCAGGTTCCCCGCGAAGTAGCCGCGCGTGCCGGGCAGGAAGCTCAGCACACCCGCCACGGCGGGCAGCACCAGCCGCAGCACGATCACCACCCACGACGCCGGCGCCACCCCACCCCGGGACGCCACGACCGCCGCCGCCACCGCCAGGATCCCGAGCACCAGGTACCCGCCGACCAGCGCGATCCGGGCGTAGTAGCTGCCCTTCAGGAACGCCACCGCGCCCCACACGCCGCCCACCGCCAGGCAGCCGGTCGCGAACAGCGTCATGACCGCGCCGAACCCGAAGTACCCGCGGTCCTCGGCGACCACCCGCACGACCGTGCCCACCGGCCACGCCAACGCGGCCACCAGCCACACCACGAACGCCACGGTCACCACGCCGGGGCGCGGCACGGACGTCGTGGACTGGTCGATGCCGCGCATCTGGCCGGGGAAGCCGATCGGCTGCTGCGGGCCGGACTGCGGCAGGTTCACCGGCCGCATCGGCTGGTTGAACGGGTCGAACGGCGGCTGGGTCATCGGGGGTTCGCCCATCTCACGTAGTCGTTGGACGGGGGCAGGAACATCGCCACGATGCCCAGCATGACCGATGCGAGGAACACCAGCGCCCAAACGGTGCCCAACACCCAGTTCACGTACGCCAGCGCGCCGCTCGTGAACCCGATGACCATGAACAGCCCGAACAGGACCGCGAACGCGCCGAGCACGGCCAGCAGCACCCGCGCCCAGTGCCGCCCGGCGCGCATCTTGAAGGCCGCGATCACGAACAGCACCGCCGGCACCGCGAACCCGAACCCGAACAGCACGGGCGTCAGCGTCGCGCCGATCGCGGCTTCCTCGCGCGTGTTCGGGTCGGGCGTGTTCAGCGAGCGCTGGTAGAGGTCCTCGGCGAACGCGTCGACGTCGGTCAGGAACACCGCCGGCAGCAGGACGACCACCAGCAGGGTGCCCGCCAGCCAGCACCAGAACGCGACGGTCAGCGCGGCCGGCCGGGGCGGCGCGAACCCGCCGTGGATCTCCGGCATCGGCATCGGGTAGCCGGCGAACCCGGCGGGCACCGGCCCGCTCGGCTGACCGGGCAGGTCGACCGCGTGGAACGGCGAGGCGAACGGGTCGGGCTCGGGCATGGTCGGTCTCCGGCGAGGGGAGCTACTGGTTCACCCACTGTGCCGTACCGCGCAACCAGGTGAGCGCCACAGCCGCCGCGATCAGCAACAGCACCACCACGCTCGACTCGGCGGCCCCGGACAGCATGATCCACAGCACGTGCAGCGCGGCCACCCCGGTGAGCGCACGGCGCGCCCACCGTTTCCGCTGCCCGAGGAACCGCGCGAACAGCACGTACCCGACGCCGAACACGAGGGCGACGGCCGTCAGCTGCACCAGCAGGGTCGTGACGGCCGACTCGGCGAGCCCGTCCCGGGCGGCGGTCGCGTCCAGCGCGTCCCGCCGGAACCACAGGAAGGCGACGTTGAGCACGCCGAACACACCGAGCGCGTACCAGATCGCGACCGCCGCACGGGCGACGGGAGCGGGCTCGGTCACCCGGCCCGTTTCATCGAGTCGAAGTAGGCCTTCGAGTTCGGCAGGTACAGCAGGACGACGGCGACGACGCTGATCACGGTGGTGGGCAGCCCGGAGAGCGACCGGCTGAGCAGCATCGACAGCAGGCCGAGCGCGGTCAGCACGGTCAGCACGACCCGGGCCCAGTTGCGGCCGGCACGTGCCTTGAACGCGAACAGGACGTAGAGGCCCGCCAGCACGATGCCGATCGCCACCGCGAAGATGAGCCCGAAGTTGACCGCCGCGTCGAACTCCTGCGGAGTCATGCCGGCGGTCCCCGGGTTCTCCCGCATCGTCTTGGCGAGTTCGTCCTTCTGCGTGAACGCGAGCAGCGCGCTGATCACCGACAGCGCCGCACCCGCGATCCAGATCCAGAAGGAGATCTGCACCTCCTTCGGCGCCGGCAGCGCCGGACCGCCCGGCGAGCCGCGCAGTTCGGACTCGCTCAACGGCGGCGGCGGTGGGATGTAGGGCTGCTGCTGCCCGTCCGGGTCCTGAGGCGTGGTCACACCGCGAACGCTAGAACTACGCGGGGACGGTGTCCACCGGACAATCCGGCACAAGACGAACCGATACCCGATCATGGACGAACGTCGATCCCCGACGCGACTTTGGTCGACGGGGCCGCAGACCAACGACCCCGCGACCACTCGGACTACTTCCGCCACCCGTGCCGACGGACCGGAGAACGGCCTATTGGCCCCGAATTCCACACTCGCGAACCACCGGAAGATTTGCTGCCGAGATCGATCGGATTTCGAGCGCTTGAATCAGGCGGTGAGTTGATAGGTCGCACCGACGATGGTCTCCCACGGGAAACAGCTTTCCGTGGAAACCTGGCCCGCGTCGACCCAATCCCCGTACCAGGTGTTGAAGTAGTTCGCACCGGCCGGTCGGCAGTGGATGACCACGCGGTGCTGCCCCGTGCCACCGGCACATTGGCTGACACCCGTGTCCTCGCCGGCGTCGACGGACGCCGAGCAGCCGTACGGAGTCGCCGACGCCGAGCCACTGGCCAACAGGAACGAGCCCGCCAGCAGCATGAGGACAGCACTGATCCGAACAACAAGCGACTTCAAGATACCCCCTCTAAATGGATCCTTCGCGAGAAACGTACCGCGTTTCCGCGCGACTGTTCCATCCACCGAGGGGAGTAAGTCGACCGGGCAAACCGGCGGGAAGCCGAAGTGCCCGACAAAATAATCACCGAAATGGCCGAACGGTATCCGTGCCGCCCACTGTCGGTAGGCGGCACGGATCTCGGGTCAGCCCATGGCCTTGAAGTAGTGGTTGGCGTCCGGCTTGAACATGAAGATGAGCGCGCCCACCGTGACGGCCAGCGACACCAGCGAGAACAGCGCCTGGATCACACCGAAGAAGCCGATGCTGAACAGCACTCCGAACGTGAACAGGCTGACGACGCCGCCGATCACGCCCAGGCCACCCAGCACGGCGAGCACGATGCGCGCCCAGTTCGCGCCGTTGCGCATCTGGAACACGATCGCGATCCACACCGCGAACAGGATGATGCTGAAGATCGTGCCGCCGTACGCCGGACTGGTGGACGCCACCGCCGAGTCGAGCACAGCCGAGTCGATGCTGCGGCCGAGGACCTGCTCCGCGACCGCCTTCGCGTACGCCTGGGCGGTGATCAGGGCGAAGATGGACGACAGGATGCCGACACCCGCGCCGACCAGCCACAGCAGGAAGGCGGTGTCCACGGACTGCGGGCGGGGCGGGCGCTGCATCTCGCCCGGGGACAGCGGCGGCGCGGCGGGCGGGTAACCGGGCTGCTGCGGGTAGCCCTGCTGGGGGTATCCCGGCTGCTGCGGCTGCCCGCCCTGCTGGCCGTAGGGATCGTGAGGAGTGGTCATGCGCGGACCGTAAGAGGGCGGACAGTCCACGTCGACCGGAAATCACAATCCGTTAGCTACTTTTGGTGGCCGGTTGGCGACGGAGCGCTGTGATCTGAAGTATCCGGAAACTGACGGCAAATACATCAGGACCAGGGCCGCCGCGTCGACGACCATGGTGATCAGCCCGAACACCACGTCCACCGTGCTGATGACCAGCCCGAACGCCGCCGCCGCGCCCGAAACCACCACGAACGTCCGGGTCACCCCGAGGAAGATCCCGGCCCCGCCGAACACGGTCAGCACGACCCGCGCCCAGTTCCGGCCACCCGCCATCCGGTTGGCCAGCAGCGCGTACACCAGGACCAGCAGCCCGCCCAGCAACAGGCCGAACACCACACCGCCGGTCGCCGCCGCGTCCAACTCGTCCTGGCTCAGCCCCGGCTGCTGCTTGCGCAGCTCGCCGATCAGCATCTCCCGGTCCGCCAGCTGCACCAGGAACCGGCCCAGCCCGACGACCGCGCTCGCGATCCACAGCCAGCGCGACAGGTTGACCAGCGGCGGCGGTGCCACCCCCGGTGTCGGTTTCGGTGTCACTCCCGGTCCAGCCACCGCGCAGCCTCCACGGCCCAGTACGTCAGCACGATGTCCGCGCCCGCGCGCCGGATCGACGTCAGCGTCTCCAGCACGGTCCGCTCCCGGTCGATCCACCCGTTGCGGGCGGCGGCCTCGACCATCGCGTACTCGCCGGAGATCTGGTACGCCGCCACCGGCACGTCGGAGATGTCCCGCACCGCCCGCAGCACGTCCAGGTACGGCAGGGCGGGCTTCACCATCACGATGTCCGCGCCCTCGGCGAGGTCCAGCTCGACCTCCCGCAGTGCCTCCCGCGCGTTCCCCGGGTCCTGCTGGTAGGTCTTGCGGTCGCCCTGGAGCTGCGACTCCACCGCGTCCCGGAACGGCCCGTACAGCGCGGACGCGTACTTCGCCGAGTAGGCCAGGATGCCGGTGTCGGTGAACCCGGCCTCGTCCAGCGTCTTGCGGATGAACCCGATCTGGCCGTCCATCATGCCGCTGGGACCCACCACGTGCGCGCCCGCCCGAGCCTGGGCGACGGCCATCTCGCCGTAGATCTCCAGCGTGGCGTCGTTGTCCACCTCGCCGGTCGGGGTGAGCACGCCGCAGTGGCCGTGGTCGGTGAACTCGTCCAGGCAGCAGTCCGACATCAGCACCGTGGCGTCGCCCAGCTCGGACCGCAGGTCGGCCAGCGCCGCGTTCAGGATGCCGTCCGGGTCGGTCGCGCCGGAGCCGACCGCGTCCCGGGAAGACGGCACGCCGAACAGCATGAGACCGCCGACACCCGCCTGGACGGCTTCGACGGCGGCTTTGCGCAGCGACTCGGGGGTGTGCTGGAGGACGCCCGGCATGGACGCGATCTCCGCGGGCGCCTGGGCGCCCTCCTTGACGAACATCGGCAGCACCAGCTGCCGGGGCCGCACGGTGGTCTCGCTGACCAGGCGGCGCATCGCGGGCGTGGTCCGCAGGCGGCGGGGACGGTGGGCGGGGAACACGGCTCGGCACTCCCTACAGGAGAAACGAATCGGGGCCACCGGAAAGTGGCCCCGACTCACTGCTTACGAACGACGCAGGCGCTTGGTCTTGCGAGGTGGCGGCAGCGCGCCCTCGGCCCGCAACCGGGCCGCGTGCTGGGCCAGCGCGTCCACCAGGGCCGGCACGTTGGCGTCCTCCGGCTGCACGTCCACCCGGAGGCCGAACTCGCGGGCCGTCTCGGCGGTCTGCGGGCCGATGCACGCCACCAGCGTCCGGGCGTGCGGCTTGCCCGCGATGCCGACCAGGTTCCGGACCGTGGACGACGAGGTGAAGCACACCGCGTCGAAACCGCCGGACTTGATCATCTCGCGGGTGTCGGCGGGCGGCGGCGCGGCGCGCACCGTGCGGTACGCCGTCACGTCGTCGATCTCCCAGCCGCGGTCCCGCAGGCCCGCCGCGAGGGTCTCGGTGGCGATGTCGGCGCGCGGCAGCAGCACCCGGTCGACCGGGTCCAGGATGTCGTCGTACGGCGGGAAGTCCGCCAGCAGGCCCTCGGACGACTGCTCGCCCGACGGCACCAGCTCGGGGATGATCCCGAACGAGCGCACCTTGGCCGCCGTGGACTCGCCGACGCAGGCGATCTTCACGCCGGAGAACGCCCGCGCGTCCAGGCCGAACTCGCGGAACTTCTCCCACACCGCCCGGACGGCGTTGGTCGAGGTGAACACCACCCACTGGTAGCGCCCGTCGACCAGGCCCTTCACCGAGCGCTCCATCTGCGCCGGGCTGCGCGGCGGCTCGACCGAGATGGTCGGCACCTCCACCGGGATCGCGCCGTGCGAGTGCAGCCGGTCGCTCATCGCGCCCGCCTGCTCCTTGGTGCGCGGCACCAGCACCCGCCACCCGTACAGGGCGCGGGACTCCCACCAGGACAGCTTCGGCCGGCCGGCGACGGCGCTGCCGACCGTGACGACCAGCGGGCCGCCCAGGTCGCCCGCGTCGGCGGCCAGCGACGCCAGCGTGGTGTCCACCGTGCGCTGGCCGAAGCCGGTGCCGTCGACGGTCACCGCCACCGGGGTCTGCGGCGCGACACCGTTCTCCACCAGCGACGACGCCGCCTCGGCCAGGTGGCCGCCGGTGGCGTGCAGGACCAGCGTGCCGGGCGCGGACGCCAGGCTCGCCCAGTCGGTCACGCCCCGGACGTCGGCCTCGGTGTGCACCGCGCCGAGCGCGACACCCGCGTACGCGGGCACCGCCGTGCCCGCCGGGACACCCGGCACCACGTCGAACGCGATGGTGGTCTTGGAGACCGCGTGCGCCTCCTTGACGACCGAGTCCAGCGTCAGCGGGTCGCCCGCCACCAGCCGGACCACGGCGTGGCCGTTCTTCGCCTCGGCCACCAGGTCCTTCGCCACGTCGGCCGGGTCGCCGACCGCGGGGCGGATCTCGACGCCGTCCGGCACCAGGGCGACCACCTCGGACGGCACGTCCGGGTCGGTCACCACCAGTTCGGCTTTGCCGAGCAGGTCGCGGGCGCGGACCGTGAGCAGGCCGATGTCGCCCGGACCGGAGCCCACGAAGGCGACACGGCCGGGGGTCTTGCGTGCGCGGGTCATCAGGGCACTCCCCATCAACTACGCCCCTCCGACCACGCAGCGGCGAGGCCGGAGAGGTCGAGCAACTCGACGGCCAGCGCGCGGCCGAGTTCCTCTGCTGCGGTCAAGTCACCGGTGGCGGACGCACGGAGGAGGTCGCCGTCCTCCGTCGCCATGACCCCGCGCAGGGACAGGCGGAGGACTGCCGTTCCCTGGTCGTCAAGGTCTTCCACCACATCGGCCAGTGCGCCGACCGGCGCGCTGCACCCCGCCTCAAGCTTGGCCAGCATGGCCCGTTCGGCGGAGACAGCGGCCCTACTGGCCGAATCGTCCAGAGTGGACTGGAGGAGGTGCTCGGTGTCGACGTCGTCGACCCGGCACTCCACTGCGAGGGCGCCCTGTGCGGGCGCGGGGAGCATCTGGATGGGCTCCAGGGTCTCGGTGATCTCGGCGACGCGGCCCAGCCGGGCGAGCCCGGCGCGGGCCAGCACGACGGCGTCCAGCTCACCGTCGGTCACCTTGCGGATACGGGTGTCCACGTTGCCGCGCAACGGCAGGATCTCCAGGCCGAGGCCCAGCGCCTCCAGCTGCGCGGCGCGGCGCGGTGAACCGGTGCCGACCTTGGAGCCGGCGGGCAGCTCACCCAGGGTGAGGCCGTCCCGGGCGACCAGCGCGTCGCGCGGGTCCTCGCGCGGCGGCACGGCGGCCAACGACAGGCGCGGGTCGCGCGCCGTGGGCAGGTCTTTGTACGAGTGGACGGCGACGTCGATCTCACCGTTGGCCAGCGCGTCGCGCAGCGCCGAGGTGAACACGCCGACGCCGATCTCGGCGATCGGGGCGGACGACCGGTCGCCGGGCGTGGAGATGGTCACGATCTCCACGTCGGCGCCGGCGGCGCGCAACGCGTCGGCCACGTGACCGGTCTGCGCGAGTGCCAACGCACTGCCGCGCGTACCGATCCTCAGGGTGCGGTTCACCGCTTCTCACCTTTGGGTCGCGTCGAATGGGGGGTGCTGACAGCGGCGGGTTTCTGCGGGTCGAGACCGAACAGCTCGCGCAGCGCCTCGGCGTAGCCGGCGCCACCGGGCGCGGCGGCCAGCTCCTTGACCCGCACGGTCGGCGTGTGCAGGAGCTTGTCCACCACCCGGCGCACGGTCTTGGCCAGCTCGTCGCGGACCGTGCCGTCGAGTTCGGGCAGCCGCGAATCCAGTCGCAGCAGCTCGGCGTCCACGACCTCGGCGGCCCGTTTGCGCAGCGCCGTCACGGTCGGCGTGACCTCGGCCGAGCGCTGCCCGGCCAGGTAGGCGCGGACCTCCTCGGCCACGATCTCCGCCGCGCGCAGCGCGTCCTGGCCCGTGGGGGCGTCGGACAGCCGGCGTTGCAGGGTCTCCAGGTCGACCACGCGCACGCCGGACAGCAGCGCGGCGGCCGGGTCGACGTCCTTGGGCAGGCCGAGGTCGCACACGACCAGCGGCCGGCCGGGTTCGCGGTCGCCGATCAGCTCCGCGCCGACCACGGTGTCCACCGAGCCGGTGCAGGCGAACAGCACGTCCGTCCGGGCGATCTCGCCGACCAGGTCGGCCAGGCCGGTGGACCGGGCGGTCACGCCGTCGGCGGTCAGGGCGTTCGCCAGCCGGGCGCCGTTGGCTGCGGTGCGGTTGGCGATCACCACCTCGCCGATGCCGGCGCGGCGCAGGTGCGCGGCGGCCAGGCCGCCCATCGAGCCCGCGCCGACGATCAGCGCTCGGCGGCCGTCGAGCCCGCCGAGCGCCTCGGCGGCGTCGGCCAGAGCCTCGGACACGACGGACGCGCCCGCGTGGTCGATGTCGGTGTCGGCGTGCACCCGCTTGCCGACCCGCAGCGCCTGCTGGGTCAGCTCGTGCAGGACGCGGCCGACGACGCCGGCCTCGTCCGCGCGGTTGTAGGCGATGCGGAGCTGGCCCAGGATCTGGGCCTCGCCGACCACCATGGAGTCCAGGCCGCCCGCCACCGAGAACAGGTGCTCGACGGCGGCGGCGGAGTAGTGCACGTACAGGTGCTCGAAGAGTTCGGCGGGCTCGGCTCCGGCTTGGCGTGCGAGCACCTACACGACCTCGTTCATGCCGCCGTGGAAGTTCTCGACCACCGCGTACACCTCGTCCCGGTTGCAGGTCGAGAGCAGAACCG
>CBHFOL010000272.1:0-10808 GCA_965995405.1 uncultured Saccharothrix sp.
GAGTGCCTCGCGGGCGTCCGCGTGCCGGGTGACCAGCCAGACCCGCAGGCCGTTGGGTAGCACCGCCCGGCACACCGGACCGCCCTCCCGTAACCGCTGGTGGAAGTTGTGCCGGCGCTGGACGAAATCGTCGTCCAGCGTGATCGGTGTCGCGTCAGCCGCGCTCATGATCCCCGATCTCTCGTTTGGGACACGGTGTGCTCACCCGCCGGCCGGATGCCGGCAGGGGGCAGGGGTGGCCGACGGCCCGTGCGGGTCACGCGTCGGCCGGCCGATCGCCGATCCGGACCGGCAGGTCGGCGAGCAGCGCGCCTGCGCGCTCCGCCCAGGCGGAACGGCTCGTCTCCCGCGCGCTCCGCCGGGCCGCTTCGGCGTGCCGGACGGCCGCGTCCAGGTCGCCCGCGGCCAGCTCGACCCGGGCCGCCGCCAGCCGCGCCACCGGTTCGTGCAGGCGGAAACCGCTGTCGGCGATGTGCCGCAGGGCGGCTTCTGCGTGTCCGCGCGCCGGCCCGACATCGCCCAGCGCGGCGGCCGACGTCGCCAGCCCGGCTTCCGCCTCGATCAGCCCGAACAGGTACGGCCCCATGGCCGTGGCGATCGCCTTCGCCTCCGTGTGGTGGGCGGCGGCCTGCTCGTGCTCGCCCCGTTCGGCACGCAGGTCGCCGAGCACGTTCAGCGCGTCCACCTCGGTCCGGCGGTGCTTGACCCGGCGGCTCAGCTCCAGCCCGCGCACCACTTCCGCGAGCGCCTCGTCCGGGTGGCCCAGCCACTGGTGCACGCCGGCCAGTGCCACCAGGCAGCGGCTGTCGCCGAACGCGCTGCCCATCCGCCCGTAGGCGTCCCGGCAGGCGGTCAGCTGGGCCCGCGCCTCGTCGAACCGGCCCAGGTCGCGGTAGGCCAGGCCGAGGCTGAACCGCCACGACACCTGCACGTACGTCTCGTCCGGCGCGGGCTGCCGGGGCACCGACCGGAGCAGCTGCTCCACCGCCTCCGGCAGTCGGCCGAGGTAGCGGTAGGCCACGCCCAGACCGTGCACCGCGCCCGACCGGTAGAACGCCGACTCGACGGTCTCGGTCAGCTCGATGGTCCGGGCGAAGTGCTCGCACGCCTCGGTCAGCCGCCCGGTCCACAGCTTCGACACGCCCAGCGTGTGGTGGCACGGGAGTTGGTACAGCGGCCGGTCCAGCTCTTCGTAGAGCACGAGTGCCCGTTGCAGCGCGTCGATCGACTCGGCGACCCGGCCGGTCGAGTTGTACGCGTGCCCGAGGCTCACCAGCATGATCGCCTCGCCCGACGGGTGACCGGCCGCCGTCGCCGCGCGCAGCCCCGTCCGGGTGACGGTCACCCACTCGCCGAACCGGGGTGCGAGCGCGAGCGGAGCCGTCATCGCGTCCGCCAGGTGCCAGGCGAACCGGTGCGGGCCGTGCTCGGCGGCGTGGTCGACGGCCGCGTGCAGGTTCGGGTACTCCTGCTCGAACCACGCCGTGGCCGCCGCCCGGTCGGCGAGGTCCGGCTGGGGCGCGTCGCGCAGGTCCGCAGGCTCTTCGGGGTCCTTGCGGATGGGCTCGATGAGGTGGGACGCGGTGGACGTGGCGCGGAAGTAGTGGGCGAACAGGCGTTCCAGGGCTTCGTCGCGGGTCGGTTGGTCGTCTTCGGCCTCGCCGCGCTGAGCGGCGTACTCGCGGACCAGGTCGTGCAACTGGTAGCGGTCTCCGGCGTCCTGGACCAGCCCGGCGGTGAGCAGCACGGACAGCAGTTCCCGCGCGTGTCCCGGTTCGGTGTCGGCGAGCGCCGCCGCCGTGGTCGCGGTGAAGTCGGGGCCGGGCACCAGGGCGGTCGCCCGGAACAGGCGTGCGGCGGCCGTCGGCAGCGAGGCGTAGGACAGGTCGAACGCGGCCCGCACGCCGGTCTGCTCGTCGTTCTCCACCGCCAACGCGGCCAGCCGGTTGCCGTGCCGGAGCCGGTTCACGTAGTCGCGCAGGGTCGTGCCGGGCGTGCGGGTGGACGTGGTCAGGTTCGCGGCGGCGATCCGCAGCGCCAGTGGCAGGTAGCCGCACAGCGCGGCGAGTTCCTCGACGGCGGCCGGGTCGGTGCGGGCCAGGTCGTCGCCGATGACGGAGGCGAGCAGCGTCGCCGCGTCCCGGGGCGTGAGCACGTCGAGGTCGAAGCGGGTCGCGCCCTCCCGCACGGTCAGCCCGGCCAGCGGGTCGCGGCTGGTGATCAGCACCGCGCAGCCCGGGTCGGCGGGCAGCAGCGGGCGGACCTGGTCGGCGGTGTTCGCGTTGTCCAGGACGACCAGCACCTGCTTGTCGGCCAGCAGCGACCGGTACACCGCCGCCTGCTCGTCCACGTCCAGCGGCACCAGGTCCGGCGGCAGGCCGAGGGAGCGCAGGAACCGCCCGAGGACCCTGGTGGGCGTCTCCGGCTCGGTGCGGGCGTAGCCGCGCAGGTTCACGTACAGCTGGCCGTCCGGGAAGCGGCGGCGCAGCCGGTGCGCGATGTGCGTGGCCAGCGCGGTCTTGCCGACCCCGGGCAGGCCGGACAGCACGGCGGTGGGCAGCGCGCCCCGGCTCGCGCCCGCGCTCAGCCCGGCCGCCACCTCGTCGGCGATCTCCGCGCGGCCGACCAGGCCGACGATGTCGGCGGGCAGCTGCATCGGCGGCGGCATCCTGGGCGCGGCCGGTGCGGCGGGCGGCGGCGGTTCGCCTTCCAGGATCAGCTGTTGCAGCTGCCGCAGCTCCGGTCCGGGTTCGAGGCCGAGCTGCTCGATCCGCAGGGCGCGGACCTCCTGGTACACCGCCAGCGCCTCGGCCTGCCTGCCGTCCCGGTACAGGGCGCGCATCAGCTGTGCGGAGAACTGCTCGCGCAGCGGGTGTTCCACGGTCAGCGCGCGCAGCTCGCCGATCAGGTCGGCGTGCCGGCCCAGTTCGAGGTCGGCGTCGATCCGGCGGCCCAGCGCGCTGAGCCGTTCCTCGGCCAGCCGGGACGCCTGCGTGCGTTGGAGGAGGTCGGACAGGACGTCCACGAACGCCGGTCCCCGCCACAGCCGGAGACCTTCGTTCAGCTCGGCCGACGTCTCGGCGAACCGGCCGGCGGCGGCGGCTTCGCGGGCCTTGGCGACGTGGCCGCGGAACACCTCCAGGTCGAGTTCGTCGGGCGTCAGGCGGAGGAGGTACCCGGTGGTCCGGGTGACGATCCGCGCGCCGCCGTCCGGCTCGACCGCGTCGAAGGCACGGCGCAGCCGGGACACGTAGGTGTGCACGGCGGCGTTGACGCCCGCCGGCGGCGAACCGGCCCAAGTGGACTCCACCAGGTGGTCCACCGTGGTCAGCCGGTTGGCCTCGGCGGTGAGCGTGGCGAGGAGCGCGGTCTGCTTCGCACCGCCCAGCCGCGCGCGTCCGTTCCTGCCGTGCACCTCGAAAGGCCCGAGAATCCGAAACTCCACCCTGGCTCCTGGTTTCGGGTCCGCCGACCGCGACCCCACTCGCGTGTCGACGCACGGTCGACCGCAAAACTACACCGGGTGGTCGAGCGGTCGTCGTAGTTCGACCGATCCCGAACCCCGGGTGTCGGCCGGCGGGTCGTGCTGTCGACTTGCCGGATCGGCAAGAGGGTTTGCGGGCTTCGCCGGTCGTCTCGCATGGTGGCCGTGGAGGTGGTCACGGTGACCGATCAGTTGGGTGAAGGCTACGACGTGGTGGTGGTCGGCGGTGGCGCCGGGGGTTTGAGCGGGGCGCTGATGCTGGCGCGGTCGCGGCGGTCGGTCGTGGTGATCGACTCGGGCGCACCGCGCAACGCGCCGGCGGAGGGCGTGCACGGGCTGTTCGCCCGCGACGGGGTGCCGCCGGCGGAGCTGGTGGAACGTGGTCGGGCCGAGGTCCGGTCCTATGGCGGGCAGGTGGTGTCCGGCGAGGTTGGCTCCGTTTCGCGGGACGGTGACGGGTTCGTGGTGGCGCTGGTCGACGGGCGCACTGTCCGGGCGCGTCGGTTGCTGGTGGCGACCGGGGTGGTCGATGAACTGCCGGATATCCCGGGTCTGCGGGCGCGGTGGGGGCGGGACGTGCTGCACTGCCCGTACTGCCACGGGTGGGAGGTCCGGGACCAGGCCATCGGTGTGCTGGCGACCGGGCCGATGGCGATGGCGGTGCACCAGGCGCTGCTGTTTCGGCAGTTGAGCGGGGACGTCAAGCTCTTCACGCACACGGGGGAGTTGTCCGAGGAGGACGCGGAGCAGTTGGCGGCCCGGGGCATCGAGGTGGTGTCCGGGGAGGTGACGGCGGTGGAGGTCGCGGCGGACCGGCTGGTCGGCGTGCGGCTGGGGGACGGTCGGGTGGTCGGGCGGGACGCGCTGGCGGTCGCACCCAGGGTGACGCCCCGGGCCGGTTTCCTTGCGGCACTGGGACTTCCGGCGGTGGCACACCCGTCCGGCACCGGTGAGCACATCCCGGCCGACGCTACCGGCGGCACGTCGGTGCCGGGCGTGTGGGTCGTGGGCAACGCGACGGATCTGGCGGCCCAGGTCGGTGCCGCCGCGGCGGCCGGTGCCACGGCGGCGGCCCGGATCAACGCCGACCTGATCGCCGAGGAGACCCGGCAGGCCGTTGCCGCGTACCGGGACCCGTTCTCGGCCGTGTCCGAGGCGCGGGTCGGCGAGCTGGTGTCCGGCAACCGCCGACACGGCTTGTGAGCCCGGGGACTTCCCCGCGTTCAGGTGCGTGTGGTGGGACGTTGGGCGGTGCGCAGGAGTCGTGCGGCCTGTGAAAGGGGCACGGTGAGCAGCGATCCGTCGTAGGTGCGTTCCTCCGGACTGGCCAGGGTGAGGCTGAAGTCCCGGACGTGCCGGGACGGATACCCGGCCAGGTCTGTGAAGCGGTCGACCACCAGGCAGCGGTGATCGGCGCAGAAGGCGTCCAGTCGGGTTCCGGTGGCGCGGGGGAAGTCCTCGATCCAGGAGTCGATCTCGACCCGGAACAGGGTGACTCCCCGAGCCGTGAGGCGGTCCAGGTGTGGCCGTCGGTCGAGCAGGTGCAGATCGTCGGGGAGGATGAAGAAGCCGGTTCCGATGACCGGAAAGTCTTTCGCCGCAACGGCGTCGAGCAGGTCGAGCCGCGCCGTCGCGTCCTCGCCGAGCGGGATTTCCACGTAGTCCGGCCGGATGCGGGCGAGCAGTTCGAGCGCCTCGTCCGGCCGGTAGTCCGCCGCCGGGTCGAAGGCGATCGCGACCTGTTGGTGTGCCGGGACGTTCAGCGCCTCCCACTGTCCGATGTCGACGGCGAAACCGGTCCCGAGGTCCGCGCGGGTCAGGCAGAAGCCCAGCAGGTCGGCGCGGCGCAGGGTGTCGATCCGGCGTTGGGTCGTCACCTGGTGGACGCTGATCACGCCGACTCCCGCACGGTGACGTGGTCGAACACGCACGAGAGGTACTCGTCGCCGCCCGCGCTGTCCGGTCCGACGGCGGCGACGTCGGGTGCGATCCAGTCGTCCAGGTCCAGTTGCCCCAGGTCGCTGAACGACAGGTTCGCCAGGTGCACCTGCTTGCCCTGCGCGTACACGTCGAACCCGCCGCCCGCTCTCGCCACCAGCACACTCGACGCAGGCTTCAGCCGGGTGAACAACGGCGGTTCGGATAGCGAGAACACACCGCGATCTTAAGGAGGGCCGTCAAACGAGGTGGTTTCCGGCGTCGAACCAGGCGACCAGGGCCGGCGCGTTCGTCTGGAGGTAGGCGCGGTCGTTGCGCCACAGGCTGAACGCCTCGGCGAAGAATTCCTGCGGGCGGGCCGGCCAGTTCTGCTCGGCGTAGCTGGTGAGGCGCGGGATCCGGTTGCGGATCACCACGGCCACGAAGTCCCGCAGTCGCCGGCTCTGGCCGCCCGGTCCAGGTGCCGCCGCACGGGCGGTCGTCCGCGCCGCATCGTGCCGACGCACGGCGGCGGCCTGGTCCTGGGCGGCGGTCAGCCACTTGTCCTCGCTCGCCGCGAGCGGTGCCAGGTCGGTGAGGGCTGGATGGCTCGGCGCGGCGGTCCCGAGCGCGGTCGTGGCGGCGTCCCGCCGGGCGATGGCGGCGACCGCAGCCGCGTCCAGAGCGGCGATTCTGGCGACGGTGCGGTTGGAGGTCATGGCCTGGAGAGCGTTCCGGACCGCGTTGTGGGCGTTGACCAGCCGTGCGGACTGGCCGCCCTGCTGCCGGGTGTAGGCGTTGACGGCCGCCCTCGCCGTGGTCTGGTTGCTGTTGAACGTCGCGATCTCGGCGGCGGTGGCGTTGATGGCCGCGTTCAGCTCAGCCTGGGCCTCCAACTCGGCGAACCTGGTGTCCCGCACCGCTTTCGTCTCCACGGCGTGGCCGGCCTCGTGCAGGATCGTCAGGAAGCTGCCGGGAGCGCTGGTCGTGCCGTCGCCGACGAACGAGACGTTGTCGCCCGAGAACGCGGAGTCGGCGAACTTGAGCGATTCGCTCCGGGTGGCGGTGGTCGCGCCCGACGCGAGCGAGGCCGAGTGGTCGAACAGCCCGCTCACCGACTGGCCGTTGAGCGTCAGGGTCTGCTCCCGGACGAGTTCGACACCGGCCAGTGCGGTGCGTTCGGCTGCGGCCAGGCGGGAGAGTGCGGCGTGCACCTTGGCCAGTTCGTCCAGCGTCCACTGGGCGGGCGCGACCTCGGAGACGGAGGAGAACCCGAAGTCCGCCCGGAGCCGGGCTTCGGCGGTCGGCCGGTCCGCGAACGCCGGGACGGCGGGCACCGGGCCGGCGGCGACGAGTGAGGCGGTGGCGTTCCCGGCCGCGTCGATGCGGAGTGTCACCCGGCCGACGGGAGCCGGCGCGTTGGGCCTGGGCGGCGGCCCGATCTCGGCGACCAGGTCGACCTCCGTGCCCCAGCGGGAGCGTTGGCCGAGCTGGCGGAGGATGTTCCAGACGTAGCGCTCCGCGTCGGTGCCCGCGGTCACGCCGTCGACCCTCACGGTCTGCCCGAGTTCGGGCGGGGTGGCCTGCTGCTTGGCGGTGATCGCGGCGGTGATCCGGGGGAGCGCGGTCTGCCCTGGCGATGACAGCGTGTAGTTGTCCGAGTCGTAGCGCAGGACACCGCCCGGTGCCGGCGGCCCGGACGGCCGCCCACGCCGCTGACCGCTGCTGCCGCCGACGGACGTGGGGCCCGCCAACGACGACCAGGTGCGGGGCCCGATGACGCCGTCCGTCGCGAGCGCGTGACTGCGCTGGTAGGCGATGGTGGCGCGCCTGGTCAACGGGCCGAACGCGCCGTCGACGTCCAAGGGCGGGGCGGCGCCGTGGTCGTCCAGGCGTTGCTGCGCGTGCCGGACGTCCTCGCCGTGACTGCCTTGGCGGACCATCGGCCGGTCGGTGTCGCCTTCACGCTGGGCTACGGTGCGTGCTGCCAGGAGCGCCGTGGTGGCCCGGTTGCCTGCCGCACGTTGCAGCGCCAGTGGGGTGAGGCCGGCCGGGGCCTTGGACACGGGTCCGCGCCGCCCGGGTCTGGGCGGTGCCGGCGTGCGGAGGACCCACATGTGCCTGATGGTCGGACGTCGGGGGCGTCGGCGCAATGTCCGTTCGTGCACCCTCCGGGGTACAGGTCGAGATGTGTCGCCGATGTCGGCGTCCGGTTACGCGGAGATGCCCCCGACGCTGCTGATCGCGGCGCGGAACGGCTCGTCGGCGATGTGTCGGATGGGCAGGACGTACATCCGGTCCTCGCACCGGTACGGACGGTGGAGTGTCGTGACGATCAGCTCGAAGAACCCGGCCAGATACCCGAACAGCGTCTGATCGCGGTGCCGATGACGGCTTTCCACCACAGCGGAGACGTACACGCATCCATGGCAGACGCGTGCGCATGGCACACCGCCGCGTCTCCCGGTTGACTGACAGGACAGGGCCGTCGGGCGCTGACACGAGTAACGGAAGGATCGGGTATGCCGGGGATGAGTGCGTCACAGCGGGAGGAGTTCCTGGCCGGGGTGCACGTCGGGGTGATCAGCGTCGCGCGTGCCGAGGGGCCGCCGCTGACCGTGCCGATCTGGTACCAGTACGAGCCGGGCGGTGACGTGGTGGTGCAGACCGGCCCGGAGTCGCTCAAGTTCCGGCTGCTGGACGCCGCCGGGGAGTTCAGCCTGGTCGCGCAGAACGAGACACCGCCGTACCAGTACGTGAGCGTGTCCGGCCCGGTGGTGGCCGTCGAGCGGGAGACGTCGCGGGCCGACCTGGAGGCGATGGCCTACCGCTACCTGGAGGGTGACGCCGCCGCCGACTACCTCCGGCAGGTCGAGAACCTCGCCGTCGCGACCCTGCACATGCGCCCGCAACGCTGGTACTCCGTCGACTACAGCTGACCCCGAGGGGGCCGCCCATGTGTTTGTCAGGGGCACGGGTATCGGGCGGGTGACGCACGGCTCATTGCCGTGGCCCCGGCGTCTGTCGGGACCACGGCAGGCGAGCCCGGGTCAGAAGACCCGGTGGGAGGCGTTCTCGTCAAACGTGTTGACGAGGTCCTTGTACGAGCTGGGCGGGAACTCGTCGTAGCTGCCGCCGTAGTTGGAGTCGAAGTACACGCGGACGGTCCTGCCGGTCAGGTTCCAGGCCGAGCGGGCGTTGTTCTTGACGCACTGGCCCTTGCCGCCGCCCTCGCTCTTGAACTCGTAGCAGGAGGGCTGGGTGGCGCCGTAGCTCGGGATCGACCCGGTGAAGTCGGACACCGAGCCCTCCTGGCCGGCGAAGTAGTACAAACAGAATTCGCCCACATCGCAGATCCCGTCGCGCGCCGCGGCGGAGGCGGGGCCGGTCATGGTGAGCGTCAGCGCGAGCGACGCGCCGACGGCCGCCGCCACGTGGGCGACCTTCCTGGCGGTGGACATCATCTCGTGGTCCTCTCGTCGATCCGACCGGAGCCCCCAGTGGTCCCCAGGTCGTCGTGACACGACAGTGGACGACCGGCCGTGTGAACGGCTTGCAGGGTTTCTGCACCGCACAGCTCAGCGGGGGTTCCGAGTCCCTGCGGTGAGCCGGGCCGGCCCCGCTGCCTGCCGGATCGTCCACCTCGACCCGGGCGGCAACCGGATCGCCAAGACCTGCCCCGGCGATATCCGTCCATAGTGGACAATTCCCGATCGGCTGCCGGCCTGTCGAGACCCGACGTCATCGATACGCCGACCGGCCCAGCCGGCATCCCTGTTGGCGGAGCTTGACGACGTCGGGTCTCGATAGGCCGTGGTCGGCGTCCGCTGTGGACAGCGGAATACGTACTCTTGGCGGTTTCGCCGCACGGTGGCGGTGTGCGGACATTGGGGTACCGGCCCCTGGGTAATCCGGAGTCATCCATATGGCGCATTCCTCTCACACGGCCGACGAGCCGCGGTCCGGGCTGCTCGGCGTTCCCCGGCTGCTCGGGCTGGTGATGGCCACCGTCACGCCGCTGATCGTGGCCGTGGCGGTGATCCCCGCGGGCTACGCGCAGACCGGGGTGACCGGCCTGGCGTTGGCGTTCGTGCTGGTGACCGTGGTGATGGCGGTGTTCGTGCCGGGCTACCTGGCGATGGGCGACACCATCGGCAATCCCGGCCGTCGCCGTGGTGGCCGCCGCGCTGCTCGACTGGGAACCGCTCGGGCTGTTCCTGGGCGGGGGAGCGTTCGGGGCGTTGGGGGTGTTGAGCCTGCTGGTGCTCACCGCCTGCGCGATCGTGCGCCACCGCGTGCGGTCCGGCGCGTCCCGGGTCGTCATCGGCGCGGCCGTGGTCGCGGCGGTGATGCTGGTGGCGCTGCTGGTGATCGCCTTGGTCGAGTTCGACGCGTTGCTGTCCGAGCAGACCATGATGCTGCGGTGGATCGTGCCGGTGGCGTTCGTCGTGGTCGCGGTCGGCGGTGTCGTCCGCGCCCGGTGGCTGCGTGCCCGTGATCCGGAGGTGTTCCGGGCGATCGGCACCCTCGGGATGGAGGAGCAGCACCACTCCTGACCGATCACCTCGGCTCGTGGCGATCGGGGGTGTTCGGGCGGCCGGTGAACTCCGGGCGTCCGAACACCCGGCAGTACCGCGCGAACGGCTCGGCCGTCGGCCAGAGCGGGTCGGCGATGCCCCGGTCCCACGCGGCTGCCTGGACCTCGTCCGGGGCGCAGCCCCAGAGTCCGGCGAAGCAGTCGTGGACCCGGTCCGGGCCCAGGGCCTTCGGCTCGGTGACCAGTCGACCGGCGGTCGCCACCACCTGCCGCGCTTCGTCCAGCACCGGTTCCGCCAGCAGTTCGCAGGGAATGTGTTCCAGGGTGATCCGGCGCTGCGGCACCGTGCCGAACGCCCGGACCAGCAACCGGATTCCCGCCTGGTCCACCGGGTACAGCGGCCGACCGTCCGAAGTGGACTCGACGGTGTCGCGGGCGGACAGGCCGGCGAGTTCGGCTTCGGTGAGCCAGGACCTGCCTCGGGTTCTTCGAGCAGCCGGCACAGCACGTCCCGTCGGTGCAGCTCGGGGTAGCGGGGGTGCAGCAGCACCAGCGCGGTGGCTGCCTCGGCGTCGGTCACCCACCGGTCGCCGACCAGCCGACCGCGTTGGCGTGCCCGCCAACCCCGGTAGTGGGTGGTGTACACGTTCTCGATCGGAGCGTCGTCCGGCCCGCGCGGGCGGAGCACACCGTCGGCGGCCGACGCCAGCAGCAGCCGGGCGTCGGCCGCCATGGCGTTCATCGGGTGACGTTCCCGCCACGCCAGGAAGCGCGCCAGGGCGTCACGGTCGGCCGGGTCGGTCGCGATCCGGGCCAGTGCGGCGTACCCCCGGCTGCGGAACGGCAGGCCACGCGCCAGTTCCAGCAGCC
>CBHFOL010000273.1:0-10780 GCA_965995405.1 uncultured Saccharothrix sp.
CGCAGCTGGTAGCGCATCACACTGGCAGTGTGAGGGTCAGGGGTTCGAGTCCCCTCAGCTCCACAATTTGATACAGCATACGAATCGCCCGCTGACCTGCGTAAACAGGTCCGGCGGGCGATCTTCGTTGTCTGTCCACTGTGGACGACTGCACGCCTAACTGGAGCAAAACTGGAGCAGGGCCCCGAACGTCGCGAAATAGGGTCAAGAGTTTGCTCCAGGATCGGACGCCCGTTCGGGTGGTGTTGCACAGGAACTTTCGTCTGGCCGCTGCGGTCAGGGTTACGCCGTCCGGCACGTGGGTCCCACCAGCCCGTTGTTAGGCGGGCACCGCGCGTTGGGGCGGTTTTCGTAGCGGTCGGGCACGGCGCGCGCACGGCTCCCGTGGAGTGTCCGCGGTGCCCTTGAACAGGCACGGGACGCCGTGGAGTGGCTGCGAGGGGCCCGTCTATGGCCGCTCGTCCGAGGATGATGGAACGAAATCGCGACCCGTTGTCGTGATGTGTGTATGACGATCACCGCCTGCCCAAAGAACGGGACCATGACCGACGACTCCGAGCTGTCCGACGAAGACGTCGCCCGCGACGAGCTGTTCCTGCCTGCTGAGCAGGCGACCCCCGACGAGTACCCGCGACTGTGGAACCCGTCGGCCGCGCACCTCTTCCGGGCGGTCGTTCGCGCGGAACAGCCGGCACCCGCCGAGTACGTGACGGTCCCCATCCCCAACTCCATCGCCCGGGCGGACCTGTCGGTGGCCGTGGCGCAGTGGAACGTGATGTGGGAGGCCGCGCAGTTCCGCAGGTATGTCTTCGACGACGGGGACCTGCCGGACGAGCTCCGCAAGGTGGCCGACAGCGGCGACGTCAACGTCGTCTTCGTTCCCCGCACCAGGACCCGGTACTACGAGTACGCGCCCCTGTTCCATCTCCTGCCACGCGCGACAGCCGAGCGGTTCGGCCTGCCGCTGCTGCGCCGCGGCCAGTGGCCGTTCCTCATCGAAGCCCCCGGCATCGCCCCCTACCTGCCCGCCGACTTCGACACCAGGTTCTCGCGAGCCTGGGCATCGGTGATGTGGCGGCACCTGATGCCCGGATCCCCGATGAGCGGGTTCACCCGCGATGACCCGATCCGGCTCCTCGCGCACAACATGGACTTCTGGGTTCCACCGGTCACCGAGGTCGTGCAGGACATCCTGCGTGAGATGCCCGAAGTGGACAACGGGATCGAGGCGATCGCGCCGCCGCTGACCGACGGAACATTCCTCGACGGGGCCATCATGGCGAACCCGCGCATGGGCTCAGACTTGTGGCGCGGCGAGGAGGAAGCGGCTGAAGCCCTGGTGCGGGTCGTCGAGGCGGCGGACGCCGCTGGGCGGCTGCGCGGCATCCTGGAAGCGGTCCGCACGAACCGCGTCGAAGACGACTTCTCCGACCGCTGGACCTACGCCCGTGAAGACTTCGAGCGGAAGCTGTACCGCAAGCGGTCGAAAATCAAGGTCCGGTTCGTCGAGCTGACTGACACCATCCTGGTGCAAGGCCCGGACACCGAGGTCGAAGGCCGGATGGTGACCGCCGACTTCCTTGCGCTGTTCGACAAACGGGACCAACAGGTCATCGTCCTGCTTAACAGCGGAGTCACCAACCTGACCGAGGTGGCCGGCATCCTGGGCTACCGCAACCACAGCGCGGTGTCCAAGCGGCTCAAGCGCATCCGCGCGCAGGCTGCCCGCTTTTTCGGCGAGCCCTAGGGGATCCGGAAGGCATGGGCGGGCCTGGCTCGGGTGGACCCGCGAGCGGAGATCGGCACGCCGCGGCATCCTGGCGTCGGACAGGTCGAGATGTGGAGCGACCTCCTGGATGTCGCGCTCCGGCTGGTCACCTTCCTGCGGTCCTACCGCTTCCCGCCCGGCATCCTGCCCGACGGCGAGGTGGCCACCTCGGTCTCGACCCTGCGGTTTTACGAGCGGGACGAGATCGAGGCGTCGCTGAACGCCGCCGGGTTTGAGGTCGACGAGGTCCTGGACGCGCCGGGCCGGCCGGGCCTTGAGTGGGTCTTCGTGGCCCGCCGGCCCTGACGCGGGGGTCAGGAAATGCCGCGGAAGAAGGTGCGGATGTCGTCCGCGAGCAGCTTCGGCTCCTCCATCGCGGGGAAGTGACCTCCCTCGGTGAACTCGCTCCAGTGGCCGATCGCTTTCCACGGGTCCATCGCGCGGCGCACGAGCGGGTGGGTGTCGAACACGGCCCATCCGGACGGCACGCCGGAGGCCATGACCAAGTCGAGTCCGGAGTGCTCGGACTCGTAGTAGAACTGGGCGCTCGACGCGCCGCTGCGGGTGAACCAGTACAGGCTGATGTTCGTGAGGAGCTGGTCGCGGTCGACCGACTCGTCCGGCGTCCGGTAGGTGCCGCTGGTCCTGGTCTTGAACTTCTCGGCGATCCACGCGAGCTGACCGACCGGCGAGTCGGTGAGCGCCGCGCCGATCGTGTCGGGACGGTGGTCCTGCATCACGAGATACCCGTGATCGGCCGCATCCTCGGTGCGCACCGCCTCGATCTGGGCGGTCTCGTCAGCGGACAGGCCGTCGGGGTAGGGGAACTTGTCGCCGAGCAACCCGAGCAACCGGGGGTCGCTGCCGATGTGCGTGCCGATGACGCGCTCCGGGTAGAGCGCCGCGAGGCGGCCGGTGGTGCCCGCACCGATGTCGGTGCCGTGGGCCGCGAACCTCTCGTAGCCGAGACGCGTCATGATCTCGGCGTAGGCGTCCGTCGTCCGCGCCAGCTCCCAGCCGGCCCCGGACAGCGGGGTGGAGAACCCGAAGCCGGGCAGGGACGGGATGACCACGTGGAACTCATCGGTCAGCAGCGGGATGAGTCGCTGGTAGTCGACGAACGATCCCGGCCAGCCGTGGTTCAGGATCAGCGGGGTGGCCTCCGGGCTCGCCGATCGAACGTGGACGACGTGGAACGTCTGGCCGTCGACGACCGTCGTGAACTGTTCGTACACGTTGAGCTTCTCCTCCTGCGCACGCCAGTCGAATCCGTCGCGCCAGTACTCGGCGAGCTCCTTCAGGTACACCAGCGGGATGCCGCGGCTGAAGTCGGTGCGATCGTCCCGGCCCGGCACGGGGATCGGCCAGCGCGTGTGTGCCAGCCGGTTGCGCAGGTCGTCGATGTCCGTCTGCGGGATGTCGATGCGGAACGGTGTGAGTGCGTTGTTCTCGTTCATGACATCGACGTTCCCAGACAATGCGGCAGGTTAGCTTCCGCAATTGCCGGCATGATCGAGAACATGTTGGAGACCTCGGCCCGTCTGCTCGAACTGCTGTCGTTGCTCCAGCTCAAGCGCGACTGGACGAGCACCGAGCTCGCCGGCCGGCTCGATGTGAGCACGAGGACTGTGCGCGCCGACATCGGCAAGCTGCGGTCGCTCGGGTATCCCGTGGATGCGCGCCCCGGCGTCGCGGGCGGGTACCGGCTGGCCGCCGGGACGGCGATGCCCCCACTGCTGCTCGACGACGACGAGGCCGTCGCCGTCGCGGTCGGACTGGGTGCGGTCGCGACCCAAAGGCTCGGAGTCGAAGAGACATCGCTCACCGCGCTCGCGAAGCTGGAGCAGGTGCTGCCCTCGCGTCTGCGTCGGCGCGTGGAGGCGGTACGCGAGGCGACGAGCGTTGTTCCAGGGGCCGGGCCGCCGCTCGATCTCTCGGTTCTCGGCGCGGTCGCCGCCGCGATCCGCGGCCACGAACGGCTCCGGTTCGGGTACACGAAGCCCGGGGGCGACGAAGAGGCGCGCCACACCGAACCGCAACGGCTGGTGAGCTGGGGAGCGCTCTGGTACCTGCTCGCGTGGGATCTCGACCGTGACGACTGGCGGGTCTTTCGTGTCGACCGCATGGTTCCGCGCGCACCGACGGGTGCGCGGTTCCGGCCGCGCGTGATCCAGGAGGACAGTGTCGTCGAGTACGTCGTCGGACGCATCAGCAAGGGGGCCTGGAAGTACCGCGCCCGGGTACTCGTGCGTGCTCCCGCCGCCAAGGTCGCCGCGAAGATCCACATCCCGGTCGACATCGAGGTGGTCGACGAGTCCACGTGCCAGGTCGAGCTGGGTTCCGACGACCCGGACCGGCTCGCGCTGTGGATGACACAGCTCGACGTCGACATCGAGGTGATCGACGGAGACGAGCTCGCGGTGGCGTTCGATCGCCTCGCGACGAGGTTCCGCCGCGCGGCGGGTGGCGCATCCACGTGAATCCCGGCCGACGGTCGTTCAACGATGTCGTCGAGGGCCGGCGGCCTGGCGGTCCGCCGCCCAGCTACACGATGGGTCGCCTTCGGTGTTGATGCAGTTGGTGTCATCGGTCGCGCGCGACCGGGCCGAACGTTTACGCCTGTGTGGCCAGCCGGGCGGGCCACACGGGCATGGTCGAAGAGTGGCCTTGTCACGCGGCGCTGCGCCAGCTGCTGTCGAAGTCGCCGGGTGAGTTGGTGACGGCCTTGTCCCACCGTTCCTGTAGGCGTTGTAGGAGACGGGTTTCGACGGCGGCGGCGACGTGGGAGTAGGTCTCTTGGACCTTGTCGGGCATGACGTGGCCGAGGCGGAGTGCCTGGGCGATTTCGGGGATGCCGTCGTCGATCATCCAGGTCTTGTGGCTGTGGCGTGTGCCGTGGAAGGTCAGGCCGGGTTTGGCTGGGTGCAGTCGGGTCCTCGGGTTGGTGATGTGGAGGTTGCCGTCGGAGGCGGGGCGTTGGGCGCGGCGGGCGAAGTTGCTGCGCCGGAGTAGTCCGCCGTCGGGGCCGATGAAGACGTGCGGGTGGTTGTGTGAGGCGAGCTGGACGCGCAGCAGTCGGACGTTGAACGGCACGAGGCTGATGGTGCGGGCGGATGCCTCGGTTTTGGGTGGGCCGAGCCATAGTCGGCCGGAGGCGGATTCGTGCAGGGTGCCGGTGTCGGGTTCGATGACGATGAAGCCGGTGTCGTCGTCGAACAGGTGCACGTTGGGGCGTTGCAGGCCGGTCAGCTCGCCCCAGCGGGCTCCGGTCCATCCGGCGGTGACTTCCAGGATGGCGCCGCTTCGCCCGTAGCAGGCGGCGATCTGGTCGGCGACCTCGAGTAGTTCGACGGGCTCGGCCCAGATCTTCTTCTTCGGGCGTTGTCCGTGGCGTCGGCGGCCACGGCGAGGAGGTCGGATCGGGTTGGCTCCGATGAGCTTCTCGTCGACCGCGTCGGACAGGATCAAGGACAGCAGCTTGGTGATGCCCTGCACCGTGACCGGCGACAGACGCGTGCGCAGCTCTTTGGCCCATGCCTGGATCTTCAGGTTCTTGAAGTCCGCGAAGGCGGTGTCTCCCCAGCGGGGTTCGATGTGCTTGCGGACGATGCTGCGGTAGTTCTCTTCGGTGCGCAGGTCGACGTCGATCGCGTCCCAGAAGTCGGGGAGGAACTCGCCGAGTGTGGTCTGGCCGCCGACTGGATCGAGCCAGGTTCCTTTGCGTTGCTCCGATTTCATGTCGTCGACGTGGTCTTGCGCTGCCTGTTCTGTGGCGAATCCGGGGATCGAGCCGATGCTGTCGTCGTCTCGGCGGTAGCGGACGCGCCAGGTGTTGTCGCCGCACTTCTCTACCCAGGCCATGACGACCTCCTTCGGATCGGTGTGGGGGTCCAGGGTGTGACAGGCACATGGACGCTCGATAGGTCGCGAAGGGCAAGCGTTGTCATACAAGAACTTTCCATCGTCCGGAAAGTACTATCGAGGTTCCTCGGCCGGATCGTTCAGCGCCGCTGTGGAGGTCGGCTTCTGGTGCGGACGCTCCGCTGGGCCGACTCCACGATCGTCCGGAGGTCGGCGTCGGAGAACCGCAGGTGCTTGCCGAGATAGGTGCACGGGATCCGGCGTTGCCCCGCTTGCCTGCGCAGCCAGGACTCCTTGACCGCGAGAAGGACGGCGGCCTCGGCCGGGGTGTAGAGAAGCGGGGGCGTGTCCGGTGGTGTCTTGACGAGATTCTGTTGCTCCGTATCGGTTTCTCGCATCACGATCTCCTGTGTCGTTGCCAGGCGATCCGGCCGCGGCTCTCGGGGTGGTTCCGTGATCGGCTACGTCTGTCTGTGGTGGACGGACAGGTTCACGCAGCCGTGGCAGCGGCGGCCGGCTCCTGGAACCGGAAGGGCGTGTTGGCTGCGGCGAACTCCTCGGCGGTGATCAGCGGCGGGTGCGCCCACACGTCGGACCACACCCACTGCTCTGGTTGGGTGCGCCTGCCGTGGTGGGTACGTCCCCACACCTGGCGGCCGAGGTATTTGGGGTTGCGCAGGATCGCCCGCACGGCGGCCGACGTCCACACCCTGGGCTGTCCGGTGTCCGTGTCCAGGGGTGCCGGGTAGCGGGACTCGGTGAGCCGCCGCAGGATCTCCCTGGTGCGCAAGCGGTCTTCGCCGCGCCATACGAAGATCATGCGTACGGTGGACGCTTCGACCGGTTCGATGCGCAGGCGTGTCCGCCGGCGCGGTCGCCTGCCCGGCGGACAGACCCGGACGCGTTGGGCCCGGTAGCCGTAGGGCACTTCGCCTGTGTTGAAACCCGCGCGCACGAGTTCTTCGGAACAGCGGCGGGCCTTGATGAGGTTGTCGGCGTGGTACGCGCGCAGCACGCGCCTACGGGTTGACCACGACGCCGTCGTCAGGTCGCCCGCGTGGTCGCCCGTGCCGCCGGATCGCGGTCGACGGGTCGCACGGAACAGCCGCGTGCCGTGGGCGATGAGGCGTTGGGGCAGAGACTCCCGGCCTGAGGGCGAGTCCCCGCGCGCAACGTCGTCGGCGGAGTCCGGTGTGGTGTTTGAAAGCATGGTGGATCTCCCGTCACGGGCCGCGCTACGCGGCGGCGAGGTGTGCGGAGTCGGCGGGGGCGTGCTGCTGGTGTCGCGGACGGGCCAGGGCGCGCACGGTGGGAGCGGACGGGCTCGCACTGACCGGGCTCGGGGATCTCGTTGCGCGCAAGGTGGTAGGCGCGCCGCCGGGCCTGCGGCCGTCGCGCTGGTCGGCCTCTTTGGTCGGCATCGACGCCAGGAGCCGTGCGTGCCAGGCCAGGGCGAAGTGGACGCAGTTGGATTCACTGCGGTGGCTGGGTGAGCAGCCGCGGACGTACCGGCCGCGCAGACTCCAGGCCATCGAGTCGGTACTGGCGAGGGTGTCCGCGTAGCGACCGAGGCCGGTGACCTTGACGCCGAACCCGTGCAGCCGCAGCCTGCGGTCGGCGAGCGAGCGCATGATCTGCTCGACCTCGGAGGTGTGCTGGCGGCGGCACACGCTGCCGACCCCGACCAACGGCAGCGCGGAGAGGTTGACGCCGTGCTTCTCGTAGGAGTCCGCGCAGCGGTGGTAGTCGGCGACACTCCGGCCTTGCAAAACGGGGATGAACGGCAGGTCGGGTTCCAGGTCCCGCAGCCGCAGGTAGTTCGCGACCGTACGGTGCTGGTGCGTGCGCAAGCTGGCACCGGTGCGGGCGAGGACGTGACTTTCGGTCATCCAGTCCATAGGTGCGGCGAAGTCCAGCCGCCCGATCTCGTCGGCATACCGGCGCACCGCGCTCGCGTACCCGCGGGCGTCGATGCGCCAGCCCCCGTGCAGGGACAACTCGGTGAACCCGCCGGAGTCCAGCGCCCACGGCCCGCTCGCCCGTGGGAACGCGCGGCGCCCGGCGAGCCGCCGGTGCGAGACCAGCAACGGGACCCCGAGATCGCGGGCCAGCCAGGCGGGCTGGTGGGTGCCCAGATAGAACCTCATGGCCGCACCGCCCGGCGCGCGACGCCCGCCATGTGGAGGGCGGCCAGGGTCAGGATCGTGGCGGCGGTCTTGCCGACGATCTGGCCGGGTACGGCGGCCATGCCGCCGAAGGCCAACGGGGCGAACAGCGCGCTGTCGACCACGAGCCCGACCGCGTTGGAGGCCCCGACCGCTCCGATCCGGGTACGGCGACGCAGCCGCATGTAGACGACCGTGTCGAGGACGTCGGACATGGTGAACGCCGCGACGCCGGCCACCGCGATCTGCGGGGAGGCGAACACGGCGGACAGACCGGCGGCGAGCACGATGCCCGCGGCCACGCCGCGCGCGCCGAGTGCGTCGTGCACCAGGTCGCGCGCGGTCAGGCCCGCCCCGGCGAACAGCGTGCCCGCCGGCACCACCAACCCGCTGACGGTCAGCGGCGGCCAGTGGACCGAGGCGACGTTGGCCGCGACTACCGCGAGCAGGTACCCGGCCGTCACCGCCACACCGGGCGCCGCCGACCGCCACGAGGCCCCCACACGGAACGCGGACCTCGCCGCCACGGCCGTGCCCTCCGTGGCCGCCGAGGTGGTCGCGGGATTCATGCCGCACGCTCCCCGGCAGCCGCACCCGTCTCAGCCTCCGGGCCGGTGACCGGCTCGCCGGAGCGGCACGACCAGGGCGAACAGCCGTCCGGGTCGCCGTCCTCGTCGACGTCCGGGTCGGGTGCCGCCTGTGCGGTGATCAGCCGCAGATGCCTCCTGGTCTTCGCGGGTGCGTCGAGGTCGACCCGGTCCAGCGGGGTGCAGGAGTGGTGCAGGAAGTACCGGCCCCGCAGCTCTTGGCCCTGCCCGGTGGCGCGCGGGTAGCCGTGGCGGATGGCGCGGTCGAACTCGACCGCCTCCGCCCAGCCCTGCGGGTCGTGGTCCCGCACCCAGCGCCATCCCATGTTGCCGTGGAACGGACACCCGACGCAGGCGCTTTTCACCGTCGCCCCGAAGCCCCGTTCGGCGAGGAACTCCACGCAGCGGGCGCGGTCGAAGCCGAGGTCGAGCAGGGGGAAGACGTTGCGCAGGAAGCGCAGCCCGGAGTCCTTGGCGCGGGTGAACTCGTCGGTGCTGATGCCGATGGCCTGCTCGGCGAACACCCCGCGCGGCACCCGGCGTGGATGCGGGTAGCCGAGCAGTTCACGCGCCGCCTTCTTCAGCGGCACGATCTTGTACTCCTTGGTGCACTGGCGCCGCGCCATTCCCTTGGACCCGTCCGGGTTGCGGGTGTGCAGCGGCATCGAGACGAAGCGATGCGCCGGGTCGAGGGCGTCGGCGCGGATGTTCCCGGCCGAGACCCGATGCACCGGGATGCCCTTGTTCCCGGCGTGCGCGGCCAGCCGGTCGAGGTTGGCGTACACGGCGCGGGGCTCCCAGCCCGTGTCCGCGAACAGGGCGGCGTCGAAGCGCGGGATCTCGCCTTCGCACGCCAGGAGCAGCACCGTCGTGCTCTGGACCCCGGCGCCCAGGGACAGCAGTCGCAACGCGGGCCCGGGATCGGGCACCGGCAGGTTTCGTGTGGTCATGCTGCGGCCACCTCCTGTCCGGACTCGGGCCGGTGGTCGGTGTCGAGGAGTTCGGCGAGGTCGTCCAGCAGCAGGGACACCGCGTGTGCCGCCTGCTGGGGGACCACGCCGTTGCCCAGGGCCCGCAACTGGGCGGTGCGGGGTAGCGGAAGGTCGGTGACCCATCCGGCGGTCAGTCCCATGAGGTGCTCGACGAAGGCGGGCGCGAGCACCGGACGGCCGTGGTTGCCGGGCTGGGTCGGGTGCGGTGCCGGGCGGCCGAGCACCGCTTCCCAACGGCGGATCGCCGCCTCGTAGACGCCCCAGTCCACCGACCCCGACGGCGGCCGGCCAACCGACTCGGTATCCGGGTCGGGAACCGCTACGAGGTGCCGTCGCCCTCGGCGTCCGTTCGCGGGGTGAGCAGGCGGATGACCGCCGAGGGCAGCATCAGGTCGCCCTTGGAGCCCCGCTGTGCCGGGCAGCCCTTCGTCCCGTCCGTGGCGCGCGGCGTCGGCAGCAACGCCGTGGGGTCCACCAGCGGCAGCACCTGCTGCGAGAGCGGCGGACGGAACCCCGCCCCGGCTTTGCGGCCCGCCGTCCCGGTATCCGAGGCGCGCGGCGTCGGCAGCAGCCGCGCGGTGTCGGGCAACGAGGGTCCACCGGTCTGGGTCCGGTGTGTGCAGTTCTTCGCGTCCGACGCCGTCGGTGTCGGCAGCAGCCGAAGCTGGTCCGGCAGCGACGGGCCACCCTGCCTGCCGGCGGCACTGGCGCCGTTGGACGAGCCGTCGTGTGCGGTCGGCGTCGGCGGCATCCCCGCGTCGCCGACCGAGCCGGGGCAGGCGCGGCCACGCGAGCAGGAACACCCTCTCCCGGCGGTGGGCGGCTCCGACGTCGGCGGCGCGGACGCTACGCCAGAGCGCGTCATACCCCGCTTCGGCCAGGTCGCCGAGTACACGGTGGAGTCCGCCATTCTTCCAGCGAAGCGCGGCGACGTTCTCCACCACGACGAGCGCGGGTCGTAGTACGCGAACGCCCGCCACGATGTCCGCCCACAATCCACTGCGGACTCCCTTCTCGATGCCCGCGCGCTTGCCCGCGGCGGAGATGTCCTGACACGGGAACCCGGCGACGAGCACGTCGACCGACTCGACCGCGGTCCAGTCGATACGCCGGAGGTCGCCGAGATTCGGAGTGCCCGGCATCCGGGCGTCGAGGATCCGCCCGATGTGCGGGTCGGGGTCGGCGACCCAGGCGACCCGGCCGCCACCGAGGGCGGCCAGCACGCCGAGATCCAGGCCGCCGTAGCCGGTGCACAACGACCCCACGACGGGGCCGGGCTCGGCGGCGGAGCCCGCCCGCCGCCCCGGCTCCGGCGGTGCCGGGGCGACCGACGGCGGTCGCGCCGCCCGATCGCGTGCAGCAGCGCCCACGCTCCGCTGATCGTCGGTACCGGCCAGGCGGGCCCTG
>CBHFOL010000274.1:0-10763 GCA_965995405.1 uncultured Saccharothrix sp.
TTCATCGGCTGCGTGCTGGGCATCACGGTGCTGGCCGCGGCGCTGAGCAAGTTCTTCCTGGTGGAGATGAAGCGCTGGGAGCAGCTGCTTTGCGTGGCCGCGGCGCTGCTGCTGATCGCGCCCGGGCTGGTCGTGACGGTGCTGGGTGCCCCGGGGCTGGTGGTGACAGCGCTGCTGGGCGCGCCTGGGCTGGTCGTCACGGCGCTGCTCGGTGCGCCAGGGCTGGTGGTGATCGAGGACGACGGCTTCGTCGTGACGCTGATCGGCGGCGGCGGGGTGGTGCCCGGGTCGGCCAGCGCGGTCATGGTGACGCCGCCGCCGATCACTACGCCCAGGGCGACGGTGGCCGCCACCAGGCCGCGACGCGAACGCAGGGCCGTGGGGAAACGCATGGAAATCCTCCAGGTTGGAAATCGCCGGTGTGCAGCGGCGGTTGGTCTCGGTATTTCCATGCGGCTCGCGGCGGATCTGTTGCAGTTGTCCGGGAAATTCCCGGGTCAGTTTTCCCCGTCGGGTTTCGTGGTCTGGGTCGTGCCGGACGCGGTCGCCCCGAAGGACGTGGTGGTCGTCGCCGACGGTGGGCCCGGGGTGGACCTCGAACCCGGCTGCGACGGCGTGCCCATTTCGCCCGGTGGCGGATCCGCCATATTGCTCGAACGAGTGGTGACGGTCGTCCTCGGTGTCGTCGTGGGCTCATTCGAGGACTGCGGGCTGGTGGTAATCGTCGACTGCGGTGTCGACGGCACGTTTGTCGTCGGCAGGACGGTCGTCGGCCGGGCCGGCTCCGTCGTGTCCGGGCCGTGGGGGAGCAGCAGGAGGCTCACCGCGACCACGGCCAGCACCGCCGCCGCTGACACCAGCGGTGCGAAGCGGCGCAGGGTGCTGCGGCTTTTGGACGCGCGGGCGCGGATCGCCGGACCGGACAGGTTCGAGCGCACGCCCTCGGCGCGTCTGGTCAGTACCCGGCGCAGCTCTTCCTCGGTGTCAGTCATGGCCCCTCCACGCACGTTCCGGCATCCCGATCGCCGATCTCAGCGCGGCCAGCCCGCGACTGACGTGGGACCGCACGGTCGGCAGCCGACACCCGAGTACCGCCGCGATCTCCTCGTCCGACAGGTCCTCGTAGTAGCGCAGCACCACCGCCGCCCGCTGTTGCCTGGGCAACCCGTGCAGCAACCGCCACAGCCGCTCGTCCCTCCCGGTCCACGGCTGGTCGAAGTGCTCGACCTCCGGCAGGTCGTCGCCGACCGGCCTGATGTGGCGGTTGCTCCACCGGCGACGCCACGACAGGTACTCGTTCGTCACCGCCCGGCGGACGTAGGCGTAGGCCGTGGACGGGTCCAGCTCGTGCCAGCGCGGGTAGACCCGGATCAGCACGTCCTGGACCATGTCCTCCGCGTCCGCCTTGCTGCCGGAGAGCAGCACGGCATAACGGACCAGCCCTTGCTGGTGCTCGTGGACGAACTCGTCGAACGACGCCGCACCGCCCAAACCGCTCTCCGTCCTCGACTCGCGCCTGCGCTGACTAGACGCGGCTCAGCGCGATTCTGTTGCAGAAGTGGCCGGCACCACATCGAACTCGTCGTTCTCGAACTCCCACACGAGCCGCAACGGCACCAGCCGCGTCCAACGCCGCAACGCGGCCTCGGCCGACCCGTGCTGGGCAATCATGCTGCGACCGCTGACCGGGTCACGCCGCAACAGCACCGCGTCGGTGTGGTCGCCGTCGATGACTTCCATGCCCCAGGCGAACACCAGGGACGAGTCGTCTTCAGGTACGAGAGAGAAGAGGTTCGCTTCCATGGCCCAGCAGTGTGCGGGTGGGAAATCCAAAGGTGGATTTCCCACCCTTTCCGGGAATCCCACCTCTCCGGGGCGTCGGGCATACTTGATGTTGTGCCAGCACAACCAACGTTCCGTAGACGCCGCCTCGGTCGTAAGTTGGCGCACATGCGCGCCGAGGCGGGCCTGACCCTCGATGCCGCTGCGCAAGCCCTGTTCAAGACCAGATCCGCCCTCCACCGCGTGGAGAAGGGGGAGACCCTGGTCGATGTGCACATGGTCAAGTCGATGATGGACCTTTATGACCGCTTCGACCCGGACCTGATCGAGGAGGCCGTTCGAGCGCGCGAACGAGGTTGGTGGACCGCGTACGGCATCGAGAACCAGGGCTACATCGACGTCGAGACCGAGGCGACCGAGGTCCGCGACCTGTCACCGCTGATCATCCCCGGCCTGCTCCAAACGGTCGGCTACATGCGGGCACTGTTCGAGTCGCACCGACTCAAGCGGACCAAGCGATGGTTGGAGAGCGACATCCGGGTCCGCCAGATCCGGCAGGAGCGACTGACTGCGCCGGACCACCCGCTGCGGCTGCACGTGATCATCTACGAAGCCGCGCTCCGGATAGCTGTGGGCGGTGCGGAGGTGATGTGCGCCCAGTTGGAGCACCTGTGCCTGATCTCCGACCTGCCCAACCTGACGTTGCAGGTTGCGCCGAGCCGATCGGGTATCCCCAACGGGTTGGGCAGCGGCTTCATCCTGCTGGGTTTCGGGGAACCGCACGAGCCGGATGTGCTCTTCATCGAGTACGCGACCGGTGCGCTGCACATCGAGGAAGAAGGCCAGCTTCGCGAGGCTAGACTGACGTTCGCCGACATGGCTTCGAAGGCCTTGAGCCCGGAAGAGTCGGTCGCCCTGATCGAGCGGATTCTGGCCGAGTGAAAGAGGCGATGGCTGTGTCCACTGTGGACCTTTCCAGCGTGTCGTGGCGGAAGAGCAGCCGTAGCAACGGCGCGAGCAACACCGCCTGCGTTGAGGTGGCGTTCGCGGAAGCCGAGTGGCGCAAGAGCAGCCGTAGCAGTGGCGCCAGCAACGCCAACTGTGTCGAAGTGGCGTTCGCGGGGCCGGCGGTCGCTGTGCGGGATTCCAAGAGCCCTGGCGCGGACGTGCTGGCGTTTCCGGCTGTTCAGTGGGCGTTCTTCTTGCGGGGCTTGGGTTCCTGACCTGGGGCGTGCCACCGTGAGGCCATGCGGGCACTTGCGGTCTCGGTGGCGGTCGTCGTCGGTGTGGGGTTGGTGGGGACGGGGGTCGCGAGCGCGCATCCCAAGCGCCAGTTCGATCTCCAGGCCCATCGGGGTGGACTCGGGCTGACCGTGGAGAGCACGCTGGCCTCTTTCGGCAAGGCGCTCGAAGTCGGCGTGACCACCCTCGAACTCGACGTCCAGATCACCAAGGACGGCCGGGAAGTCGTCACCCACGACCGGAAGACCAACCCGGCCAAGTGCATCGACACCGCACCCGCCTTCCCCGGCGACCCGGCCTTCCCCTACGCCGGCAAGTACGTGAAGGACCTGACGTTCGACCAGGTCCGCACCCTGGACTGCGGTTCCCGCCGCGCGAACGGCTACCCGGACCAGCAACTGTCACCGGGCGCGAAGATGCCAACCCTGGCCGAAGTCTTCGGGCTGGCCCGGAAGTACCGCGCCTGGCACGTGAAGTTCAACATCGAGACCAAGGTCGAAGCCGCCGCCCCGCACGAGACCGCGCCGCGCGAACAGTTCGTGGAGGTCACGTCCCGCGAGGTCCGCAAGTCCGGTTTCTACCGGAACGTCACCATCCAGTCCTTCGACTGGGGCACGCTGATGCTGTGGCGCAAGAAGGACCCGGGCCTGCCGCTCGTCGCGCTCACCCAGCCGGAATTCCTGCGCCCCGGCTCACCGTGGACCGGCGGCCTCAAGCTCGAAGACTTCGGCGGCAGCGTCGTCAAAGCGGTGAAGAGCTTCGGCGCTTCGGCCCTGTCCCCGGTGCACGGCAACCCGCAGAACGGCAAGGTCGGCGACCCGGATTACGTCCCCTTCACCACGAAGGCCCTGGTGGACGAGGCGCACGCGCACAACCTGAAGGTCGTCCCGTGGACGATCAACGACCCGGCCACCATGAACAAGCTGATCGACGACGGCGTGGACGGTCTCATCACCGACTACCCGGACCGCCTCCGCACCGTCCTGAAGGACCGCGGCTTCAAGCTGCCCAAGCAGTACAAGCGCCACTGAGCCAACATCAGGCCGGAACCTCAGGCTGCGCCCAACGGCAGTTCGTGCAGGCCGCGGATGACGAACTCGGCGCGTCGCCGGGGTTCGGCCGCCAACTCCGCCTTGGGCAGCTTCCGCGTCAACGCCGACAGCGCCGCCTGCACCTCGATCCGCGCCAGCGGCGCGCCCAGGCAGTAGTGGATCCCCATCCCGAAACCCAGGTGCGGGTTGGGGTCGCGGCTCACGTCCAGCACGTCCGGCGCGTCGAACACCTTCGGGTCACGGGCCGCCGCACCCAGCAGCGCGGCGATCTTCTGCCCCTCCTCCACCTTGAACCCGGCGATCTCGACCGGCCCGGTGGCGGTGCGTTCGAACAGCTGCAACGGGGAGTCGTAGCGGATCAGTTCCTCGACCGCCGTGGAGAGGAGGGACTGATCCGCTACCACCCGTTCCCACTGATCGTGGTGGGTCATGAGGGCGTTGACGCCGTTCCCGATCACGTTCACGGTCGCCTCGTGCCCCGCCATGAGCAGCAGCACGGCGGTGGCGACCAACTCGTCCTCGGTGAGCTTCGCGCCGTCCGCGTCGGTCACCGCGACGAGATCCGACACCAGGTCGTCGCCGGGCGTCTTGCGGCGCAGCGCGACCAGGTCCCGCAGGTACGCCACGAACTCGGACGCGGCGAGTTCCGCCTCGGCCTTCTTCTCGGGCGCCAGGTTGTACTCGTACATCTTCACGATGGCGTTCGACCACGGCTGCAACAACGGCCGATCGGCCGCCGGCACACCGAGCAACTCTGCGATGACCTCCACCGGCAGCGGCGCGGCGACGTGTGCCAGCAGGTCCGCCCGGCCCGACGCGCGGATCTCGGCGACCAGGTCGTCCACCAGACGGTCCGCGAGGTCCGCGATCCACGGGCGCAGCCGCTCCACGTGTCCCCGGCCGAACGCGGCGGCCACCAGCCGCCGGAGCCGGGTGTGGGTGGGCGGCTCGTTCTCCAGCAGCGAGTTGCGGTGCAGCAGGTTGAAGCCGGTGAACTCCTCGACGGGCTTCGCGTCGGTCCACAGCCGGCCCAGCGAACGGTGTCGCAGCACGGCCGACGCGGCCTGGTGTGACACCGCCAGCGCGATACCCATGTCTTCGTGCCAATGCACCTCGGCCTGCGCGCGCAGTTCCGCGAAGACGGGGTACGGATCGGCGATGAAGGCCGGATCGTGCTGGTCGAAGGGCGTCACGGTTACGGACGGTAGGTCTTGAGCCGGTCTCGCGTCCATTGGAGTGTGGTTGTTCTTTCAAATATTCAGCGTCTTGTGACCATATGTAGCCGGGTTGACCCGTTCGGTGCTCCACCAGGAGCATTCCTCGCGTGCCACCTGAACTAATCGCCCACCGAGGGGCGTCCGCCGTCCGCCCGGAGCACACCCTCGCCGCCTACGAGCTCGCCATCGCCCAGGGGGCCGAGGGCGTCGAGTGCGACGTCCGGCTCACCAAGGACGGACACCTGGTGTGCGTCCACGACCGGACCATCACCCGCACCAGCGGCGGGCGGGGTGTGGTGAGCGCGATGACGCTGGACGAGCTGCGCCGGCACGACTTCGGCACCCGGCTCGGCGGCGAACCCGCCCCGGTGCTGACCCTGGTCGAGTTGCTGGAGCTGGTCGCCGACAGCGGGGTGCGGCTGTTCGTGGAGACCAAGCACCCGGTTCGCTATCGGGGCGCGGTGGAACGTAGTCTTGTGGAATTGTTGAACAATCATCGTGTTGACACGGTGATGATGTCGTTCTCCGTCACCGCCGTCCGCCGGTTCAAGGCCCTCGCGCCCGCCGTGCCGACGGTGCTGCTGTTCGGCCGGCACTGGCCGGTGCGGCTGCCGTCGTTCGCCGATATCGCCGGACCGGGCCTCGACCTGCTGAAACGGCACCCGGACAAGGGTGCGGGAACGTACTGCTGGACGGTGGACGACGCGGCCGACATCGCGCTGTGCGTGGAGCGCGGCGTGCGGTACCTCGCGACCAACAACCCGGCGCAGACCCGCGGCGTGCTAGCGGCTAACTTGACGCCCGACCAGCCCTGACCCGGGCCTGGCCCCAACCCCGACCTGAAGGAGGCGGCGGTGGCGAAGCGGACGGCCGTGAAGAACGAGCCGAAGGACGGCGTCAACCCGCGCCAGCCCTGCCCGTGCGGCTCCGGCAAGCGCTACAAGGCGTGCCACGGCGCGGCCGGCGGCGCGGCGGACGTCATCGTCGCCCGCCCGTTCCAGGGACTCACGGCGGAGACCGAGCTGATCGCGCTGCGCGAGTTCGTGCCCTCGGCGACCGTCACGCTGCCGCTGAAGGACGCGCCGCGCGAGGTGACGCTGGCGTCCGTGCTGCCGATGGCCGCCGCCGCCCTGATCCGCGCCGACGGCACCGCGTTCGTCGGCCTCCAGGTCCAGACCCGTTCGGGTGACCTGAGCCGCGACCTGGCCCGCGCGGTGCAGTGGGTGCTGACCGCCGAGACCGGCGACGCGCTGCCCGTGGTCGGCCCCGACGACGGCACGAACCCCGGCCGGCTCCAGGACCTGCTGGACGTCGACGCCACCATCACGCCCGAGCTGCACACCGACTTCGCCTGGTGGATGCCGCCGGACAACGAGCCGGCCGGCGAGGTGGCGCTGTCCCTGGAACGCGCCAACGCCGCGATCCTGCCCACCGAACGGGTCGACGCGCCCGGCGTGCACGCCGCCTACTGGGTCGACGCGGGCGACAAGGCACACCTGCGCTGGGTGCGTCCGGAGCCGGAGGAGCGGCTGCTGGCGGCGCTCGCCCGGCTGTCCGTGCGCGGCGAACTCGACCTGGGCGAGGGTTCCCGGTACGCGGGGTCGTTCCGGGCGCACGGCCTGCTCGTTCCGGTGTGGGACCTGGACCGGGAGCTGCACTCCAGCGAGTGGGCCGGTCCCGCCGAAGCGTTGGGCAAGCGTTTGCTGGACGCGCTGACCAGCCTGGACAGCGAGCAGCTGACGGAGGCCGAGCGGCGGTCGCGGGACGGCCTGCGCGGTCGCCAGATCACCCTGCGCTAGATCAACTCCGCACTGAGTTGTCCACAGGCGTCCGCACAGTTGTCCACAGGAGCTGTGGATAGTTCCAGGGAAGGGTGTGGACGGATGCTGTTGCGGATCGCCACGAGGGAGGAGTGGGCGCGCGCCCGCGAGGACGGCGCGATCCCACTGGACCCGGACGGGTTCGTGCACTGCTCGGACCCGGGCACGGTGCACCTGCCCGCGAACCGGCTGTATCCCGGGCGGCACGACCTGGTGCTGCTGCTGGTCGACCCCGAGGGGCTGCCGGTGCTGTGGGAGCCGGGCGACGGCGACGAGTCCGGCCCGTGGTTCCCGCACGTCTACGGGCCGGTGCCGGCGGACGCGGTGGTCGCGGTGCAGGAGTTCACGCCGGACAGCGACGGGGTGTTCCGGCCGCTGCCCGTGCTGTGAATCTGTCCGCTTGAAGGTCTTTTCGGCCCGGAGGCAACCTCCGGGGCCGCTCGCGCGTGAACCCACCGACGACGTACGGGGAGGTCGTCGGAAAGGGGGAGCGAGGTGACGGCGGTCGTGCCTGCCGACCGGGCGCACGCCGAGGCCGACTTCGGGGAGTTCGTCCGGATGTCGCTGCCCGGCCTGTTGCGGTACGCGCACGCCCTCACCGGCAACCCGCACGACGCGGCCGACCTGGTCCAGTCCGTGCTGGAGAAGGTCGGCGCGCGGTGGGGTTCGGTGCTGCGCAAGGACGTCGAGCCCATCGCCTACACGCGGCGGGCCTTGGCGAACGCGCACATCAGCCGGTGGCGGCGGCACCGCCGGGAGCACCTCGTCGCCGACCTCCCCGACGTCGTCGCACCGGCCGGCACGGACCGGTTGGAGCACGAGCCGCTGTGGCAGGCGTTGCGGGAACTGCCGCCCCGGCAGCGGACCGTGGTGGCGCTCCGGTTCTACGAAGGGCTGTCCGAACAGGAGATCGCCGGCACGCTCGGCATCTCCACGGGCACGGTGAAGAGCCAGCACAGCAAGGCGATGGCGGCGTTGCGGCGTCGGCTGGGCGCGTTCGGCGAAGCGCGGGAGGGGTGAGGCGGGTGGATCTGGACGAGCGGTTGCGGGAGATGTTCCGGGACGAGCGGCTTGACCTCCCGGTGCCGGCGGGAGTGCCGGAACAGATCGTCGCAAGGGCACGTCGTGGGCGGCGGATCCGGGTGGCGGCGGGGGCGTGCGCGGTCGTCGTGGTGGCGTTGGGTGTTGCGGGTGCGGTCGGGCTGGGTGCGGGCACGTCGTCGGACATGGGCTCGCAACTGTGGTCGGAGATGCCGACGACGACGCCGCCACCGGAAGGCGGGGAGCGGCCCGCGTACGCGAAGTTCCGGCTGGGTATGCCGGGCGACGAGGCGCGCGCGACCGGGGAGTTGGAGCTGCCGGGCATCGGCGGCCCGTGTGTCGCCTACAAGATCAAGGGGCAGCCGGGGGACGGGGTGCTGATATCGCCCGACGGGGTCGTGGGAATCACGCTGCCGCCCAACGGCAGGACGCCGTCCGGGCTGGGTGCGGCGATGACGCTGGACATGGCGAAAGCCGTCTACCCGGCGCTGGTGGTGGTGAGCGACGTGCGGGCGGTCGTCCCCATGGCCGCGAGCTGGCGGTACACGCTGGGGCTGACCGGCCAGATGGTGACGGCCGTGCGGATCGAGCAGGTGGGGCACACGTGCGGCGAGTGGTGAACGGCGTCCGCCGGGGCGTTTGACCGCCCCGGCGTCCACCTGGCCCGAGGTATTACAGGGAACCGCCGGCCGCGCGCGGGGCCGTGGGGTCCGCGCCGCCGTCGCCGACGCCTTCCCGGGCGAGGAAGGCCTCAACGTGGAACAGGTTGCCGTCGGCGCGGTCGATGACGTTGAGCAGCGTGCTCATCGACGCGACCTCCTCCACCTGTTCCTTGAGGAACCACTGGAGGAACTGCTCGCCCAGGTAGTCGCCCTCGTCGCGGGCCGTCTTGGCCAGCGCGACGATCTGGTCGGTGACCGTCTTCTCCTGCTGGAGCGCCAGTTCGACCGGCTCGCGCGGGGCGGTGAACTCGTTGCGGACCTCGTCGGTACCGGGGATCGCGACCTTCAGATCGCTGTCCATCAGGTACTGCACGATCATCAGCGCGTGGTTGCGCTCTTCCAGCGCCTGCTTGTAGAAGTGCGACGCCAGGCGGGGCAGGTCGTTGTTGTCGAACCACACCGCGATGGCCACGTACTGCTGCGAGGCGGTGAACTCGTTGCCGACCTGGGCCTGGAGCTGCTCGTGGAGCTTGGACTTACGTGCTGGAATCTTCTTCACGTTGAGGGCCATGCTCGACACATTAACGGAACGCACGGTTTAATGCATTGCAGGTAAGCCTAATGAGGGTTTGGAAAGGGTTACCGAACATTAGGCAACCCTATCCATTTATGGCCCCGGTTACACCCGGTCGAGCGGTGCCTGATCAAGCGGGGCCCGGTCGATCGGGCACGACATGCAGCGGGGGCCGCCCCGTCCGGAGCCGAGTTCCGAGCCGCTGATCCGCAGCACCTCCACGCCGGCGTCCTCCAGTCGCGCGTTGGTCTCCACGTTCCGCTCGTAGGCGACGACCAGGCCGGGCGCGACGGCGAGGGTGTTGTTGCCGTCGTCCCACTGCTCCCGTTCGGCGGTGACCGGGTCCAGGCCGGTATCGATGACCCGCAGTTTCTCGATGCCCATCGCGTCGGCGGCGGCCTCCAGGAACGGCCGGCGGTCCGCGACGACCACGCCGCCGTTGCCGTCGGAGCGCACCGGGAAGGCGAACAGGTTGTCCCGCACCGCCGGGTACATCACCACGGCGTCCCGATCGACCATCGTGCACACGGTGTCCAGGTGCATGGTGGCGCGCTCCTGGGTGATCGGGACGGCCAGCACGGTGTGCGCGAGCCCGTCGGTCAGCGCGCTGCGGGCGAACGACTCCGCGCCCGCCGGCGTGGTCCGCTCGCCGACCCCGATCGCCAGCACACCGGGCGCGAGCAGGAGCACGTCACCACCTTCGACGGGCGCGGAATGGGCACCGTAGGCGCGGCCCGTCTTCCGGAACCTGGGGTGGTAGGCGTAGATCAGGTCGGTGAGCGCCGTCTCCCGGTCCCGCGCGGGCAGCGCCAGCGACGTGATGGCGACCCGGTCGCCCACCCACACCGACGAGTCGCGGGTGAACAGCAGGTTCGGCAGCGGGTCCACCGCGAAATCGATCGGGTGGTGCATCTTGCGCACCAGCGACGCGCCCTCGGCGGCCGGCAGCTCCTCGAACGTCATGCCCGTCATCAGCACCGTGGCCAGGTGTTCCGGGCTGATGGACGACAGGTGCGACCGCAGCGCGTCGGCCAGGTCGATGCCCAGCCGGCGCTCGTTGACGGCGCTGTCGATGCCCGCGATCCGCGCCCGGTCGTCGTGCAGGGCCGCCACCAGCAGGTCGGACAGCAGCAGCACCTCCGCGCCCCGGCCGCGCAGCACCTCGGCGAACGCGTCGTGCTCCTCCTGGGCGCGGTCCACCCAGGGCACGCCGTCGAACAGCAGCTGGTCGTTGTTGCGCGGGGTCAGGCGCTTGAGCTCCGCGCCCGGCCGGTGCAGCAGCACCGTGCGCAGCGGACCCACCTCGCTGTCGACCCTCGGCGCGGGGTGCGGCGCGCTGTCGACGGTCTCCGGGGTCTCCGCAGGGGTCTCCG
>CBHFOL010000275.1:0-10759 GCA_965995405.1 uncultured Saccharothrix sp.
CGGCCCGCCTGGACCTGTTCGCCGACCGGTTGCAGGCGGCGTCCGATCACCTCACGGTGCTGCTCGACCACGCCGGCGACCACGGCGTGCTGTCCGAGGTGGTGGGCATGACGTGGGCCGCGATCGAGGTGTGGGTCGCGATGGGGCGGTGCGGCAGCGCGCTGAGCCGGGCCACGGAATGCCTGCGGCTGGCCGAAACCATGGGCTCCGACCTCGCGGTGGCGTACTACGGGGCCGCGCTCGCCGAGGCGTACGGCGGCGACCCGGTGGTCGCGGACGCCCTCGCGCGGCGGGGCGCGAGCCGGGCCGAGTCGGACGGCGACTGCTCGTTCCTCGTGCGCAACCTGCACGCCCAGGGACTGGCGGCGATGAGCGTGGGCGACCCGGAGGCCGCGCTGGAGCCGTTGCGCCGGGCCGTGAAGCTCGAACTGGACATGGGTGTCGTGGACCCGGCGGTGTTCGCGGTCCGACCGGACCTGGCCGAACCCCTGATCGCGGTCGGCCGGCTGGAGGAGGCGGCCGGGGTCATCGGCGGCACCAGGGCGTCCGCGGTACGGCTCGGCCGGCGCGGCGTGGTCGCGTCGCTCGACCGGGCGGACGGCCTGCTCCGGTTGGCGCTCAAGGACTACGACGAGGCCGAGCGGTCCCTCGAATCGGCGGTCCGGGCGCACCGGGAGCTGTGCCAGCCGTTGCAGCTCGGCCGGAGCCTGCTGGCGCTGGGCATCACCGAACGCCGGCGCAAACGCCGGGGAGCGTCCCGCAAGCTGCTCGAACAGGCCCGGCAGGTGTTCGCCGAGTGCGGCGCGCCGCGGTGGGCGGGGCGGGCGGCGGTGCTGCTGGGCGACACCCCGGACGGCACCACGCTGACCGGGTTCGAGGCGCGGATCGCGCGGCAGGTCATCGAGGGCACGGGCAACCCGGAGGTGGCCGGGCGGCTGAACATCAGCGTGAAGACCGTCGAAGGCGCGCTGACCCGGATCTACCGCAAGCTCGGGGTGCGCAACCGCACGCAGCTCGCCGCCCGGCTGCGCGGGGAGCGGGAATTCCCCGTTTCCGACCCGGGAATCGGACATCCATTCTGACTCTCGCTTGTCCCCCCCTGCCTAGTGGACGAGGAGTTCCCCCATGCGTCCCTTCATCCTGGCCTGCGCACTGCTGTGCGCGGTCACCGCTGTGCCGGCGAATGCGAACGCCGAGCAGAGCAACGACGTCTCACCCATGATCATCGGCGGCACCCTGGTCACGTCGGCACCCTGGTCCGCCGCCGTGTACCGCAACGGCTCGTTCACCTGCTCCGGCACGATCATCGCGCCGCAGTGGGTGCTCACCGCCAAGCACTGCGTCGGCTCGGGCCTGACGGTCCGGGTCGGCAACGTCATGCGGGCCCAGGGCCAGCCGAGCTCGGTCAGCCGGTACGTGAACAACTCGGGGGCCGACCAGTCCCTGCTCCAGTTGGCCACCCCGATCCAGGTCAGCGAGTACTCCAAGCTGGCCGACACCAACCCGGCGATCGGCAGCACCAACCAGATCTACGGCTGGGGCTACACCAGCCGCAGCGGCCCGGTGTCGCCGCAGCTCAAGACCGCCAACGTCCGGATGACGTCGATCTGCCGGGACTACAACGGCGGCCAGGCCCTGTGCACCACCCGGATCAACGGCAACGCGTGGTCCGGTGACTCGGGCGGCCCGCAGATGTTCAACGGCCTCCAGGTCGGCATCGCCTCCACGGCGGACGGCTCTTCGACACAGCAGTACAGCAGCGTGCCCGCGACCCGGGCGTGGATCCGTTCCACCTCGGGCGTCTGACCACTCGCCGGACGGCTCCGGGGTCGCGCCGAGCCTGGTGCGACCCCGGAGCTACGAGTCCGACCCGCCGTTCGGGCGGGCTCCGCTGCTGCCCTTGAGCATGAACCACGCCGTGGCGGTGGCAGCGAACAGCAGTACCGCGCCGATACCCGACGCGATGGCCAGGCCGTCGGTGAAGGCGGCGCGGGCCGAGTCGAGGAGGCGGGCCGCCAGTTCGGCGGGCAGTGTCGAGGTGGCCTGGACGGCACCGCCGAGGGAGTTGCCGGCGGCCGTCGCGATCTCCTCCGGGGTGCCGGCCGGCACGTCGAAGCCCCGGTAGACGCTCATGACCAGGCTGCCGAGCACCGCGATGCCCAGGGCCATGCCCAGCTCGTAGGCGGTCTCGGAAACGGCGGACGCGGCTCCGGCCTGTTCCTTCGGCACGCTGGAGAGGATCACGTCGCTGGCGACGGTGAACGTCAGCCCCGTCCCGGCACCCATCAGGAACAGCGCCACGCCGAGCAGCGGGTAGCCGGTGGTGGGCGTGATGAAGGCCGGAACCACCAACGCGACGGCGGTCAGCGCGAGACCGCCCGCGATGGCGGCGCGCACCGATGTGCGGCGGACGGTCCACCCGGCCAGCAGGCCGACCACCATGGAGGCGAGCATGGCGGGCATCTCGGCCAGGCCCGCGTGCAGCGGACCGTAGCCCTTGACGAGCTGGAAGTACTGGGACAGGAAGTAGATCAGCCCGGACAGGCCGAAGATCGACAGCAGGTTCGCGCCGACCACGCCGGTGAACACCCGGTTGCGGAACAGCCGCACGTCGATCAGCGGCGAGGGCAGGGTCAGCTGCCGGCGGACGAACAGGGCCAGGGCGACCAGACCCACCACCCCGGCCACGAGGGCGTCGGCGCGCACGCCGTGCACCGCGATCTCCTTGATGGCGTAGACGACGGCGACCACGCCCGCCGTCGACAGCACCATGCTCGTCAGGTCCCACGGGCCGGGCGTCGGGTTCTTCGACTCCGGCAGCAGCTTGACACCCACGAGCACGACGAGGGCGGTGATGGGGACGTTGATCAGGAACACCGAGCCCCACCAGAAGTGCTCCAGCAGCCAGCCGCCCAGGATCGGGCTGGCCGCCGCGCCGGCGGACAGGGCGGCACCCCAGATGCCGATGGCCAGGCTGCGTTCGCGGGGGTCGTGGAAGATGTTGCGGACCAGCGCCAGGGTGGACGGCATGAGCGTGGCCCCGGCGATGCCCTGGACGGCCCGGCCCGCGATCAGCGCCTCGGCGGTGGGTGCGTAGGCGATCAGCAGCGAGGCGACGCCGAACGCCGTGGTGCCGATCAGCAGCAGCTTCTTGCGGCCGATGCGGTCGCCCAGGCTGCCCATGCTGACCAGCAGGCCGGCCAGGACGAACGCGTACACGTCGCCGATCCACAGCAGCTGGGTGGCGGTCGGCTGGAGGTCCTCGCTGAGGAACGGGGTGGCCAGGGCCAGGACCGTGCCGTTGACGGCCACCACCAGGACGGCCAGGACGAGCACGGCCAAGGCCGGCCAGCGGCCCGGTGACCGGTGGTGTTCCTGTTCCGCCTGACTGTTCGGCATGGGTGTGGTGGTCATCTGCGCTCGTTCCTCGACTCGCCGGGCGTGACGGACGTGCGCGAGCCGGGACTTCGGGGTCGGCCGCGAGCTGACTGTACATCGTGTGAGACGGATTTGTCTCATGAGATGTCATACATCTAGCTGACGAGACGGATCTATTGCAGACGAGCTAGACTTGTCCGGTGACGATGAGCCGGGAGCAGATGCTGCGCGCGGCAGCCGACATCCTCGGCCGACGCCCGAACGCCACCCAGGACGAGATCGCCAAGGCGGTCGGCGTCAGCCGCGCCACACTGCACCGCCACTTCGCCGGACGTGGCGCGCTGTTCGCCGCCCTGGAGCGGCTGGCCGTCGGGCAGATGCGCGAAGCGCTGGACGTGGCGCAGCTGGACGAGGGTTCGGCGGCGGACGGGCTGCGCCGACTGGTGGCGGCGTGCGCGCCCGTGGCGCCGTACCTGGCGCTGCTGTACTCGCGGAGCCAGGAACTGGACCCCGAGCTGGAATCCGCGGCCTGGGCCGCCATCGACGCCCGGATTGTGGAACTGTTCCGGCGGGGTCGGCAGACCGGCGAGTTCGGTCCGGACCTGACGCCTGCGTGGCTCACCGATGCGTTCTACAGCATCGTGGTCGGTGCCGCGTGGTCCATTCAGGCGGGCCGGGCGGCACCCCGCGACTTCACCGACATGGTCGCCGACCTCATGCTGCGCGGGATCGTCCGGTCCTGAGGCTCACTGCGCGGCGGCGAGGCTCACCAGGCCGTCGCCGTACCACCAGTCGCGGCCGGGTGCGCCCAGGTCGGTCGCGGTGGTGGACAGCGCGGTGAGCACGCGGGCGGCGGTCCAGTCCGGGTGCGCGCCGCGGACCACGGCGGCGACCGCCGCGATGTGGCCGGTCGAGTAACTGGTGCCGGAGGCGAGGTTGGTGCCGCCGGACGGGTTGGCGACGGTCACGTTGTCGCCGGGTGCGACCAGGTCGACGGACGGGCCGACGGTCGCCCAGGCCGGCCGGTGGTTGTTCGCGTCCACCGCGCCCGCGCCGATCACGGTCGGGTAGTCGGCGGGGTAGATCGGCCTGGTGCGCTCGGTGCCGTCGTTGCCGACGCCGGCGACCACGACGACGTCCTTGGCCACGGCGCGGGCGACCGCGTCACGCAGGCAGGGGATGTCCTGGTAGGTCAGCTGCGGGATGGCCACGACGGTGGCTCCGGCCTGCACCACGTAGTCCAGGCCGGCGCACCAGTCCCGGACGGCGGGCATGATCGTCGCGCCCGGTGCGATCCCGACCATGACACTGGCCACGCCGGTGTCGTGGCTGGTGGCGTCGGTGAGCCCGGTGTCGCCGGTGGGGGAGTAGCCGGAGACGACGTGGCCCTGGAGTTGGGGGATGTCGGCCTGGATGCCGGAGGTGCCGACCAGTCCGATCAGGACGCCGCTGCCCGGCGCGGTCGTGGTCCCGGCGTGTGCGGCGGGGGCCACGAGGCCGGCGGCCAGGGCGACGACGGCGATCGTCGCGGTGGCGATCCTGCTGGTGGACATCCGAGGCTCCCGAGCGGGCGTGAATAGTTTTCACGAACGGGACGCTTCGGGGGTCGGGTGATGACACCGGTGCGGGTGCGACGTCCGCCACAGGTTGAACGCTCAACCTGTAGGCGTGTCACGCGTGCCGGCTCATGACCGGCCGGAAAATCTGTTGCCTGACGGCCCGCTGCTTGAACATCATTGCGGGCATGGACCTGTAGCCAGTGGCGCACGTGCGGAATGAAGACGGGTATTAGTCACTCCCCGTCTCTTTTCGACATGCAGCTCGAAGCCCGCACCTTGTGATCAGTGCGGGCTTCCTTCACGCGACGTGATGTACGACGTCGAGCCGGCCGGCGTGCCGCACTTTCGGGCGTCGGTCGTACGCCACTGGATCCCGGAGGCAATTCGCGGTGCCGCAAAGCGCTGCCCGCTGCCTCCTTCGTAAGCCTTGGAGTTCTCCGACGCCATGACCGAATTTCGCGGTATCCGTGTGCCCGCTGAAGGTGGCGGATCCGGCATCGACCGGAAAGCGCTGTGGGTGGTCAGGGAGCTCGGTCTGCCCGCCATCGTCAAAGCATGTGTGTCGTGCAGGTCCACGCGACACCACCCCACCGGCAAGTTCCGGGTGAACGCGAACGGCAAGCTCCTCGACGTCTGGATGCTGATCTGCTGCGAGCTGTGCGGACGCACGTCGAAGATCCCCGTCCACGAGCGCATCCACGTGCAGGTACTCGACCACGAGCGGCTGCTGATGTTCGAGAACAACGGTCCGGCGATGGTGCGACAACTGGCCATGGACGCGGCGCCGGCCGGCAAGGCCGCATACCGACTCGACTGGAGCGGCACGTGGGAGCTGGAAACCGACATGCCGTTCTACGAACTCGGGCACGAGGATCCGACGCCGCTTGAGGTTGTCGTCAGATTCGAGCTACCGGCACCCATCCGGGTCGAGAAGCTGCTCACGGCCGGGTTCGGCCTGAGTCGATCCGCCGTGCGAGGCATGGTCGATTCCGGGCGTATCCGCCTGCCCATGGCCATCGACGCGAAGGCCCGCGAAGACTTCACCCTCTTCGTCACCGCCACCCCGCCGCCGGCACGCGAAGCGGCTGCGGATCAGGAGGCCCGGCCATAGGGCTGGGCTCGAAGTCGGCCTCCGCCCCGCCGGCCGGTGGGGCGGACCGGGGTGGGGTGCGCCAGAGCTTGTTCAGGTTTCGGTGGCGAGTTCGGCCTGCCGTTGCCGGACGAACACCTCGACGCCGTCCAGCACGCGCTGGAGGCCGAACTCGAAGGCGTGGTCGGGGGAGTAGGCGGCACCATACGCCTCGCCGGTCGCGGTGCCGACCCGCGCGGCGGTGGGGAATCTGGACTCGTCCACCATGCTGCGGATGAGCGGGCCGTTGACCTCCCACCACTGCTCGTCGGTCAGCCCGCTGGCGCGCTCGACCTGTGTCGCGTCGAGCCAACGGCGTGCCACGTGTTCGACGTGGCCGTTCACCAGGCCGACGACGGAGTCCATCTCGATGTCCGACAGCCCGATGTCGGCGACCGCGCTCAGCTCGAAGTCGTACTTGGCCATGGCGTTCGGGCCGAGCGGCGGGCGAATCGTGGACACCTGGAGAATCCACGGGTGCCGGCGGGCGAGTCGCCAGTTCTCGCGGGCGACGAGTTCGAGTCGGGTACGCCAGCCTGCGGGCGGATTCGCCGGGCGGTCCATTTCCCCGTACACCGAATCGAGCATCAGGTCGATCAGTTCTTCCTTGCCCGGGATGTAGGTGTAAAGGGTCATCGTGCCGACCCCGAGGCGTTCGGCGACGCGCCGCATGGACAGCGCTTCGAGGCCGGCCTCGTCGGCGGTTTCGACGGCGCCGGCGATGATTTTCCCGATGCTCAGGTCGCCCCGGCTCTTGCGGCCGGACCACGGCTGGAGGCTCCACAGCAATGCCAGTCGGCGTGCCGCGGTCCGGTCCGGGCCCTTCATCGTGCTCATCGGCTCTCCGTTCGCCCCGCCTGCCGTATACTGTACGGTACACAATACCCGGAGAATTGCGGCGGTGAAAGAATGCGTTTCCCCGGGTTTGGTGGAACAGTATTCATCGGTCGAATGCCGGCGTGGAAATCCACGGCCGCGGCGTGTTCGGGTCAGCGGTCGTCGTGGCAGGTGATGTTGCCGGACGGCAGGGCACCGGTCGCGAGGTAGGTGTTGACCGCGTTCTCCACGCACCTGTTGGGGTATGTGCCGAACACGCCGTGCACCGCGACGTCCTCCAGGGTGACGAGGCGGGAGCCGGTCATCGCCTTGTTCAGCACGACGGCGTTCCGGTACGCGCTGCGGGTGTCACCGGTCGCCTGGAGGATCAGTGCCGGCCGGTTGTTGCGCACGACGGTCGGCTGCTCCCGGGGCGGTGCCCAGAACGCGCACGCCGTGATGTTGTTCGCGAACGCGCCGAACACGGGCTGGGTGTCGAGCGACCGCCGGATGTTCCGCCAGTACCACTCCGGGTCGCGGGGCGCGGCCGTGTCACCGCACATCACCGCGGCCTGCGCGGCACCCTTCTCGACCGGGTTCGGCTTGAGCTGGGAGTCCAGGACGAACGCCAGTTCCCGGCTCGGTTCGACCGGTCGGCCGGCGGCGGCGTCGGTCAGTTCCCGCACGGCGCGGGCGAGAACGGGCCGCAGCAGCGGGGTGGCCAGCAGCACGAACAGCACCATCGGCGTCACGTGTTCGTCGACGCGGTACTCCCCGATCCCGATCGGAGCCCGCGCGGCTCCCCGGATCAGCTCCGCCACCCCGGCCCGCACCTGCCGCGCCGTCGTACCCAGGTGGTAGTCGGCGTCGCGCTGCGCGGTCCACGCCGCCCAGCCGTCCAGCGCGGCTTCGCTGGGAGCACCCATGTCCTGGATCATGCCCACCCCGTACCGGCGCGGGTCGACGGCGCTGTCCAGCACCAACCGGTCGGTGCGCTGCGGGAACATCTGGGCGTACACCGCGCCGAGGTAGGTGCCGTACGACACGCCGAGGTAGCTGATCCGTCGCTCGCCCAGCGCGCCGCGGACGACGTCCATGTCGCGCGCGGTGTTGCGGGTGGTGATGTACGGCAGGAGGTCGCCCGACTGCTCGGCGCACCGCCGGGCCAGGTCCGACTCCAGCGCGACCGTCCGGTCGAACCCGGCCCGGTCGACGCCGGCCGACCGCAACATGGTGCCCACCGGCCAACCGCACCCGACGGCCGTGCTGCGGCCGATCCCGCGCGGGTCCATGCCGATCAGGTCGTACCGGTCCACGACGTCCGGGCTCAGCACCCGGCGCAGCAGCAGCCCGTGGTTCAGTCCTGCGGCTCCGGGGCCACCGGGGTTGGACAGCATGACGCCGCGCCGCCGCGCCGGGTCGGCCTTCAGTCGGGAGACCGCCACCGTGATGGTCCGCCCGTCCGGCTGCCGGTAGTCCAGCGGCACGGTGACATCCGCGCACCGCGCGCCGGCGGCGTCCAACGCCTCGTCGGCGCACCCGGTCCAGTCCAGGCGCTGCTGGTAGTACCGGGCCAGGCCGGCGTGCTGCGATTCAGCCGGTTGGGCGGCGGCCTGGCCGGTGCCGGCCAACAGCCCGGCCGCGACCGCGAGCGCGGTCAGCGCGGCCTTCACGTCTGCCATCAAGATCCCCTTCCCCCGGTTGCGACTCTAGCCGCGATGTCCTTGCGGCGTAGCGGTTTCGTCGCCGCCGGGCGGCCATCCGGACGAGGCTCGTCGGACTGTTGCGGGAACTTCTCCTCGTTCCCTGGGCTGATCGGGTGGTGTCGGTACCGCGGGCGGCCTGCGCCCCTCCTCAAGTGCGACAAGCCATTGCACAAACAGGAGGAATTGTCATGACCAGCTCGCATCGAGGGCCCGCCGCCGTCCCCACGCCGCCGGCCATCTCCCAGCAGTTGTTCCTGGACCTGTTGGGCGGTTTCCTCGGCGGGAACGTGGCCCGGGTGCAGGCGGCACGGGCGACCGGATCCGGCTGGGAGATCTGGTTACAGGTCGAACTGTGCGTGTTCGTGCGTGAAGTGACGCAGGGCGACATCGTCCGCGAGACCGCGTACCTCGGCAACACCGCGGGCCGCGCGGACTTCGTGCTGAACTCGCGGCAGCCGTCGGGCGGCAACGCGCGGATGGTGGTCGAGATCAAGACGAATCTCTTGTCGGAGGACGCTTTCACGTTCGTCAAGCGGGTCGGCGAGGACTTCGAGAAGCAGTTGGACGCGCCACGCGGCACCCTGACCCTGGTGGTGGGTGTCTGGTTGGGCGGCGACCCCACGAACGCCATCGGCGGCGGCGAGGTCGTGCGCGTGCTCCCGGTGGTGCCGGGGCAGGTCTACCTCCTCCAGGGCGGTATCGCCTGACCACGTCGTGCGGTGCGGTCGACTCGCGGAACTCCGCCCCGGGTCGCCGCACCTCCAGGCTCAGCGGGTGAGCCGGACGGAGGCGGCGACGGCCGTGGCACCCGTCCAGCGGTGGGCGGTGGTCGTGTCCTGGTGTTCGCCGACCTCCACGCACAGGCCGTGCAGCAGTCCGGGGTCGAGCGCGCGCAGGTTGCGGGACAGGTTCGGGATCCGGTTGATGCCCAGGCCGTGGTGGGTCGGCGCGTTCAGCATCCGCTCCACGCGGTCGCTGCGGCAGCGCACGGCCGCCGCCTCGTCGCCCGCGTGGTGGGCCAGTTCGCGCCGCCACGACGTGGCGAGCAGCAGTTCGGCGCTGTTCCACCGCCGCGCCGTCTCGCCCACGGTCGGCGCGGACAGCGCGGTCCGGGCACCACGCCGCAGGTACCACGCCACGACCAGCCGGCTGCGGAACGCCCGTGCCGCCAGTGGATCGCCGCTGATCCGGTCCAGTTTGGACAGTGCGTTGCCCGCCGCCGGCGGCAGCAGCTTCGCGGGCAGCGGCAGCAGCAGGACCACCACATCGGCCCCCGCGTCGACCTCGAACGGGTCGATCTCGCGGGCCGGCACGGCGTGCGCCGCCAGTGCGCCGCACAGCGGCCCGCCGACCTGGTACCCGGTGCCGTCGACCACCACGACACCCTTGTGCACCACGGGTTCCGGCGGTTCGGGGGAGCGCCGGCGGCGCAGGAATCCGATCACGACGGGCCGGTCATCAGGAACAGCTCCACCAGCACCTGGCCCTCCTCGCCGGGCTGCACGCCGGCGTAGGCGCGCATGTCCGCCCGCGACCGGAGCTGCGCGATGTCGACCGGGTCGATCAGCGACTTGAGGTGCTCGGACACCGCCACGCCGTCCTCCAGCCGGCCGTTGCGCGGCCGACCGAACAGCAGCACCAGGCCGACCTGCGCGTCCGGGCCGATCGTCGCGGTCAGCCGCTCGCGGAACACGTCGACCACGGCCTCGTCGGGCACCACCGGCATGACGAACGACTGCGGCGTCAGGCGCAGGCCCTGGGGGCGCTGCGGCTCGCTCGACGTCGGCGGGGGTGCCGACGCCGCCACGTCCGCCGTCGGCCGGATCTTCGGCACCTCCGAGCCGATCACGATCACCACCAGCAGCAGCGCCAGTTCGGCGAACAGCCACCCGGCGGGGCCCAGCGTCCCGCTGTCGGACCGGGCCCGGCGGCGGCGCATCAGGCGGCCGTCCCTCGGTCGTGCTGCTCGTCGGCGTGCCGGAGGCCGTCGGACACCATCGCGAGCCAGTTGACCTCGCCGACGGTCGCCCGCAGTTCGTCCACCGTCTTCTGGAGCAGCGCGGACGTCCGGTCGAGCGCGCCCGCCGCCGTCGCGACGACGTCGGCCACGTCGGTGAACGGCTGCTGCGCGGCGGCCAGCGCCTCACGGTGCCGCTCGTGCCGCTCGGCCA
>CBHFOL010000276.1:0-10745 GCA_965995405.1 uncultured Saccharothrix sp.
CGGCCGCGGCCACCGCGGCGAGCAGCGCGGTCGGGTCGGCCAGCCCGATGTCCTCCGAGGCCAGGATCACCAGCCGCCGCGCGATGAACCTCGGGTCCTCCCCCGCCTCGATCATCCGGGCCAGGTAGTGCAGCGCGGCGTCCACGTCCGAACCCCGGATGGACTTGATGAACGCGCTGGTCACGTCGTAGTGCTGGTCGCCCTGCCGGTCGTAGCGGACGGCCGCCCGGTCGACCGTGGCCTCCAGCGTCGGCAGGTCCAGCACGCCGCTGTCGGACACCGCGTCGGCCGCCGCCTCCAGCGCGGTCAGCGCCCGCCGCGCGTCGCCGCCGGCCAGCCGCACGAGGTGGTCCTCGGCGTCCGGTTCGACGGTGATCGAGCCGCCGAGCCCGCGTTCGTCGGCGACCGCGCGCCGGACCAGGGCACGCACGTCGTCGTCGCCCAGCGGGCGCAGTTGCAGCACCAGCGAACGGGACAGCAGCGGCGAGACGACCGAGAAGAACGGATTCTCCGTGGTCGCCGCCACCAGCAGCACGATCCGGTCCTCCACCGCACCCAACAGCGCGTCCTGCTGGGTCTTGGAGAACCGGTGGACCTCGTCGATGAACAGCACGGTCGACTCGCCGGAGCGGACCAGTCGGCGGCGCGCCTCGTCGATGACCGCGCGCACCTCCTTCACCCCCGCCGACAGGGCGCTGAGCGCGGCGAACCGGCGTCCGGTGGCCTGGGACACGAGCGTCGCGAGGGTCGTCTTGCCGGTGCCGGGCGGGCCGTAGAGCATGACCGACGCGGGCGACGAGCCCTCCACCAGCCGGCGCAGCGGCGCACCCGGTCCGAGCAGATGACCCTGGCCGACCACCTCGTCCAGGGTGCGCGGGCGCATCCGGACGGCCAGCGGCGCGTTCGCCGCGATCCGCCGTGCCTTCTCCTCGGGGTCCGCGCCGAACAGACCCTCGTCGAACAGCCCTTCGTTCACCTGTTCGACTGTAGTCGGCCCGTGCAGTCGCGCTGTCCGAGCGTGCAGCGCCGGTTCCCCGCCGGCCTGGTCGCGGGCCAGGGTTGGCCGCATGAGCAGGCTGAGCCCGGAGCAGATCGCCCGGTACGCCCACGACGCGGGGTTCCGGGGTGAGGATGTGACGATCGCGGTGGCGGTCGCGCTGGCCGAGTCCGGCGGCGACCCGCGTGCCCACAACCCGAGGCCGCCGGACGACTCGTACGGGCTGTGGCAGATCAACATGCTGGGCGCGCTGGGCCCGGACCGGCGGCGGGACTTCGGGCTGTCGGCCGACCGGGAGCTGTTCGACCCGAAGGAGAACGCCAAAGCCGCGGCCGGGATCTCCCACGGCGGACGCACCTGGCAGCCGTGGGCCACCTACACCAACGGCGCCTACCGCAAGCACCTCGACGCGGCCCGGCGCGGCGTCAAGGCTTTGGGGCACAAGAAGCCGGACCGCAAGGGGCCGGACCGCAAGCCCGACAAGAACACCGGTGGCGGCTTCTCCGTCGACGTCGGTGTGCTGCGGGAGTACGCACGCCGGACGCAGAACACCGCCGACGACCTGACCGCGTTGGGGCGCAAGCACGTGCGTGAGGTCCGGGAGATCGCCGAGGACAGCTTCGGCCGCATCGGCAGGCAGTCCGGGTTCGCCGAGGCCCTCGACGGTTTCGGGGCGGCGCTGCGCAAGCAGGTCAAGGCCGTCGCGCACAACACCGACACGCTGGCCGGCTCGGCGGCCCGTGCCGCCCGCTCCTACCGCGACCAGGACGACGACGTCGCCCGTTCGCTGAACTGAGGAATCCACTGTGGACACACGAGCGATGGCCCGGCACTTCGCGCGGGACATGATCGGGCACCGCGACAGCCTGGCGGGCAAGGCGGAGGACGCGGTCAAGGCGCAGTACGCGCTGAACCGGACCGCGGCGGGCCTCACCGACCAGTACGACGATCACCACAAGGCGTCGAAAACCGTTCTGGAGCACTGGAAAGGCACCCAGTCCGACGGTTTCGAGAAGCGCTCTTCGCGCTTGGGCAAGCAGTTGCGGACCACCGCCGACGCCGCCCGGGACGCGGAGAAGATCGTCGCCGGCGTCAGCGGTGCGCTGACCACCGGGCACACCGCGGCACGCCGGGCCGTGGACGAGTACCTGGACCAGGCGACCCGGCTGCTGGAGGCCGGCACGAAGGTCGGCTCCCAGGCCGCGCTGCTCAAGGCCGTCGCGGCGGCGGCGGACCTGGAACCCCGCTACACCAAGGAAACCACCGCGACCGTCCGCAGCGCGAAGGCCGAGCTGGAGGACGCGGCCCGCCGGCTCCGCGCCCTGGAGAAGGACATCGAGCACGACGGCGTCGCGGACGCGCGGGCCGAGCCGACCCGTGGCCGCACCAGGCCGGCGAAGGCGAAGGAACGCGGCCGGGCCCGCACGATCGTCTCCGCCGCCCGCCGTGAACTGGGCACCCGGGAGAACCCGCCGGGCAGCAACCGCAACCCGTACGGACCGACGACGTTCTGGTGCTCGTCGTTCGCCACCGCGATGTGGCGCAAGGCGGGCGTGGACATCCCGATACTCCCGTTCACCGGCAGCGTCTACCGCTGGGGGCAGCAGCACGGGAAGGCGTACTCGAAGCTCGGCGGCAACGTCCGCCCCGGTGACGTGCTGCTGTTCGGCACCGGACCGCAGAGCCCCGCCACCAGCAAGCACATCGGGATCGTGGAGAAGGTGTCCGGCGACACGGTGACCCTGATCGAGGGCAACTCCGGCGACGCCGTCCGCCGCAACACCCATTCGCTCAGCTCGGGCAAGTTCTACGGAGGGGTGCACCCGTGATCAGCGCACACGCCCACGACCCGGACCGGGGTGTCGCGGTGGAGGTGGGCCCGGGAGGCGCGCTGCGCGACCTCAGCCTGGACAGCCGCGCCCTGCGCCTGGGCCCGGACCTGGCCCGCACCATCCTGACCCTGGTCGACACCGCCACCGCCCGCGCGAACGCCCGTGCCGCCCGCGCGGTGGGCGACCTGACCGCGCTCGGGCTCGCGGTGGACGAACCCGAGTCCGTGGAGGACACGACGCCCATGACGTGGCGGGTCTGATGAACCTGAGCGCGCGACTGGACGCGATCCGGGCGCAGGCGTCCGGCGACGGTGTGTCGGTGACGGTGGACCTGCACGGAAAACCGGTGGACCTGGCGTTCACCCGCGCGGCGTTCGACCACACCCCGACGGGCCTGGCGAACACCATCCGGCGACTGGTGGACGAGGCGGCGGCCGACGCGTTGCGGCAGGGCACGGCGGTGCTGGCGGACGTACTGCCCGGCGAATGGCCGGCCTGAGTCAGCCGACATCCGCCAGCAGCTCGGCCATCCGACGGGTCAGCCACGCGCCGTCCGCCGGCGTGACCAGCACCCACGGCTCACCGGACACCGTCTCGGCCGCCATCGCGTACCGCCCCGACGTGGTGTCGGTCCAGCTCAACACGGGCGACCGCCCCGCCGGACCGGTGCACGCGAGCTGCCCCGCCGCGACCCGTCCGGACTCGACCAACGTGCCGATCCCCCGGGTGGCCCGCCCGGTCACGCCCCCGGCTGCCAGCGCGTGCTCCATCGCCCCGTGCCCGGACGCCGCAAACGCCGCCATGGCCGCGGAGAACACCGCGCGGGGCAACCGGACCTGCTCCCCCGGCCCGGCGGCGGCATCGCCGATGACCCGGGCCATCGCGGCCACCGGATCCGTGATGGGCTCCAGCGCCACCTCCTGGTCGTTCAACACGGCCAGCACACCCCGTGCCCCGCGCACGGCGGCCAGCACCCGCCACGGCTGCGGCCGGAACACCAGCGCGTCCACCGACCGCGTGCTCCCGGTCAGGAACCCGAACAGGTCCTCCAGCTCGGGTGCGATGTCGTCGCCGTCGGCGAGCCCGGCCGACGCCAGCGAGTGGAACACGTCGACGCCCAGGTCCTCGCGTTCGGCCAGGGTCTCCCCGTGCGACGGGACCTCCAGCGGGTACGGCGGGTCGCCCGCACCCAGGTCCTCCCACAGCAGGTCGAACTCCAAGTGGGACAAAACGACCGCGCTCGCGGAACGGCGTGCCATGCCGGCCGAAGATAGCGGTCCGCCGGGTTCGGCGGGCGGCACTCGGCGAAGTCCACCGGGTCGTACGCTGGCCCGCGTGGACCTCGCCAACGGGCTGCTCACCGTACGGGCGTCCGGCGCGGCGGCGGCGCGGGCGGCGTTGAACGGCACACCGGGCACACCCGAGCACATCCAGCTGCTGATGGGCTGCACCGTGCCCAGGGGGCTGCCCAACAGCGGCGCGGAGCTCCGGTTCCCGGACTGCTCGCTGCACGTGACGTCCGGGGTGGTGCTGCTGACCGTCGCCGAGGCCAAGCTGACCATCGGGTTCACCGAGCTGAAACCCCTGATGTTCCAACCGGTTCCGGTCGATGCGGCGCTGCGCTCGGTGTTCTCCGGCGCGGTGGCCCACGTGCTGGCCGCGGCCCACGTGCTGGACCCGCACGGCCTGGCGCACCACCTGCTCGGCCTGGCCGAACTGGTCCTGCGCAGCGCGTTGAAGGCCGAGCTGGACCGGGTCGACGCCCTCGCCGCCCGCCGCCGGGAAGCCCTGGGCTACATCCGCGACCACCTGGCCGACCCGAACCTGGGCGCGGACGTCGTCGCACACGCCCTGCACATCTCCCGCCGCCGCCTCTACCAGCTGTTCGACGACGGCCAGGGCGTGTCGGAACGCATCCGGGGCCTGCGCGTGGACCGTGCCAAGACGCTGCTGTCCGATCCGGCGAAGGCGGGCCGGGGTATCGGGGAGATCGCGCGGGACTGCGGTTTCGTCAGCGCCGCGCACTTCTCGCGGACGTTCCGCCAGGTCGTCGGCCGGACGCCGAGCGAGTTCCGGGGCCGGTGACGCTCACGCGGTGAACGTCACGCCGGACACGAACCGCCCGGCGAGCCCCGCCACGTCCAGCCATCCCCGTCCGGTGGGCGAGTGCAGCGTGAACACCGCGACCCTCGGCCGCGCCGGATCGGTCACCACGACCTGGAGCTGCGCGCCCGTCCCGCTGACCGGGATGCGTTCCACGATCACCACCGGGTAGCCGGTGGCCGTCACGCCTTTCGTCACATCACGGATGGCCGGCCCGTCCAGTCGGACGCCGAGCTCCGGGTCGACCGGCCGGTCCACCGGCACCACGGCGGCCATCAGCAGCGCCGGGTCGGCGTCGCGGTGCTCGACCACGGCGAGCAGCCCGCAGCCGTGCCGGTGCGCCAGCTCGGCGGCCTGGTTCGCGGAGATCTCAAGCCCGGGGTCGCGGGTGCCCTTGATCCGCCGCAGCACCGACGCGAGTTCGGCGGCGGTGTGCTCGGGTGAGCCGAGAGCGACCGGGGTGACCCCCGGCACGGGAGCGAGTCTCACCCGAGGCCCGCCGCGAACGCCGCCGCCGCACCGCGTGAGGCGGCCGGTCCGGGTGGGCCGAGCAGTACCGACGCGAGTTCGGCGGTGATCGCGGAGAACTCGGCCAGCGTGTCCGCGAGGGCGGTCGACGGTTCCTCGGACCGCAGCCGTTCGGCGACCCGGCGTGCCTCGGCGTGGTGGTCGCGCTCCAGCAGGCGGGCCTCCTCCAGCACGTCGTCCAGTCGGCGGGTCAGCTGCTCGTGCCGCGTCACGGCCGCCGCGTGCAGCTCGCCGTGCGCCGCGGTGAACCGGGCCAGCGCCCCGGTGTGGTCCACCTCGTCGGCGGCGTCGGCCAGCTCCCGGCGCAGGCGCACCGCCGTCCGGTCCAGTTCCTCGGCGCGGCGCTGGTTGCCGAGCAGGGTGGTCGCCCAGGCGTCGAGCACCTCCGCCGCGGCCCGCATCGCGCGCCGCACCGCCGTCAGCTCCGACACCACGGCCTCCAACCGCGTCGTGAACGCATCCGCCGCCGCGCCCGACCAGCCGGCGGGCACCCCGGGCACGGCGATGTCGAACGCGCACCGCGCGCTCGCCGCCGCGACCGCCTCCGCGTTGCCGGGCGTGGGGTCGAACCCCAGGCCCCGATAGTCAGCCATGGCTCAGCCCGCCCACGTTGTCGGGCGTCGAGCCGAACCCCAAGCCCCGATAGTCAGCCATGGTCCAGCTCGCCCGCGTTGCCAGGCGTGGGGTCGAAGCCCAAGCCCCGGTAATCAGCCATGGTTCAGCTCGTCCGCCTGCCGGTAGGTCTCGCCGGCCGCCCGCAGTTCGTCGGACAGCCCGGCCGGGTCCAAGGCGCGCAGGGTGTCCGCCCAGTCGGCGAACAGGCCGGACACCGCCGCCGGGATCCCTTCCGGGCCCAGGTCGCCGACTTGTTCGGCCAGCGCGGACACCACGGCCCGCAGTTCGTCGGCGGTGTCGGCGAGCCGGTGCGCGAAGGCGTCCAGCTCGTCCGGCGCGACCTCGTAGCCGCTCACCGGGCCACCTCGGCAACCCGGACGAGGTTTGTCGCCTCTCGGTGGTGGGTGCACGGCCTCATTCGCCGAGCACCGGCGGGAACGCGGGCGGCAGGTCGTCCAGCAGGTCGAGGCCGTTGTCGTAGCGGTTGCGGTGCTCCCGGTCCTCCTCCCGGCCGGCGGGCGCGGCCGGCGGGAACATCCCGAAGCCGCCCTGTCCGCCGGCACCGGTCGGCACCACGCCGCCCCGTGCCGCCGCGCCGCCGGGGACCGCGCCGATCACGCCGGACGAGCCGCCGGGACCGAGCGGTCCGAACCCGCCTCCGGAGGCGTAGCCGCCGGGACCGAACCCGCCCGGACCGAACCCGCTGTGCCCGCCCGGTGAGCCGGCCGCGTAGCCGCCGGGTACGGACGCGCCGCCGGGCAGACCGGGGATGCCGAACCCGGCCGGGCCGACGGCCGCCGCCGTGGTGGTGACGCCTTCGGGGCGGGTCGGCAGCTGGGGTCGGGGTTCCTGGTAGACCGGCGGTGCCGGCGTGAACTGCGGTGGCCGGTCGGGCCCCACGGACTGCGGGCGGTGGTCGGGCTCGACCTTCGTGCCCTCGGGCGCTTCCTCGAACTTCGGCAGCCCGTCGTGCACGGACCGGCTGGCGTCCTCGTACGCCTGCATCACCTGTACGGCTTCGGCCTTGGCGCGCTGCTTCTCCTGCTGGGACGGCAGGTGGTCGTCCAGCAGCTGGTCCAGCATGTACGCGCCCTGCGGCCCGGCGAGCGTGGTCACGTCGTAGCCGGCGCGGAACCAGCGTTCGGCGTCCGGGTGCACCGGCACCGGCATGCGGCGCGCAGCCTCCTGCACGACGTCGGTGTAGGCGTCCATCCCGGTGCCCACGCGCGACGCCCGGTCCGACACGTCGGTGGCCCAGTCCATGAGCCGGGACACCGACGCGGACGCCGCCACGGACGACGGGCCGTGCCACGAGCCCACCAGCTTCTGCACCAGGTCGCGGACGTCGGTGGTGGCCTGGTCGACGTCCTTGGCGAGTTCTTTCCAGTCGTGCGTGCGCAGGCCCATCTTGCCGGGGTCGGCGGACTTGACCATGTCCCACATCTCGCGGTGCTCGTAGACGTCCCAGTTGATCCGGCCGAACTGGTCGGGCCGCCGGTTGTGCTTCTTGTCCTTGGACACCTTGCGCGCCTTGGCCCGTTGGCGGGGCGTCGGGTCGTGGTCGTCCCAGTAGCCGCGGCGCTTCAGATCGGTCATATCCGCCTCATCGCGTCGGCGGCGGCCTCGTCCTCGGTGCGATGGGTGGCACCGACCTGGTGCAACGCCCGGCGCAGTGCTTCCAGTTCGCCCAGGTACGACCGCAGTGCCGCCTGCACGCCGCCGTCCTGCTCGCTGCCGCGCAGGCCGAACGCCCGGCGCATGTGGTGCGCCACCGGGCCTTTGCCGTCGCCGAAGTCGTCGGTGAGCCGGTCGGCCTGGTCGAGGTGGCTCCACAGCGCGCTGTGCAGGTCGTCCAGCCGGTTCACGGCCGCGTCGAGTTCGGCGAAGTCGAGCGCGATCCGGTCGCCGTCCTGCGGGACGATCGGGGCCGCACCCGCGCCGGTCGGTGCGGCGACCATCGGCGGCGGCGCGTGCCGTTCCGGTCTGTGCTCGCCCAGCTTCTCGCGTAACCGCTCGGCGCCCTCGACGCCACGCACCCTCACCACCATGACGCACATCGTGACGGGCCGGTCACCCTACGACCAGATCGGGTGCACAACGGGAGCATCGGCGGTGCACGATCGGACAAAGCCGAGGTCGTGTCGGGATGACGCCGAGGTCGTGTCGGGGCCGTGTAGAGGTCGTGTCGGGGTCGTGTCGGGATCCGCCCATGCGAGAATCGTTGCCCGTGCCGACACCCGCAGTTCACGCACGCGTCGTGTTGCTCGCCGGTCCGTCCGGGTCGGGCAAGTCCACGCTCGCCGCCCACCTGGGCTGGCCCGTCCTGAACCTGGACGACTTCTACCGCGAGGGCGACGACCCGTTGCTGCCGCGTGACGAGGCGGGCCGTCCCGACTGGGACGCCGAGGAGTCGTGGAACACGGCGGACGCGTTGCGCGCGGTGGTCGAACTGGCCCGCACCGGCCGGGTGGAGGCCCCGATCTACGCGATCGGCGAGGACCGACGGGTCGGCTGTCGCGTGGTGGAGGCTTCAGGCCCGTTCATAGCGGAGGGCCTGTTCGCCGACCGCCTGTTGGCAGGCTGCCGGGAAGCCGGCGTCCTGCTGGACGCGATCGTGCTCTCCCCCAACGCATACACCACGTTCGCCCGCCGCCTCGCCCGCGACGTAACCGAAGCCCGCAAACCACTACCGCTCCTGATCCGCCGCGGCCTACGACTCCTCCGCGAACACCCCGCACTGGTCCGCCGCTGCCTCGCAGCCGGAATGCGCCCGTTGAGCCCCCACCAGGCCCGAACCGAACTCGCCCAACGCACCCCAGCCGTCCCTCTGAGCAGCCACTGACCGCCGACCCAGCGGCCCACCGACCCAGCTTTCTTTCAGGAAGCCTCCCTGAAAATTCCAACCGCCATGTTCTTTCAGGAAGGCTTCCTGAAAGTTCCCAGCCACCGATTCCATCAGGAAGCCTTCCTGAAAGTTCCACGCGGCAAAGTCCCCGCGGCATGTGACGCTTCGTGGATACGCCCAGGTGAGCTGCTTTTCGGGCAGCCGAACCGTCGCAGATGGTCACCTTCGCCGGGCCCGTCGACGGGCGGCCTCAGTCGGACGCCAGGCGCTTCGACAGGCGAGGCCAGTCAGACGCGGGGCATTTCGACGTGCGAGTCCAGTCAGACGCCGCGCCTTGGGCGCACCTGTGGTTGCCGCCGAGCTTCCCCGCCTGCAACGGGGTCGTACTGCCGTTCTCGACGCGCCCGCTCGCTGTGCGGCGACTGCTCCGGTCTCAGGGCCGCGCCTAGCGATGCGGGCATACCTGGGCGTGACCGGTCAGTGTCATCGGCGGGTGCCAGTCATCGCGGGTGCCGGTCGTCGCAGGCGTCGGTCGTCGGTCGTCATCGGTCATCGGTGGTTGTCGGTCATCGGTTGGTGTCGGTCATCGGCGGGTGTTGAGCCGGGCGGCTTGGCGTGTCAGGTGGTCACGTTCGGCGAGGTTGGGTGCCTTGTGGGCCGCTTCGGTGTACAGCCGTGCCGCCGTCGCCAGGTCGCCGTCGTGTTCGTGGAGATACGCCGCCACCGCCGCGTGGCGGGGCAGCGAGTCGTCCAGCGCAGCGAGCGCCGCCAGCCCGGCGCGCGGCCCGTCGGCCTCGCCGACGGCCACCGCGCGATTGAGCCGGACGACCGGGCTGTCGGTCAGGCGCACGAGCTCGTCGTACCACTCGACGATCTGCACCCAGTCGGTCTCCCCGGCGGTGGGCGCGTCGGCGTGGAGTGCCGCGATGGCGGCCTGGGCCTGGAACTCGCCCAGCCGGTCGCGGGCGAGGGCCGCCTGGAGGATCTCGACACCCTCGGCGATCGACCCGGTGTCCCATCGGCCGCGGTCCTGCTCGGCGAGCGGCACCAGGCTGCCGTCGGGCGCGGTCCGGGTGGCGCGCCGGGCGTGGTGGAGCAGCATGAGGGCGAGCAGCCCCGCCACCTCGGGGTGGTCGATCGAGGCCGCGAGCTGTCGGGTGAGCCGGATGGCCTCGGCGGCGAGGTCGACGTCGCCGGAGTAGCCCTCATTGAAGACCAGGTAGAGGACGCGCAGCACGGTGGCGACGTCGCCGGGCCGGTCGAACCGCACGCCGGAGACGGTGCGCTTGGCCCGGCTGATGCGCTGCGCCATGGTCGCCTCGGGCACCAGGTAGGCCTGGGCGATCTGGCGGGTGGTCAGCCCGCCGACGGCGCGCAGCGTGAGCGCGACCGCGGACGACGGCGTCAGCGACGGGTGGGCGCACAGGAAGTAGAGCTGGAGCGTGTCGTCCACCGCGGACGCGGGCCCGGGCGCCGGTTCCTCGTCGACGAGGTCCTCTCGCCGGCGGCGGGCGGCGTCCGCCCGGGTCGCGTCGAGGAACCGGTGCCAGGCCACGGTGACCAGCCAGCCCTTCGGGTCCCGCGGCGGGTCGTCCGGCCACACCCGGATCGCCTCGACGAGCGCGTCCTGCACGGCGTCCTCGGCCGCCGCGAAGTCGGCTCCGCGGCGGACGAGGATCCCGAGCACGCTCGGTGTGAGGCTCCGGAGCAGGACCTCGTTCACCTGGGAGGTCACTCCGTGATGGTGGGCGGCTCGGCCAGGAACGGGCGCAGCTCCAGCCACTCGTGGATCGGCCTCCCGCCCGCCCCGGGTGCGGCCGACAGC
>CBHFOL010000277.1:0-10723 GCA_965995405.1 uncultured Saccharothrix sp.
AGAACGTGTCGACGGTGATCTCCACGATCCTGTCGCCACCGGCGTCCATCGATCCCAAGGCCACTGCGGACCGGTTGCGCTCCGAGTTGCAGGACGCGCTCGACTCCAAGGGGGTGCTGCCGTGAGTCACGTGATGGAGAAGCCGAAGGCTGCCGCGAAAGCTGTTGTGAGTGAAGGGAAGAAGGCCGAGCGGCGGCTCGGGTTGCTGCTGTGCGCGCCCGCCGTGCTGGTGATGGCGGCGGTCGCGGGGTGGCCGATCATCTACTCGATCTGGCTGTCGTTGCAGCGCTACGACCTGAAGTTCCCGGACCGGCAGGAGTTCGTGGGGCTCGCCAACTACGCCACCGTGCTGTCCAATTCCTACTGGTGGAACGCCGTGTGGGTGACGGTCGTGATCACCGTGGTGTCCGTGGCGATCGAGCTGGTGCTGGGCATGGCGCTCGCGCTGATCATGCACCGGACGTTGGTGGGGCGCGGGATCGTGCGGACGGCGACGTTGATCCCGTACGGCATCGTCACCGTGGTGGCGGCGTTTTCCTGGCGGTACGCGTGGACTCCGGGGACGGGATACCTGGCCGAGCTGGTCGCGGGCGGCGAACCTGTGCTGACCGAGAAGATCCCGGCGCTGATGGTGGTCATCCTGGCCGAGATCTGGAAGACCACGCCGTTCATGGCGCTGCTGCTGATGGCGGGCCTCGCGCTGGTGCCGGACGACCTGCTGAAGGCGGCGGCGATGGACGGTGCCAACGCGTGGCAGCGGTTCACCAAGGTCATGGTGCCGGTGATGAAGCCGGCGATCCTGGTGGCGCTGCTGTTCCGCACGCTCGACGCGTTCCGGGTGTTCGACAACCTGTTCGTGCTGACCGCTGGATCGCAGGGTACGACGTCGGTCTCGATGATCACCTACAACAACCTGATCAAGGGGCTGAACCTGGGCATCGGGTCGACCATGTCGGTGCTGATCTTCATCGCGGTGGCGCTGATCGCGTTCATCTTCATCAAGCTGTTCGGCACGGCCGCGCCGGGCAGCGACAGCGGGGGGAGGCGCTGATGGCCGGCATCGGCGGGGCCGAGACCACGGCCCGCAAAACCCGTTGGACGGTGCTGAACGTCGTGGTCGTGGCGTACGCGCTGTTCCCCGTGCTGTGGATCGTGTCGTTGTCGTTCAAGACGAAGGCGACGCTCGCGGACGGCAACTTCATCCCGCGCGAGTGGACGCTGGACAACTACACGTCGATCTTCTCCACCACGGAATTCGTGCGGGCGCTGGTGAACTCGATCGGCATCGCGATCATCGCCACGGCCGTCGCGGTGGTGTTCGGCACGATGGCCGCGTACGCGATCGCCCGGCTGGACTTCCCCGGGAAACGGTTGCTGGTCGGGATTTCGTTGCTGGTGTCGATGTTCCCGCAGATCTCGCTGATCTCGCCGCTGTTCGAGATCGAGCGGTCTTTGGGGCTGTTCGACACCTGGCCCGGACTGATCCTGCCCTACATCACGTTCGGGCTGCCGCTGGCGATCTACACGCTGTCGGCGTTCTTCCGGGAGATCCCGTGGGAGCTGGAGAAGGCCGCCAAGATGGACGGCGCGACACCCGGCCAGGCGTTCCGCCGGGTCATCGCGCCGCTGGCCGCACCGGGTGTGTTCACCACGGCGATCCTGGTGTTCATCTTCTGCTGGAACGACTTCCTGTTCGCGATCTCGCTGACCTCCACCGAGAACTCGCGGACGGTCCCGGTGGCGCTGTCGTTCTTCACCGGCAGTTCCCAGTTCGAGGACCCGACCGGGTCGATCGCCGCGGCTGCCGTGGTGATCACCATCCCGATCATCCTGTTCGTGTTGTTCTTCCAGCGTCGCATCGTGGCCGGGTTGACCTCCGGCGCCGTGAAGGGGTGAGGCAATGGCCGAGATCGTGCTCGACAAGGTGGGCAAGCGGTACCCCGACGGCGCGGTGGCCGTCCGGGACGTGGACGTCGAGATCGCCGACGGCGAGTTCATCATCCTGGTGGGCCCGTCCGGGTGCGGGAAGTCGACGACGCTGAACATGATCGCCGGGCTGGAGGACATCACGTCCGGCGAGCTGCGCATCGGCGGCGAACGGGTCAACGAGCGCGCGCCCAAGGACCGGGACATCGCGATGGTGTTCCAGTCCTACGCCCTCTACCCGCACATGACGGTGAAGGAGAACATGGCCTTCCCGTTGCGGCTGGCGAAGGTGGACGACGCGACCGTGGAGAAGAAGGTCCGGGACGCGGCCGAGATCCTCGACCTCGTCCCGCACCTGGACCGCAAGCCGTCGAACCTGTCCGGCGGCCAGCGGCAGCGGGTCGCGATGGGGCGGGCGATCGTGCGCAGCCCCAAGGCGTTCCTGATGGACGAGCCACTGTCCAATTTGGACGCCAAGCTGCGGGTGCAGATGCGGACCTCGGTGTCCCGGTTGCAGAAGCAGCTGGGGACGACGACCGTGTACGTGACGCACGACCAGACCGAGGCGATGACCCTCGGCGACCGGGTGGTGGTGATGCGCGGCGGCGCGGTGCAGCAGATCGGCGCGCCGCAGTTCCTCTACGACCAACCGGCGAACCTGTTCGTGGCGGGGTTCATCGGCTCGCCGTCGATGAATTTCGTGCCCGCCGGGCTGGAGGGCGGGTCGCTGCGGTCGCCGCTGGGCGACGTGCCGCTCACCGACCGGGTGCGCGGACTGCTGGCGGCGGCCGACGCGCCGCGCGAGGTGATCATGGGGCTGCGGCCCGAGCACTTCGAGGACGCCCGGCTCGTGGACGACGCGGTCCGGGCGCACGGGGTGACGTTCACCAGTCACGTGGACGTGCTGGAGTCGATGGGCTCGGACAAGTTCGCCTACTTCAGCCTGTCGGGTGAACAGGCGACGTCGGCGGAACTCGCCGAGCTGGCCGCCGACGCGGGCTCGGCGGACGTGCCGGGCGACGGTGTGTCGCTGGTGACCCGGCTGTCCGCCGCGTCCGCTGCTGTGGAGGGAGCGCAGGCCGAGATCTGGTTCGACGCCGACAAGGTGCAGCTGTTCGACCCCGGCACCGGCCGGAACCTGACCTATTCCGGCTAAAGAGCGGCTTCCCGGGGGCCATCCGACGTGCGCGGATGGCCCCCATTTGTCGCAGGTCACGGGGAGTTACTGACCAGCCCGGATCATCGGCAGGGACGAAGTTCATAGGCCATTCAGCGCAGCAAAGGTGCATCTCGCCGCTTTCGCACAGCTTTCGCTGCGGTCCGTCCCCACGCTGGTCGAAGGCGGGGATAACCCCGATCAACGGCGTCGGGGCAGGGGAGACCGCCGAGCACAGAAGAGAGCGCGCGATGGGGATTCTTGACGGAAAAGCAGTCGTGATCACCGGTGCGGGGCGGGGGCTGGGTGAAGCCTACGCGATGCACGCGGCGCAGGCGGGCGCTGCCGTCGTGGTGAACGATGTGGACGCTGACCTGGCCGAACAGGTCGCGGAGCACATCAGGGGGTACGGCGGGCATGCGGTCGCCAGCACACACACGGTGACCGATCCGACCGAGGCCGAGAAGATCGTCGGAATGTGCGTGACCGAGTTCGGCCGGTTGGACGGCCTGGTGAACAACGCGGGACTGAACTACGAGACCCAGCCGTGGGAGGACGACCCGGAATCGGTGCGCCGAACGGTCGAGGTGAACCTCCTGGGTGTCATATACACCGGAATCGCGGCCATGCGCGTGATGCGTGAACAGGGCGGCGGGTCCATCGTGAACATTTCGTCGGGTGCGTTCTTCGGTCAGCGCAAACTGGCCACGTATGCGGCGACCAAGGGCGCGGTGGCGTCGTTGAGCGCGTCGTGGGCGCTCGACCTGGAGAGCGAGGGCATCCGGGTCAACGCGGTGTGCCCGGTCGCGCACACCCGCATGGTGTGGAAGTCCGAGCGGTCACTGCGGGCGATCCCCGCCGACCGCACTCCCGGCAAGGTCGCGCCGCTGGTGCTGTTCCTGCTCAGCGACGCCGCCGACGGCATCACCGGCCAGATCGTCCGGTGCAACGGCCGTCAGCTCCACCTGGTGGGGCATCCGTACTTCAAGCAGCCGATCCTGGAGAGCGACGCCTGGGACACCACCTCGGTGAAGCGGGCGTTCGACGGCGTCCTCCAGGCCCACCTGGAGCCGTTCGGCCTGGAGAAGCGCATGCCGCCGCGCTTGCGCGAACTGGTGGAGCCGGGCCAGACGGCCTGAGGCCGGCGGGAAGTGTCGCCTCCCACCCGGCCCCGCTTGGCCCCGGCGCGGTGACACTTCCCGACCGGACGCCGACCGCCTGAGGAGAGCGGTCGGAAACCGGCCACGTAAGCTTTACAATGTGACTTCAACAATGTGACTTCAACGTTGTCACTTTTACAATGTCACTTTTACGATGTTGATTCGCCCCGTGGGCCGGCCGGACCTGCCGGCATCGCCGTGCAAACTTTACGAAGTTAAGCTAGCTATGTGAAGCTTGCGCGGGCAGGCTTCGTGAAGTTGGATTTGCTTTGTTAAGTTTACAATGTGGGGTTTGCTGGGTGGCGGGCCGGGGTGTGGTGGCGGTGGATCACTCGGACGGGTGAGTTTTGGGCGGTTGGGCCCTGCCACCATCGGGTTATGGGCGCGCGGAAGCCGAGGTTGACGGACTGGCGGCTGGTCGTCCAGTCGCGGCTGGACCGGGTGCGTGCCGATCTCGCGGCGCTGGGGCCGACCGACCCGTTGGACCCGGAGGGTGCGCAGTGGCGGGCGGTGGCCGAGCAGGAGGCGGCCGTCGTGGACGACATGGTCACCCGTGGGGAGTCCCGGTGGCGGGCGGTGGCCTCGTGGTGGTCGGGGTGGCACATCGAGCGGGCGTGGCGGTCGTTGCACGAGGCGGAGATCGCCGTCGTGGCGGCCGGGAGCGGGTTTCTGGGGCGGTTGCCGGGGTTGCGGGCCCGAGTGGCGGAGAACCTGGACGAGGACGATCCGCGCCGGCTCGCGTTGGAGGAGTTGCGGCCGGGGGAGTTCCCGCTGGTGGTGGAGCGGGAGATCGTGGTCGACGCGTTGCGGGCGTCGTTCGACAAGTCCGATTTCGCGCACGTCGGGTCGCGGGCGCTGCGGAACAAGCTGATCGCCGCCTCGGCCGTGCTGTTCGCGGTCAACACGCTGCTGGGGGTCATCGGGCTGGTCCAGCCGGGGCTGATCCCGATGTGCGTGGGTTCGGAGAAGCTGCCTACGGTCTGCCCGTCCGGGAAGACGGCGGCCGGGGCGGACGTGTTGCTGATCCAGGTGCTCGGCGCGTTCGGGGCGATCCTGTCGGCCGTTGTGCTGCTGTTGCGGCGGCGGCCCAGCCTGTCGCCGTACGTCATGATCGGGTACCAGGCGATCATCAAGATCCTGCTCGGCGCGGCGCTGGCGGTGATCGGGATCCTGGCGCTCGGCGCGGGTGTCACGACCGGCCTGATCGGGGTGGCGTCGCAGGCCGCGCTGCTGCTGTGGGCGGTGATCCTCGGGTACTCGCAGCAGGTCGCGACGCGGCTGTTGGACAGCTATGCCGACCGGGTCATGGACCAGGCCCGCCCGTTGCCCCGGCTGGAGGGACAGCGGTAACAGGCTGCTGTCACCCGGACGGCTTTCACCAGCGGAGGCTGCCACCCGCGCGACTTCCCCAGCCGGGCTGTCACCGGCCGGGCTGCCACCCGCGCGACTTCCCCAGCCGGGCTGTCCCCCTGTCGGGCTGTCACTGGGCGGCTGTCCCCGACGGGCTGTCCCCGACGGGCTGTCCCCGACGGGCTGTCACCGGGCGGGTTGTCACCGTCGGCGGCGGATGGTGTCGATCACGTCCGGGTCCCAGCGGTGGGTGCGGATCAGGCGGTAGCGCTCGGCGGCCACCCACATGTACGCCTCGGTCTCGGTGCGGTCGCCGATCAGGTCCGCCTGGCGCAGCATGTCCACCACCGGCACGTACTCCTCCTGGTACCAGCGCCGGGCCACGGTCGGCCGGTCCAGGAACACAGCCTCGTCCTGCATCAGGCGGAACCCCCACGCCTCCACGTGTTCGCCCAGTTGCGCGTAGTCCCACGGGTCGGACAGCAGCACGGCGGCACGCGCCTCGCCCGGCAGCGGCACGCGTTCCAGGAACAGGCGTCGGTAGTCCTTGACGATCAGGTCGCCACGGTGCCGGATGCCGTGGGCCGCGATCCGGGTCACCACCTCCGTCACGTACGCGTCGATCACGGTCAGGCCCAGGGCGTGCGCGACCGACACCCGGTGGTGCCCGTCCTGGACGAAGTGCAGGTCACCTACCCGGTACACCTCGATCGGCGGCACGGCCTCACCCCGCCGGGCGGCCAGCGCCAGCCGCTGCCAGCGTTCGCGGACGCGGGCCGACGTGGGGCGGAACCGGCGGTCGAAGTCCCGGGTGCGGTCGACGCTGCCCACGATCGAGTCCAGGCGGATGGTCTGGAGGCCGAGCCGGCGTTCGCTGACCATGCCCAACGCCTCCACGACCTCGTGGAACGGCAGCATGATGTTCACGTCGTCCGGCTCGCGGCGCAGCCAGGCCGCCAGCCGGGACAGCACCTGGCCGCGCCGGGCGCGCAGGAAGTCGTTCTCCGCGTCGGCGGCGGGGAACCCGGTGTCACGGCGCATCGCCTGCCTCCTCTCCGCTCGGCACGTCCCGCTGCCTGCCTGACACGTCCAACACCTTGTAGCCGACGACGTTCACCACGCGCGTCGCACCCAGCAGGCGGTCCGGTCTGGGCGTGCCGTGCGGGTGGATGTGCCCGTGCAGCAGCAACGGCGGACGCAAGCGGCGGACCCCGTCGTGCAGGCACGCGAAACCACGGTGCGGCGGATCGGGTTCGTCACCGCAGCCCAGTGGCGGCGAGTGGGTGAGCAGCACGTCCACGTCCCGACCGTCGCGCAGCCGCCGCCACGTCGCCAGCCGGGTCAGCCGGCGCAGGCGTCGTGCCTGCTGCCGCTCGGTCCACTGGTTGGGTCCGTCGTTGTAGCGGATGGAACCGCCCAGCCCGGCGATCCGCAGACCCGCCACGTCCACCACCCGCGCGTCCGCGTTCACCCCGCCCGCCGGCCCCGGCCACCGGGACGGGATGCCCGCCCTGGTCCACAGGCCGCGCACGTTGGCGTACCCGGCCAGGTCGGTGTCGTGGTTGCCGGGCACGAACACGCACGGCCGGTCCAGGGCCGACGTCAGGAACTCCAGGTAGTCGAACGGCAGGTCGCCGGCCGCGACGATCAGGTCGACGTCGTGCCGCCGCACCTGTTCGGTCCACAGCTGTTCGACCACCTCGTCCGCCACCGCGAGCACCTTCGGCATCCATCGAGCGTAAGCCCGGTCGGCGCAGGTGACACGCGGGTGAAATGCGCGGACCACCGGCTGCCCGCCGGCCCGGATCGGACTAGCGTCCTGGGTTGTGCTGGCCGAGCTGTTCCGCGACGCGGCCCGAGGCTGCCGGGATCACAGTCCGCTCACCCGAACCCTCCTGGTGTCGGCGGCGGACGACCTGGCACGCGGCGGGATCACCGCGCAGGTGATGGCGGGCGCGGAATGCGACCGCAAGGGTTCCGTGCCCGGACTGCGGTTCGCGGGCGCGCTGCACCGCCTGGTGCTTGAGGGCCGTGCCCCGGGACTGGCCAGGCACTACCCGACCGCGGGGGGCCACCCGCGGTTGACCACGCTGTGGACCGACGCGCTGCCCGTGCTGCACGAGCACACCGACGAGCTGCGCGCGCTGGTGAGCGTCAACGTCGTGCAGACCAACGAGCCGGGCCGCAACGCGCCGCTGTTCGGCGGCCTCCAGACCGCGACCCACCTGGCGGCCGACGCCGTGGGCAGGCGAACCCCGTTCCCGGTGCGGCTGCTGGAGGTCGGCGCGTCCGGCGGGCTGAACCTGCGTCCGCACCGGGTCGCCTACCGGGTCGGCGACCGGGTGTTCGGCGACGTGGGCAGCCCGTTCGCACTGGACCCCGGGTGGTCCGGCGCGCCGCCCGCCGACCTGTCGCACAACCTGCGCCTGGTGCGCCGCGCGGGCTGCGACCTGAACCCGGTCGACGTGTCCACAGAGGACGGTCGGCTGCACCTGTCGTCGTTCGTGTGGGCGGACCAGCTGTGGCGGTGGGAACGCCTCCAGGCCGCGCTGGACCTCGCCCGCTACGACCCGGTGCCGGTGCAGCAGGCGACCGGGCCGGAGTGGCTGGCCGACCAACTGGCCCGGCCCGAGCGGGACGTGCTGACCGTGGTGTGGCATTCCGTGGTCTGGCAGTACGTGTCACCGGCCGACCGGGCCATGGGCCGCGCGGTCCTGGCCGAAGCGGCGGCCCGCGCGACCCCGATGGCACCGCTCGCGCTGCTGGTGTTCGAACCCCGGCGGACGCACGACGGGGACGGGTACGAGTTCCAGCTGCTGCTCAAACTCTGGCCGAGCGGCATCTCGCTGCGGCTCGGTTCCGGTGCGGGCCACGGCATCCCGTTCACCTGGGACACCCAGCCCTGGAACTAGCCCGCACCGGGCAGAGCAGCGCACACGTCGCCTCGCCCGTCCTCGATTGTCGAACCCGGGTACGACGAATCGGGCGGCGGCGGGCTCGGCGGGGTGTCCACTCAGGACACTCGAAGCCGGCGGCCGGTGGCTTGTTGCCGGTGGCTAGTTGCCGTTGGCGATCAGCAGGGTCACCGTGGCCAGCCAGCCGATGAGGAAGGCCAGGATCCAAAAGCGCAGGTTGGTCAGCATTCTGGTCATGTCGGAGAAATCCCGTCGGATCGGGGTGGACCGGGGTCTACAGCCAGCGGTTCCGACGGAATATTCGGTACAGAGTCAGACAGGCGACCAGGATGATCGTGATCACCATGGGGTAGCCGTACTTCCACCTCAACTCCGGCATGAAGTCGAAGTTCATGCCGTACACGCCGACCACCATCGTCGGCACCGAGATGATCGCGACCCACGCCGAGATCTTGCGCATGTCCGAGTTCTGCTGGAGCGTGATCTTCGCCAGCGTCGCGTCCACCAGCGTGGTCAGCAGCTCGTCGAAGCTCATCACCCGCTCCGACACCTCGGTCAGGTGGTCGTCCACGTCCCGGAAGTACGAGCGCACCTGCTCCGGGATCAGCGGCGTGTAGCCCTCGGCGAGCCGGCGCAGCGGCACGGCCAGCGGCATCACCGCGCGCCGGAGTTCCAGCACCTCGCGCTTCATCAGGTAGATCTGGTCCGCGCTGACCCGGCTGCGCGGCGCGAACACCAGCGTTTCCATCTGGTCGATGTCGTCCTCGATGTGGTCGGTCACGTCGAGGTAGTTGTCCACCACGTGGTCCGCGATCGAGTACAGCACCGCCGCCGGGCCGACCTTCAGCTTGTCCGGCTCGTCCTCCAGCTCGCGCCGGACCACCGCCAGGCCCGAGTGGTTGCCGTGGCGGACCGTGATGACGAAGTCACGGCCCAGGAAGACCATGATCTCGCCGCTCTCCACGATCTCGTTGGCCGTGTCCGGTGACGCGTTCTGCACGTACCGCACGGTCTTGAGCACCATGAACAGCGTGTTGTCGAAACGCTCCAGCTTCGGGCGCTGATGGGCGTGCACGGCGTCCTCGACGGCCAGCTCGTGCAGCCCGAACGTCTCCGCGACGCCCTGGATCTGCTCCTCGTCCGGCTCGTGCAGCCCGATCCAGACGAACCCGACACCGCGTTTGCGGACCTCGTCCACGGCGTCGGTGTGCGACCAGCGCCCGGGCAGCCGCGTGCCGTCGACGTACACGCCGCAGTCGACCACGTACGCGGACAGCGGCACCGGAATCGGCACCGACGGGCGCTCGGGGTGGGGCACGCGGCCTCTCAGGCCGCCGAGCGAGGGCAAGCTGGGCACGGGTCCTCCAGGCAACGGGAACGTCGACTTGCACGACCAAATGACGGCGGCACGTCCCCGACCGGACACACAGGGCCTAGCTGTGGAAAGCCGACCCTCCAGGGAGGACGCGCGAGGTACTCGCAGGATGGGGGTCCTTGCTCATCGGTAGCCCTCACCTCCTCGGGTCGGTCGTCCGCGGCGGTGGATTCGCTCACAGACCAGTTGCCGAGGGTACTCCTCCCACGTTCACACTGTCGTCCCGGTCGTGAGGGTGTTCGATCACAGGTCCTCACACGAGTCAACGGAGGCGTGCGTGCAGTTCGGGCGTTACTACGAGGAGTTCGAGGTCGGCGCGGTCTACAAGCACTGGCCCGGCAAGACGGTGACCGAGTACGACGACCACCTGTTCTGCCTGCTGACCATGAACCACCACCCGCTGCACATGGACGCGCACTACGCGGCGGAGACCACCGACTTCGGCAAGAACGTGGTGGTGGGCAACTACATCTACTCGCTGCTGCTGGGCATGTCCGTGCCGGACGTGTCGGGCAAGGCGATCGCCAACCTCGAAGTGGAGTCGCTGCGCCACATCAAGCCCACCTTCCACGGCGACACCATCTACGGTGAGACCGAGGTGCTCGACAAGACCCCGTCCAAGTCGAAGGACGACCGGGGTGTTGTCTATGTCGAGACCCGCGGCTACAAGCAGGACGGCACGGTCGTCTGTGTGTTCCGCCGCAAGGTGATGGTGCCGAAGCGGTCTTACGGCGACAGTCGTGGTGGCGAGCAGCCGGGCAGGCCCGAACCGAAGGAGTGACGTGACGTCTCCGGATCTGGTGCGGCGGCGACTGGCCCGGTTCGCCGAATCGGAGGCGCA
>CBHFOL010000278.1:0-10713 GCA_965995405.1 uncultured Saccharothrix sp.
CGGGTTGCAGCCGCCGGACGACAGGATGAACGCCATGGTGAACCACTTGATGCCGGTCGCCTTCATGACCGTCGCCGGCGCCGGCGGGTTGCCCCAGCCGAGGAACAGGTAGGGCGCGCCCCGGCCGCCGACCGGGTCCGGGTCGCCGGGCTTGGTGGTGCCGGTGACCTGGTTGGACGGGTCGGACGTGTTGCGCGCCGCGTCCCGCGCCCGGACCGTGAACTGGTAGCTGGTGGCCGGGGTCAGGCCGGTCACCACGGCCGTCGTGCCGTCCACGGTGGTCGCCACCGAGTCGCCCCGGTAGACGTCGTATGCGGTCACGCCGACGTTGTCGGTCGACGCGGTCCACGCCAGCGACACCGAGGACGTCCCGGTGTCGGTGACCCGCAGGTTGCCCGGCGCGCTCGGTGGCGTCTTGTCGTCGCCACCGCCACCGCCGCCGCACGGGTTGCTGTTGACGGTGCAGTTCGCCGGGACTCCGGAGCCGGTGCCGACGAAGCCGAAGGTGCGGGTCGCGCCCGCGGCGATGCTGCCGTTGTACTCGCGGTTGGTCGCCACGTAGTGGCTGCCGGTCTTGGTGATCAGCGCATCCCAGTACGAGCCCATGTTGGTGCCCGCGGGCAGGTCGAACTCGACCTTCCACGTGGAGATGGCGCCGGGACCGCCGTTGGCGATGGTGAACTTGCCCTCGAAGCCGCTGCCCCAGTCCTGGGGCTTGGCGAACGAGGCCGTGACGCCGGGTGCGGCCGAGGCGGCCGTCCCGGAGAACACTAGTGATCCGATGGCCAGCGCGCTTGCCGCCAGCAGCGCGCCCAATCGTGGTTTCATGAGGGACTCCTCGGCGGATTGGCAGGGTAATCGCGCCCACCGGGGAGACTGGTCTAGACCACAGACATTGTCAATGGTCTTTACTCGTCCAATGCTGTCTCGATCCAGGGTGCCACCGCGAGATCCCGGATTTCGCACTCCGCCGCCAGCTTCACGGTCCACCGCAGCGCCTGGAGCACCACCGTCGCCAGCTCCTGCGGCCGGCCGTTGGCCAGCGCGATCTCGATCTGCTCGGCCGCCGCCTCCTGGTCACCGTGGACCTCCGCGAGCAGGGTCCGGATCGCGGTGCGGACCGGCGGGTCGGCGTCGTCGATCGGCACCTCCTGGCCGTCCTCGTCGAAGACCTGCATCTTGACCGGGGTCGCGCCGCCCGACCCGAGCGCGGCGACCATGTCGCTGCACTCGGAGAACAGCAGCAGCACCAGCTCCCGGATCTCCTCGTTGCCCTCTGGCGACCCGCTGAGGTAACCGGTGACCAGGTCGACCGCGACCGCGTCCTCCCCGACCTTGGCGGCGGCCAGGGCCTCACCGGCGACGGCGGTGAGCCGTGCCCAGCGATCCGGATCCTGCTGCGGGTGCATTCAGCCATCTTCCAACACGGAGTAGGGGCGAACTGCTCTGTCGTACTGCCTACCTGGTGGTGTTCGGGTGTCGCAACGGCTTGTCGTACCCGGCACCGGAGTGCTACCCCGGTATGACACACCCTGGCGGCATGTGTCGCAGGGCGCGGGCACCTAGCATCAGGGCTGTGATCCGCACTTTTCTCCAGGTCGTGCTGCTCCCCGACCGCACGCGGGTCTTCGCCGAATCCCGGTTCCGGCGGTTCGGTCGGGCGGCGGTGCTGCTCTACGGGGTGATCATCGCCATCGGCACGGCGTCGCAGTACGTGCAGGAGTACGACCACGACGGCTGGTGGCCGCTGCTGTTCGCCATCGTGGCGGGCAGCTACGGGCTGCTGCTGTTCTCGCCGCTCAGCGCGTGGCGGCTGGCCACGGTCAGCTTGGTGGTGATGCGGCTGCTGTTCACGGCCGAGCCGGGCGTGCTGGGGCCGTGGCAGTGGTGCTGGTACCTGCCGGTGCTGTTGACCGTGGGGCTGCTGCATTCCGGGCGGGTTGTGCTGTGCGTGGCGTTGCTCACGACGGGGGTCGTCTACTTCGTCGCCGCGACGCGCGGACTGGACTACGGCGCGCCGACCAGCGCCGTCCTGCTGCTGGTCCTGTTGCTCGCGTACGCCCTGGGCGCGCGTGGGCGGGCCGAGCAGCGGTTCCACGACGAGCGGGACGCCAAGGCGGCGTTGGTCGAACGGGCCCGCATCGCGCGGGAGATGCACGACGTGGTGGCGCACCACATGTCGCTGGTGGTGGTGCGCTGCGAGACCGCGCCCTACCGGATCTCCGGGCTGCCCGAGGACGGCGTGCGGGAGTTCGCCGAGCTGGGTGACGCGGCGCGCGCGGCGATCGTGGACATGCAGGGGCTGCTGGGTGTGTTGCGCGCGTCCGACCAGCGGCCGGACCACGCGCCGCAGCCGGGGCTGGCGGACATCCGGGAGCTGGCGCCGCAGGCTCTGGTCGCCTCGGTGGAGGTGTCGTCGGCAGTCGGCCTGACGGCGTACCGGATCGTGCAGGAGGCGCTGACGAACGCCGGCCGGCACGCGCCGGGGTCGTCGGTGTCGGTCGTGGTGCGGGAGGTCGACGGGGAGTTGGAGGTGTACGTCCGCAACACGGCGGGCGGGCCGTCGTCGGGTGGCGGCGGTGGGCACGGGTTGGTGGGTATGAGGGAACGGGTCGCGGTGCACGGCGGTTCGCTGGAGGCATCGTCCACGAAGGACGGCGGGTTCGCCGTGCTGGCGCGCATTCCGTTGGGGGAGCGGTGATCAGGGTTCTGGTGGCGGACGACCAGGAGATGGTCCGGGAGGGCTTCTCCGCGCTGCTGGACGCCCAGCCGGACATCGAGGTGGTGGGCGCGGCCGGTGACGGGGCGGCGGCGGTGGCCGGGGTGCGGCGGCTGCGGCCGGACGTCGTGCTGATGGACATCCGGATGCCGGAGATGGACGGGTTGACCGCGACCCGGCTGTTGGCCGGCGACCCGGTGAAGGTGTTGGTGCTGACCACGTTCGACCTGGACGACTACGTGTACGAGGCGTTGCGGGCCGGTGCCTCCGGGTTCCTGCTCAAGCACGCGCCCGCGCGTGAGCTGCTGGAGGCGGTGCGGGTCGTGGCGCGGGGCGACGCGCTGCTCGCGCCGTCCGTGACGAAACGGCTGATCGAGGACTTCGTGAAGGCGCAGCCGGCGCAGGTGGTGAAGCCCGCCGGGCTGGGCGCGCTGACCGACCGGGAGACCGAGGTGCTGCGGCTGATCGCCACCGGGCGGTCGAACGCGGAGATCGCGGCCCACCTGGCGCTGGCGGAACAGACGGTGAAGACGCACGTCAGCCGGGTGCTGATGAAGCTCGGGCTGCGGGACCGGGCGCAGGCCGTCATCGCGGCCTACGAGTCGGGGCTGGTGATACCGGGGTAGGGTGCGTTTTCCGCGACCCTGGTGTGACGATTCGCGGGGTGTCGTCTTCCTAGCTTGGCGGACATGGGGAAGACGATCGCGGTGCTGGCCGCATTGCTGGTGCTGGTGACGCCGAGTGGCGTGCCGGACCAGGAGGAACGCGTTGCGGTGTACGGGGATCTGGCGCACGCGCGGCACGTGGCGGTGGTCGTTCCGGGGTCCGATGTGGACGGTGCGCGGTTCGACCGGACCGTGGGGCGGATGGCGCGTGCCGTCTACGTCGAGGCCGGGCGGGGCGATCTCGCGGTGGTGGCGTGGCTGGGCTACCAGACGCCGTCGGGGGTCGGGGTCGACGCGGCCGGTGGTCGGCTGGCGCGGGCCGGGGCGGCGTCGCTGGCGCGGTACGTGCGGGGGCTGCCGGGTGAGGTGCACCTGCTGTGCCACAGCTATGGGACGGTGGTGTGCGCGCTGGCGGACGTTTCGGTGGCGGACATGGTGTTCGTGGGCAGTCCGGGGGTGCGGGTGGCGTCGGCCCACTGGATCCGGGCGCGGGTGTGGGCGTCGCGCGGGGCCGACGACTGGACGCAGTGGGTGCCGAAGGTCCGGATCGGCGATCTGGGGCACGGCACCGACCCGACGGACTTTTCCTTCGGGGCCAAGGTCTTCGACGCGGGCAGTGCGCGGAAGCACGACCAGTACTTCGATCCGGGCACGGCGTCGTTGCGCGCCATGGGCCGGATCGCGGTGGGGGAGGAACCGTGAAGCGGGATCCGGTGATCGACTCGGTGCGGGCGCTGGCGATCTGTGGTGTGGTGCTGGGGCACTGGCTGGTCACGGCGGTGGTGGTGACGGACGGCGGGCTGGTGGTGGACAGCCCGTTGCGGCTGGTGCCGGAGCTGTCCTGGCTGACCTGGGTGTTGCAGACGTTGGGGTTGTTCTTCTTCACGGGTGGGTTCGCGGCGGCGCGGTCGGAAACGTCGTGGTGGCAACGGGTCCGGCGGCTCGTGGGGCCAGTGGCGGTGCTGCTGGGCGGGTGGGCGCTGGTCCTGTTCGGGATGTCGGTTCGGGGGTTGCCGCAGCAGACCGTGCTGACGGTGGGATTTCTGGTCGTCACACCGTTGTGGTTCATGGCCGTCTACGTGGTGCTGCTGGTGTGCACGCCGTTGCTGCGCAGGCTCGGCTGGTGGGGTCTGGTGATCCCGATCGCGTTGGTGGCGGTGGATGTCGGGTGGGTGAACGTCCTGGCGGTGTGGTGGGCACCGTGGCAGCTCGGTGTCCTGGCGGCCAGGCACGGGCATCGGCGTTCGTGGGGTGCGGCGCTGTTCGTGGTCGGTGCTTCGGCGTTCGCTTTGTTGCTGCACAACGGGTATCCGCTCAGCGCGGTGGGTGTGCCGGGTGCGGAGACGTCGAACCTGTTCCCGCCGTCACCGGCCGCGTTGGCGCCGGCGTTCGCCCAGATCGGGCTGGTGGTGCTGATCCGGCCGACGTTCCGCGCGCCGTGGTTGAACGCCCGGGCGCTGCCGATCTTCCTGGTGCACCAGACCGCCCTGCTCGCGGTGACGCTGGTCGGGGCGGTGTTCGGACGGCTACCGGGCCTGCACACCGTGCCCGACGACGGGCTCTGGGTGCTGGAGCGGCTCACCTGGCTGCCCGTGTTCGTCGGCGTGACCCTGGTCCTGCTTGGGAATCGCCGCCAGCAGCGCCACGGCGATCGTCGTGACGTGCAGGGCGACCATCGCGCCGGTCGGCGCCAGCACCAGCAGCGGCGGCACGCAGGCCAGGGCGGTGAGCAGCCACGGGCGGCGGCCGTGACAGGTGCCGGCGCGGGCGGTGTGCAGGAGGTACCAGCCGAGCAGCAGGTGGATCAGGTTCTGCAACGGGTCGACCTCGAACACCACCAGGGTGCCCGACGCCCCGCCGAATCCGGTGACGACGAACCCGAGGACGCCCAGCACGCCGTAGCCGACGCCGAGGGTGGCGGCCAGCCGGGAGCGGTGGGTTTCCCTGGTGCGGCAGGTGATCAGCGCCGCCGCGCGCTCGAACCGGTGGAACAGCAACAGGACCGGCAGCAGCAGGAGCACGAGGACGACGGTCCAGCGCGGCTGGGCGACCAGCCAGCCGACGGCGGCGGGTGTGTCCAGCAGCCCGAACAGGCCGAGCACGGCGGCCAGCGCGGTCAGGTAGGCGAGGTAGACGGTCATCGGGGCGCGCCGGGCGTAGTCGATGACGCTCCACGGCCCCCGTCCGGCGAGCCACGCTGACACCCTGTCGCGCAGCAGCAGGACCACGCAGATCTGGCCCAGCCCGAGCACCAGCAGGCACACCGTGGGCGGGCTCAGGTTGGAGCCCTGCTCACCCGGCACGACCATCATCGTGCGCGGGTAGCCGCCGAACGTGATGACCGCCAGCAGCACCGGAACCGTGGCCACGGCGAGGAAGCCCAGTACCCGGCGGGACACGCGCGGCAGGCTGCCATCGGCGTAGTAGAAGCCGAGTTGCTGGAGGAAGAGCGCGCCCAGCACCAGGTTCAGGTAGCCGCCCGTGCGCCAGGAAAGGCCGATCCGCGCCGCGTCCACCACGATCATCGCGGCGACCAGCGCGACCGGCGTGACGAGTCGCGCGTTGCGGTGCAGCCACGCCATGACGGGCGTCGCCGCGACCGCGACCAGGTAGAGCCCGAGGAACCACAACGGGTTCGCGATCAGCCGGCCGAACATCTCGACCCGGGTTTTCGGCGCGTCCAGCAATTCCAGCGGCAGCGGCAGCACCAGCCACGCCAGGACGAATGCCAGCACGGGTCGCAGCAGCCAACTGATCCGACTCGTCAGATAGCGCCCGTAACCGCCGCCGTCGGCCTTGACCGCCTGCCACGCGTGCAGATTCGCGTGCCCGCCGGCGAAGTAGAACACCGGGATGGTCTGCAACAGCCAGGTGAGCAGCCAGAGCCAGTTCGCGCTCACCCCGGCCCAGTGCAGCACGGTGAGCAGCGATTGCCCGACCACCACCAGACCGAGGCTGGCCAACCGCAGGAACGCCGCGTACCGGTCCTCCCCGTTGACCGCCGGCATCGGCGAATCCGTGGCCGGGGCACGCCGCCGGGGCAGCCGCGCGATGATCAGGAACACCACCACGGCACAGCCGAAACCCCAGGCCAGGATGGGTTCGTCGCCGGGCGGTCCCCACCGCTGCCGCCACGAGTTGAACTCCATCCCGGCGGAGTAGAGCCGGGCGACCGCGTGGCACTGGCCGGCGCTGTCGCGCGCGTTGCGGTCGCACTGGCCGTGCATGTCGGCGGACAGCCGGGCGTCCAGCGCCTTCCGCGCCTCCGGTGGCAGCGGACGGCCCTTCTGCTCGGCGTAGCGGAGCAGGTCGTAGCCGAGGTCGTGCGCCCGGCACCCGACGCCGTAGTCCCAGTCGGTGTCACCGGCCGGGCCCGAGCAGCCGCCGGTCGGGTCGACCGCCCGGGACGTCCCGTCGGGCGCGGTGACGAGGGCCGGCAGCCGACCCGTGACGGCGGTGAAATCGGCGGGGAATCCGGTCAGCGGCGAGCTGTCGGGCTTCGGGTCCGTCATCGCGTCGACGGCTTTCGCGGCGACCGCGACGTCCCCGGTGAGCGGCCGGTCGTCGGCGGCACCGGCCGGGCGGGAGGCGATCACACCGCAGAAGAACACCGCGAACGCGACCACCAGAACCCGGAACCAGGCCGGCAGCCGGGCCAACAACCGCACCCCCGGCCACCCGCTGACGTTGCCCACCCCGCCGTTGTTCATTGGCGGTTCAGGTTACGGATCGGCAACACCGCGCGCCAACCGATCACCTCCACCCCGTTGCGGGGGCCTACCCCTACCTCCGGCGGTCAGTCCGCGTTGCCCGGGCAGGGGCCGACCTCGGTCCACTCGACCACCTTTCCCCGCCGGGTGCCGAAATTGCCTCCCGGGTTCAGGCATTCGTGCCCGCCGATTTCCCCGGTTTCCCGATCGGTCCACCGGTAGTACCGTCTGCCCCGGTCTCCCGGAATGGGATCGCCGCTGATCGCACCGGCCGGCCGGGGTCCCTCGCCGTCATCCCGGCGGTGTTTTCCGGTGTGTTCGGACATGGGCGTCCTCCGTGAATGGTGAGTCGGCTCTTACCGGCAAGCTAGTGGCCGGCGCGGCGGTGCGGCGACGATGTCCGCCCGACCGGGTGGGCACACCTCACTCGAACCGGCGACAACGTCACCGGGCGGGTGTGCACCGGTCGGGTGGGTTCCGGTAGTCCTCGTCCACCGCGCCGCGCCGGACGGCCTCGTCCCGGCTCACGGTGGCCCCGGTGAACGTGGCCAGCCGGATGTTCGCCCCGGCCAGGTCGGCCCCGGTCAGGTTCGCGCCGGTGAGGTCCGCGCCGACCAGTTGCGCGCCGCGCAGCCGGGCCCCGGTCAGGTTCGCGCCGGTCAGTCGGGCGTCGGCGAGGTCGGCGTCGGACAGGTCGGAGCCGGCGAGGCCGGCGTGGCCCAGGTCGGCACCGCCCAGGCGGGCCCGGGTGAGTTTCGCCCGGGTGAGTTTCGCGCCGACCGGGTGCGGGTCGTCGGGGGAATTGCCGCCGAGCTGGACATTCGTCAGCCGGGCGTCGGTGAGGTCCGCCTCCCGCAGATCGGCGACCCGCAGGGAAGCGCCCGCCAGATTCGCGCAGTGCAATCCGGCGGAGGGCATTTCCGCGCCGTCCAGACAACTGCGGGAAAGGTCGATGGTGTTGCTGCTGCCGATTGTCAGCAGGGTGATCACGGCGGCGTCCACGTCTATTCGGGTGCGCTGGAAACCCGCCTCGCACGCGACCTTCACGCCGTCGCGGCCGATCGGGCGGTGGTGGCGGACGAACGCGGACAGCACGCGGCCGACCGTCGGCCGGTCCTTCGGGGAGTCGTGGGCGACTTGGCCCAGCGCGTAGATGCCGCCCAGCCGGATGTTGAGCCGGTCGTCGCCGGTCTGGTCGACGGCCTTGGTGAACCGTTCGGCGAGCTGCGCCGCCATGGTCGCGTCCACCTGCCGCCGGGTCTCCTGCAACGACAGGCCGGTGAACACCAGCGCCACGACGGCGACGATCGACGTGACAGTCGGGCCGAGCTGCGCCCGGCGGCGGGCCCGGCGGACCGTGCGGCGGCACTGCGGGCACCTGCGGGCGGACGGGGTCCGCGGTCTGCGGAGGCGCGGGGCGGCGGGCCTTCTGATCATGATTCCGGCATCGACCGCCGGTCCGGCCGGCTTGAGCGGGTCAGGCGGTGGCCAGGACGCCCGCGGTGGTGAGGGAGGCCAGGGCCATCCGGGTGAGCAGGGCGGCCATCTGGTCGCGGTCGAGGTGGGCGCTGTGCGGGGTGGAGTTGATCAGGCCGAAGACGGCGTGCGCGGCGGCGCGGGCGGTCGGCTCGTCCACCGGCACGGTCTCCCGCAGCGTCGACACCCAGACCTCCACGTACCGGCGCTGGAGGGCGCGCACGCGCCGGCGGTCCGGGTCGGTGAGGTTGGCCAGGTTGCGCATCTGCACGGTGATCAGCGCCGGGTCGTCCAGCGCGAAGTCGACGTGCCAGCGGACCAGGGCCTGGAGCGCGGCGTGGGCGTCCGGCGCGGCGGAGACCCGGGACTGGCCGCCGTCCAGCAGGCGTTCGGAGATCGACGTCAGCATCTCGCCGAGCATCGCGTCCTTGCTGCGGAAGTGCCGGTAGAGCGCGGGTCCGGAAATCCCGACGGCCGCGCCGATGTCGTCGATGCCGACCCCGTGGAAGCCGTGCCGTGCGAACAACTCGGCGGCGGCGGCCAGGATCTGCTCCCGGCGGGTTTGCTTCACTCCATCGGCTGACACGGGGCCCATCCTAATCAGTTCGGCGGCCGGGTGTAAACGATCGTTAACCATCGGGTCGCCGGAAGATCGCGGCCGGGTGGGTGATAGCGGCGGTTAACTGTTGACGCAGTCTTTTTATATAGGTGTACCGGCTGGTAACTATTGATGTGCTCCGCATCACCACCCTGCGTGTTTCCCTCCGGGAGGCTGCCCGATGCGCTTCGTCCGAATCGTCTTCAGCGCCGCACTGGCCGCAGCGGCGGCGCTGCTCACCGTGGTCCCGGCGCAAGCCCAGGCCGCGGACAACTACGTCGCCCTCGGCGACTCCTACTCGTCCGGCACCGGTACCGGCTCCTACTACAGCGACAGCGGTTCCTGTAAGCGCAGCCAGTACGCGTACCCGGCGCTGTGGGCCGCTTCGCACGCGCCGGCGAGCTTCAAGTTCGTCGCGTGCTCCGGCTCGCGGACCGGTGACGTGATCAACAACCAGCTCGGCGCGCTGAGCGCGTCCACGACGCTGGTCACCATCTCGATCGGTGGGAACGACGCCGGGTTCACCGATGTCATCACCACGTGCACGTTCGGGACGGACCAGACCTGCACCAACCGGGTGAACCAGGCCAAGGCGTTCGCGTCCGGCACGCTGCCCGGGCTGTTGGACAACGTGTACGGCCAGATCCGCGACCGGGCCCCGTCGGCCACGGTGGTCGTGCTGGGGTACCCGCGGCTGTACAAGGTGCCGGGGTCGTGCTCGGCGGGGATGAGCGACACCAAGCGGGCGGCGATCAACTCGGCGGCGGACGCGCTGCACACGGTGATCTCCGGGCGGGCGGCGGCGAAGTCGTTCTCGTACCGGGACCTGCGCGGGGCGTTCGCCGGGCACGAGATCTGCTCGGGCGACTGGTGGCTGAACAGCCTGAGCTGGCCGACCGTGGAGTCCTACCACCCGAACCGCAACGGCCAGCGTCTCGGCTACCTGCCGCAGCTCACCGCCGTCACGGGCTGACCTCGTCCGCGAGCACGTCGAAGAAGGGGCCGCCGCGTGCGGCCCCTTTTGCTGTCTTGGGCCGAGGGGCGTGGGCGGTGCGGTGTGACGGGAGACGTGGTGGCTTGCGTTCAACGGGTGGCAGTGGACGGCGTAGTTAACAAGCGCTAACATGTCCCCAGGTTAACGACTGCTAACCGCGAGGAGCCCATGGACGCCCCCGTCCTGCGCAGCGCCGCCGACAAGTCCGGCGAAGCCTTCCGGCGGTACACCGACGAGCACACCGCCCTCGTCCAAGACCTGCGCGCCAAGCTCGCCGAAGCCGCCAAGGGCGGCCCGGAGAAGGCCCGCACCCGGCACGTCGAGCGCGGCAAGCTGCTGCCCCGCGACCGGGTTGACACGCTGCTCGACCCCGGCTCGCCGTTCCTCGAACTGGCACCGCTCGCCGCCGACGGCATGTACGGCGACGACGCCCCCGCCGCCGGCATGATCACCGGCGTAGGCCGGATCTCCGGCCGCGAGTGCGTGATCGTCGCGAACGACGCCACCGTCAAGGGCGGCACCTACTACCCGATGACGGTGAAGAAGCACCT
>CBHFOL010000279.1:0-10703 GCA_965995405.1 uncultured Saccharothrix sp.
CGCCGTTGCGCAGCACGGAAACCAGCTCCGGCAACCGACAGGAAGCCGCACGGAGGGTGTTCGCGGCGGCCGGAGCGCTGGTGAACGTCAAGGCGTCGATCTGCCGGGCCAGCACAGCATCCAACAGCCGGTCCAACGGCACGGGATCAGTCGGAACAGTCCACCGGTACACCGGCACGGGAACCACCTCCGCACCCGCGTTCTCCAGCGCCGCCACGAATTCCGGCAGGGGCTCGCCGTGCTGCTGCACCGCTATCCGTTGCCCCACAACACCCCCACACAACAGGTACTCCAGAAGCTCCGCGTTGCTCTCCCCCACCGGCGACCACGCTTCGACCAACCCGGCAGCCCGAACCGCACCGCGCGCCTTGGGCCCACGGGCCAGGACCCGCGCCGCAGACAGCCGAGTCAGCAGCCGGGCCGCCAAACCCCAACCCTCAGCCGCCTCGAACCAGCCACGGAAACCGATCCCCGTGGTCGCCACCACGAGGTCCACCGGCTGCTCCACCACCCGACGGGTCGCGGCCAGAAGGTCCGTGTCGTCGGGCAGCGGCACGATACGGATCGCCGGACCGTGCACGACCGTCGCACCCTTGCGTTCCAGCAACGCGGTCAGCTCGTCGGCCCGCCGGGCGGCGGTCACGCCGACCGTGTACCCGGCCAGTGGCGCGGTCACGGCGAACCGACCTGCACCACACCGTCCGCCACCGCGACCGGATGCACCGGCACCGAGGTCGACGGATCGTCCAGGCACTTGCCGGTGCTCAACTCGAACGCCTGCTTGAAGATCGGCGACACGACCACCGGCACGCCGCCCCGGTCGCCGACGATGCCCCGGGACAGCACGGCCGCACCGCTGAACGGGTCGATGTTGCCCAGCGCGTGCAAGGATCCTTCCCAAGTAAGGAAAACCGCGACCTGGTTCCCGTCCGGCAGGAGGGCGGCCACACCGCGTTCGGGCTGCAACGCGCTCAACTCGCACACAGGTGTCATCGCGCAACCTCCGGTATTCCCAACAGCACAGGCACTTGCTGGCCGCGTTCCGCACGGAACGAGATCGTCGGGTCGGGTGTGCCGGGCGCGTTCACGAAGGACGTGAAGCGGGCCAGTTTCTCCGGGTCCTCCAGCACACCACGCCACTCGTCGGCGTAGTTGTCGACGTGCCGGGCCATCGCGGCTTCCAGGTCGGCGCAAATACCGAGACTGTCGTCCACGACCACCGCCCGCAGGTGGTCCAGCCCGCCCTCCAAGCCCTCGATCCACGCCGACGTGCGCTGCAACCGGTCCGCCGTGCGGATGTAGAACATCAGGAACCGGTCGATGATCCTGACCAACCCGACAGTATCCACATCGGACACCAGCAGATCCGCGTGGCGCGGCGTGAAGCCGCCATTGCCGCCCACGTAGAGATTCCAGCCGTTCTCAGTGGCGATCACGCCGAAGTCCTTGCCGCGCGCCTCGGCGCATTCCCGGGCGCAGCCGGACACGGCGGACTTCAGCTTGTGCGGCGAACGCAACCCCCGGTACCGCAGCTCCAGCTCGATCGCCAGGCCGACGCTGTCCTGCACGCCGAACCGACACCACGTCGCGCCCACGCACGACTTCACCGTCCGCAACGCCTTCCCATACGCGTGACCGGACTCGAAACCGGCGTCCACCAACCGTTTCCAGATCGACGGAAGCTGGTCGACGGTAGCGCCCAACAGGTCGATCCGCTGCCCGCCGGTGATCTTCGTGTACAGGCCGAAGTCCCGCGCCACCTCGCCGATGACGATCAGCTTCTCCGGCGTGATCTCGCCGCCCGGGATGCGCGGCACGACCGAGTACGTGCCGTTGCGCTGGATGTTGGCCAGGAAGTGGTCGTTGGTGTCCTGCAACGTGGCCTGCTCGCCGCCCAGCACGTGCCCGTTCTCCAGCGACGCCAGGATCGACGCCACCGCAGGCTTGCACAGATCACAACCCCACCCACGACCATGCCGACTGATGAGCTCACGGAACGAAGTGAGCCCGGTCGACCGGACGATCTCGAACAGCTCGGCCCGCGACTGGTCGAAGTGCTCGCACAAAGCCTTCGACTGCGCCACACCACATTCGGACAGCAACCGCTTCAACATCGGCACGCACGACCCACACCCGGTGCCCGCCTTGGTGCACGCCTTGATCCCCGGCACATCGACCGCGTCACCGCTGTCGACGACATCCACGATGTGCTGCTTGGTGACCGCGTGACACGAACACACCTGCGCATCACCGGGCAACGACAGCTCGACCCCGGCCGAACCGATCAACGCCACCGGATCGCCGGGCACCGGACGGCCGACCAACGGCCGCAGCACCGGATACTTGGACGCATCACCGACGAGAATGCCGCCCAGCAACGTCTTCGCGTCATCCGACACCACGACCTTGGCGTACGTCCCCGCCACGGCATCGTTGACCACGACCTCCAACGCACCCCCGGACACCCCATGCGCGTCGCCGAACGACGCCACATCCACCCCGAGGAGCTTGAGCCTGGTCGACGTGTCCGCGCCGGGAAACACCGCGTCACCGCCGAGCAACCGGTCCGCGACCACCTCCGCCATCGAATACCCCGGAGCAACCAACCCGTAGACCACACCACCCAGGTTGGCGCACTCACCGATGGCATAGACCGAAGGGTCCGACGTCCGGCACGCCCCATCCACCACGATACCGCCGCGTTCCCCCACCACCAGCCCGAATTCACGGGCCAACTGGTCACGCGGCCGGATACCCGCCGAGAACACCACCACGTCCAGATCCAGCTCGGTTCCGTTGGACAGCTTGGCGATCAGCCTCGACCCGTCGCGCTCGACCACGGACGCCGAAGTGCCGGTGTGCACGGTGAGGTCCAGCTTCTCCACCAGCCGCCGCAGCAGCCCCGAGCCACCCTCGTCCACCTGCAACGGCATCAGCCGAGGCCCGAGTTCGACCACATGCGGCGAAATCCCCATGCCGCGCAACGCGTTGGCCGCCTCCAGCCCGAGCAGACCACCGCCGAGCACCATGCCCGCCCGCCGTCCGCTCCCCCGCGCGTTCCGCACCGTCTCCCGGATCGCGTCCAGGTCCTCGATCGTCCGGTACACGTGACAACCAGGCAGGTCACGCCCTGGAACCGGTGGCACGAACGGAACCGAGCCGGTCGCCAGCACCAGAGCGTCGTAGGACTGCTCACGTCCACCGACACTCCGCACGACCCGGTTGTCCCGGTCGATGTGCACGACCGGTGAACCCAACACCAGCTCCACCAACGGATCGTCGTGCGGCACCAGACTCAGCGCACCCGCGTCCCAACCATCCACATAGGACGAAAGCGCCACCCGGTCGTAGGCGGGACGGTTCTCCTCGGCGAACACCACGATCCGCCACTGGTCGGTGGCGTCCCTCTCGCGCAGGGCTTGCACGAGACGGTGCCCGACCATGCCGTGACCGACGACGACCAGCGTTCGCGTCATGAGACCTCCTTCCGCCCGGCAATGCTCGCCGGACACCGTGTCGTGCCAAGGTCGCGAATGTTGCGCAGGCGTTAAAGCAGCCTCACACCGCACGTCACAGCGGTGTGCGTCACACGCCCGCGTAGGCGAGGCTGGGCACGTGCGCGAACACGCGGCTGCGCAGGTAGAACCACCACGTGGTGGCGACGCACAGCCCGTAGAACACGAGGATCGCGGTCAACGCCGGCGTCAACGTCTTCGCGCCCTCCAACGACAACTTGAAGACCAGGTTCACCAGCACCCCGCCGAACGCGCCGATCGCACCCGCGATGCCGACCACCGCCGCCGCCTGCCGCTTGGCCGATTTCACGTCCGCGACCTGCGTGGCGAAGATCGCCGGGATCATCCGGTAGGTGGAGCCGTTGCCGACCCCGGCCAGCACGAACAGCAGGATGAACGACCCGAAGAACAGCGGAAAGCTCTGCACCCTAAGGCTCACCAGCACACCGACCGTGCCCACACCCAACCCGAGGAACGTCCCGAGCGTCACCTTCGCACCGCCGAACCGATCCGCCAGCCACCCGCCGAACGGCCGGCTCACCGACCCGATCAACGCGCCCAGGAACGCCAGCGCCACGAAGTCCTTGTACTCCACAAAACTGATCTTGATCAGCGACGGGAACGCGAACGAGAACCCGATGAACGACCCGAACGTCCCGATGTACAGGAACGACATCACCCAGGTGTGCCGGTTGGCCAAGGCCTTCCGGTACGAGACGCCGTCCGGCTTCGCCTGGGTGAGGCTGTCCATCATGAACCACGCACATGCTGCCGACACCACGATGAACGGCATCCAGACCAACGCCGCGTACGCCAGGTGCACGCCGGTGCCGATGCTGATCACGATCGGCACCACCAGCTGCACCATCGCGACGCCGAGATTGCCGCCCGCCGCGTTCAGCCCGAGCGCCAGCCCCTTCCGCCCCTCCGGGTAGAAGAACGAGATGTTCGCCATGGACGACGAGAAGTTCCCACCACCGCAGCCCATCGCGGCCGACGTCAGCAGGAAGAACCAGTACGGCGTGCCCGGCGTGGTCACCGCGTAGGCGAGCATCACACACGGAATCAGCAACAGACCAGCGCTCACCGTCGTCCACGCCCGGCCGCCGAACCGGGGCACCGCGAACGTGTACGGGATGCGCAGCACCGCACCGACCAGGTTCGGCACGATCAGCAGCCAGAACGTCTGCCCGACACTGAAACCGAACCCCACCTGGCCGAGGCTGACCACGACGATGCTCATCAGGCTCCACACCGTGAAGCCCAAGTTCTCCGCCAGGATCGAGAAGACCAGGTTCCGACGGGCGATCCGCCGCCCGGTCCGCGCCCAGAACGCCGGGTCCTCCGGCTCCCAGTGCGCGATCCACCGACCACTGGTCTGCGACGCGGGGCTTTCCTTCTCCACCACCGTGCTCATGTCCGGCCTCCCTGACTGGTGACGGGCAAGACCGTAGGAACCGCCCATTACCCCGGTGTGCGAATACGTGTCACGGACGGCAACTCCCCCGCACATCACGCTGAACGCGGCTGTGAGGCGGCAAGCCAGTCGACAATCCCGCACACCGCGTCCTTGCACCCACCACAGCCCGTGCTCGCCCTGGTCTCGACCGCGATGGCCGAAACCGTGGCAGCACCACCACGCCAGGCGCTGACGATCTGCCCTTTGCTGACCGTATTGCACCGGCACACCACGGCCCCGGCGGGCAAATCCGCCGGACTGGCCGTGCTCTCCCCCGGCAACGCACGGCCGAGCAGCAACGCCAACCGGTCCGTCGGCGCAGCCAGCCCCCGGTCGTAAAGATGTGTGATGGCCGCAGCCGCATCAGGCGCACCGAGTACGATCGCACCGACCACAAGATCATTGCGCAGCACCAGCTTCGCGTACCGACCACGCAACGGATCCTGAAAACAAAGAACTTCCGCATCCTCCGCGGACACATCCACGTGCACATCGCCCAACGAAGCCAGATCGACATCACGCGCCTTCAACCGCGTCACCACAGTCGTCCCGGCATAACGAGCGGCAGGCGCAACTCCGGTCAACCGGTCGGCCAACACGGCGGCCTGGTCCCACGCCGGCTGGACCAGCCCGGACACCGTGCCTACGTGCTGGGCGCAGTCGCCGATCGCGTGCACGCGCGGATCGCTGGTGCGCAAGGCGTCGTCCACCAGGATGCCCCGATCCACCGATATCCCAGCCTGCTCGGCCAACGACGTCTCTGCCCGCACCCCCGCCGACACCACGACGAGCTCAGCCGGCACCTGCGTTCCATCGTCAAGCGAAAGCCCCTCACCCGCCTCATACCGGACCGCCGCCACACCCAACCGGAACTCGATCCCCAACGCTCCCAACGTCTTCGCCAACACCCGACCCGCCCCCGCATCGAGCTGACGTTCCATCAGGTACCCCACCGGATGCACAACCGTCACCAGACACCCGCGCGCCGCCAACCCGCGCGCTGCCTCCAACCCCAGCAACCCACCACCCAGCACGGCAACCGGCGTGCCCGGCGCGGCAGCCGACACGATCCGCGCGCAATCGTCCAACGACCGAAACGCAACCACCCCCGACGCCGGCGACCCGTTCCCGTCCACCAACCCGTCGACAGGCGGCACCCACGAACGCGCACCCGTCGCCAGAACCAGTGCGTCGTAAGGAACTTCCGCGTCGCCGACGTGCACGACCCGCCGCACCCGGTCGATCTTGGTCACCGAACCACCCAGCCGCAGGTCAACGCGATGCCGGCCGGCCCAATCCTCGTCATGCAGCCGAACGGCCTCCGGCGACAGCGACCCAGCCACCACCCCCGACAGCAGAACCCGGTTGTACGCCGGATGTTCCTCATCCCCCAGCACAGTCACCGCGACCCGCTCGCCCTCCGGATCACGCCGACGCAGCTCGTCGGCCAACCGGGCACCGGCCATGCCATAACCCACCACGACGACGTTCCTGGTCATACCGACTCCAATCGGACGGCGCACACCTTGAACTCGGGCATCCGGCTGGTCGGGTCCAGCGCCGGGTTGGTCAGCAGGTTCGCCCGGCCCTCACCGGCGAAGTGGAACGGCATGAACACCACGTCGACCCGCATGGACGGCACGAACCGCACCCGCGCCACCGTCCGCCCGCGCCGCGACACCACGGCCCCCAACGCGCCTTCCCGCAGGCCCGCCCGGGTCGCCGTGTCCGGGTGCACCTCCACGTACGCCTCGGGCACGGCGTCCGCCAGCTCCCGCACCAGCCGGGTCTGCGCCCCGGACTGGTAGTGCTGCAACACCCGCCCGGTGGTGGCCTGCAACGGAAACTCCGCATCCGGCGGCTCGGCCGGCCCCCGGTGGTCGACCGGCACGAACCGCGCCCGCCCATCCGGATGCGCGAACCCGTCCAGGAACACCCGCGGCGAGCTTTCCCCCACCACCGGCCAGTGCAACGCCTCACCGGCCCGCAGCCGCGAGTACGTCACCCCCGAGTAGTCCGCCGCACCACCCCGTGACGCGACCCGCAACTCCTCGAACACCTCCTCCGGCTCCACCGGGAACCGCCCGGCAGGCTGCCCGAGCCGAACCGCCAAGCCCTGCAACACATCCAGGTCGCTCCGCACCCCGTCCGGCGGCGCAACGGCCTGCTGCCGCAACAGGATCCGGCCTTCGAGGTTGGTCATGGTGCCGCTCTCCTCGGCCCACTGCGTGACCGGCAGCACCACGTCGGCCACAGCCGCCGTCTCGGACAGCACGATGTCTGCCACCACGAGCAGATCCAACGCCGCCAACCGTTCCGCGACGTGCTCCGAACGTGGCGCGGACACCATCGGATTGCTCCCGAACACCAGCAACGCACGCGGACCGCCCGGCTGCCCCAACGCGTCCAACATCTCGTACGCCGACCGCCCCGCCCCCGGCAGATCGTCCACACCCCACACACCCTGGATGTACGCACGAGCCGCCGGATCGTCGATCCTCCGATACCCGGGCAACTGGTCGGCCTTCTGCCCGTGCTCCCGCCCGCCCTGCCCGTTGCCCTGCCCCGTCAGACACCCGAACCCGGACCCGAGCCGACCGGGCAATCCCAACGACAGCGCCAGGTTGATCCACGCCGACACCGTGTCCGTGCCACTCGCGTGCTGCTCGGTACCCCGCCCGGTCAACACATACGCACCCGACGCCGACGCCAGAATCCGCACCGCAGCCCGCTGATCCGCAGCCGGCACACCGGTGACCCGCTCCACCCGTTCCGGCCACCACGCCGCCGCGATCCGCCACACATCCGCGAACCCGCCGGTACGCGCATCGACATAGCCCTGATCAAGCCACCCGTCCGCGACCGCCACGTGCAGCAGCCCCAACGCCAGCGCCAAATCCGTACCCGGCGAGGGAGCCAAATGCAGCGTCGCCAACGCGGCCGTGGCCGTCCGGCGCGGATCCACCACGATCAGCTCGGCACCCGCCAGGTGCTGCACGAACGGCGGCATCGTCTCCGCCGGGTTCCCGCCGACCAGCAGCACCGCCCCCGCACCGGCAAGATCGGCCACCGGGAACGGCAGCCCCCGGTCCAGCCCGAACGCCCGCAACCCGGCCGCCGCCGCACTCGACATACAGAACCGGCCGTTGTAGTCGATCTGCGAAGTCCCGAGCGCCACCCGGGCGAACTTCCCCAGCAGGTAGGACTTCTCGTTGGTCAGCCCACCCCCGCCGAACACCCCCACCGCATCCGGCCCGTGCCGGGCACGCAACTCACGCAGCCCGGAAGCGACCACGTCCAGCGCCTCGTCCCACGAAGCCGGCCGCAGCACCCCGTCCCGCCGGACCAACGGCGTGGTCAGCCGGGCAGGCGAGGACAGCAGTTCGGCGGACGTCCACCCCTTCTGGCACAGGCCGCCGCGATTGGTCGGGAACTCGCGCGGCGACACCTGACCGTCGGTCACGGACATCGCGCACTGCAACGCGCAGTAGGGACAGTGGGTGTCGGTCACCGACCCGACGGTAGGAACACCCTGTTAACACCGCAGCGCGAGATGTTTCAGCCAGACGAACTTGCCTGCTCACCCCGCAAAGAACGAGGGTGAGCTCACAGCAGTTCGAGCACCTTGGTGGCGGTCCGCTCCACCCCGACCAGCGACTGCGGCCCCGACAACGGGTGCAACGCGTGCACGGCCAGCCGGAACAACGCCGCCCGCAACAGCACCTGCGGCCACTCCGGCAGGTGCGCCCACCGCTGGATCAGCCCGTGGTCCGCCCCGCCCCACGACAGCGCGTCCACCACGACGATCGCCGCGCCGTACTCGGCGGGCCGCCAGAACGCCGTGAAGTCGATGATGGCCGGTGCCGCGTCACCCGCGAACAGCACGTTGCCGAACAGGTCGCCGTGCACCACCTGCGGTGTGAGCGCCAACGGCTTGCGGTAGGCGGTGAGCAGCTCGAACAGCCGCCCGCCGAGCCGGTCGTCCAGCTCGGCCTTCTCCTCGCCCCACGCGCACCGGTCGGCGATCGCGAACACGTCCGTGCGGGCGTCCAGGAACCGGGGCTTCGGCAGGTCCTTGGTCGCCTCGTGCAGCTTGACGGCGACGTCCACGATCTCGTCGTGCCGGGGCTCGGCCCGCCCGGACAGGTACCTGGTGGCGGCCCACCCGCCGACCACGTACCGCCCGTCGGTGGATCTCAGCGGACGGCCGATCCGGAGGTTCTCCACGGTCAGCGTGTCGAGCGTCTTGGCGACCCACGTCGCCTCGGCGGGCTTTCCCGCGGGCCGGATCGCCGCGTCGCCACACCGCCACACCGGACCGGCGTCGATCAGCTCCGGTTCGGCGTCACGCGCGCCGAACGCGGCACGCACGTGCGACGGCGGCGGCTCCGGGGATGGGGTCACGCCGGCACGCTACCCGGACCAGCCTCAGGTTTGGTGGACCCGCGCCTGCTGTCGCGTGGTGTGCCCCACATTCGGCTCAACCGCACTATTGCGGTCTAGTGCCATTGCCAACATCACGTCAAGACCAGTCCGGAAACTGGTACCGGGGGCCGCCCGAACCCGGACGACCCCCTGGAAACCTGTCAGTACGTGGGCAGACTCTGGTCGACCTCACGCGCCCAGGCCAGCACACCGCCGCCGACGTGCACGGCGTCCTTGAACCCGGCCCGGTGCAGCGCCGCCAGCGCCTCCGCCGAACGCGCGCCCGACTTGCAGTGCAGCACGACCTGCTTGTCCTGCGGCAGCTCCGCGAACGCCTCACCGGACAGGATGCGGTCCTTCGGGATCAGCACCGAGCCGGGGATCCGCACGATCTCGAACTCGTGCGGCTCGCGGACGTCCACCAGCAGGAAGTCCTCCCCGCTGTCCTGCTTCTGCTTCAGCTCAAGCGGCGTGATCGTGTTGCCCGCCGCGGCCTGCTGGGCGTCGTCGGACACCACACCGCAGAACGCGTCGTAGTCGATCAGCTCGGTGATCTTGGGGCTCTCCGGGTCCTTGCGGATCTTGATGGTCCGGTACGACATCTCCAGCGCGTCGTACACCATCAGCCGGCCCAGCAGCGGGTCGCCGATGCCGGTGAGCAGCTTGATCGCCTCGGTGACCATGATCGAGCCGATCGACGCGCACAGCACGCCCAGCACGCCGCCCTCGGCGCACGACGGGACCATGCCGGGCGGCGGCGGCTCCGGGTAGAGGTCGCGGTAGTTCAGGCCCTGGCCGTTCGGCGCGTCGTCCCAGAACACGCTGACCTGGCCCTCGAACCGGAAGATCGAGCCCCACACGTACGGCTTGCCCAGCAGCACGGCGGCGTCGTTGACCAGGTACCGGGTGGCGAAGTTGTCCGTGCCGTCCAGGATCAGGTCGTAGTCGCGGAAGATGTCGAGCGCGTTCTCCGAGTTCAGGTGGGTCTGGTGCAGCACCACCTTCACGAACGGGTTGATCTCGGCGACCGAGTCGCGCGCCGACTCCGCCTTCGGCTTGCCGACGTCGGACTGCCCGTGGATGACCTGGCGCTGGAGGTTCGACTCGTCCACCACGTCGAAGTCCACGACGCCCAGCGTGCCGACGCCCGCCGCGGCCAGGTACAGCAGCGCCGGCGAGCCGAGCCCGCCCGCGCCGACGACCAGCACCTTGGCGTTCTTCAGCCGCTTCTGCCCGTCGACCCCGACATCCGGGATGATCAGGTGCCGGCTGTACCGCGCGACTTCTTCCTTGGTCAGCTCCGC
>CBHFOL010000280.1:0-10682 GCA_965995405.1 uncultured Saccharothrix sp.
GGACCGCTGCATGGGCTCGGGTATGTGCACGCTGACCGATCCCGCGGTGTTCGACCAGGACGAGGTGGACGGCACCGTGGTGCTGCTCGACCCGACCGGGGCCGGGCACGAGAAGCAGGCTCGGCTGGCCGCGCACCTGTGCCCTGCGGAGGCGATCAAGGTGTTCGAGGCGCAATCGCAGGAGGCTGGGTAGTGACTGCGTGGACGATCGCTGCATCCGGCACGCCTGCGGACTCAGCGATCGTCCACCCAACGCACCTCGCCACCCCCAAGGGGCCCGCCGAACAAACGCATCGGGCAGCGTCGGAGGCACTGGGGCGGACGCATGGGGCCGGCGGCATTGGGTCGGACGCGTCAGGTCGGATGTACTGGGCCGGACGCACTCTGGGCAGCGCCGTCCCTCGGGCAGCGCCGGGCTCTCGTGACCCCGGACGGCCCTGAGCCGGACAGCCCTGCCCCGGGCGGCTCGGTGCCCGTCACAGGCCCAGGTGCACCCGGAGCGCCTCGTCCAACTGCTTCAGCACCGCCGGCGGCAACTCGCCGATCCGCGCGCGCAACCGGGCCGCGGCGACCGTGCGCACCTGCTCGGCCTGCGCCTTCGAGTCCGCGCCGAGCCCGCAGTCCTTGGCGGGCAGCAGTACCTGGAACGGGTACACCCGGCTGGTGTTGGAGGTGATCGGCACGATGGTCACGACACCCCGGCCACCCCGCCCGGCGGCCCGGTTCGCCGCGTCGTTGCTGACGACGACGGCCGGTCGGATCTTGTTCGCCTCGGCGCCCACCGAAGGCTCCAGATCGACCCAGTAGATGTCACCTCGGCGCATCGACGACACCGTCCGGCGTGGTCACGTCCCACATCTCGGCTTCACCGTCGGCTTCCCACTCGTCCCACGCGTCGGCGTAGGCGTTTTCCAGTCCGGCTTCACGCAGCAACGCGATCGCCTGGTGTATCACCGACGATCGTGAGGAGCTGCGGTGTTGCCGAAGGTAGCGATCAACGAACTCTACGTCTTCCTCCGGTAGGCTCACACTGATTTTCATACCACCGATGCTACCGGCGGTACTACCAGCTGGCCACCGCGCCGTGCCACTGCATTGCCGCTACCGGGTGGCGACCTCCGCCAGCCCGGAGCGGCCGACCGACTGCCAACGGACCGGTGTGCCGTGCAGCGCCGCGAACAGCGACTTCACCACCAGGTAGGTGAGCTGGCGGTAGGCCACCTGCTGGAGCGGGAACGTCCAGAGCGGCTTGAGCGACTCGCCGTCCAAGTGCAGCGCGATCCCGGCGTTCAGCGCGGCGGGCTTGCCGCCGTTGGGCTGCCGGTGCACCCGCACCCCGGGCAGGTCCAGGTCCTCGACCAGGTCGGCGGTGCCGTCGGTCGACCCGTCGTCCACCACCACGACCTCGACGTCGGACGCGTGCTCGGACGACGCGATCGACCGCACGGTGGCCACGATGTTCGCCGCCTCGTTGAACGCGGGCACGACCACCGACACCGCGGGCGCGTAGTCGATCTCGACCACGGCGTCCTCGCGGCGCAGCCGGCGGGACGTGTGGGCCATGCCCAGCTGCATCACGGTCCGCAGCAGCGCCGGCACCGCGACGATCCCGCTCAGCACACCGAGCAGCACGGCGACCACGCTGCCGTACCGCCACGCGAACGCCAGGGCGTGGCCGGTGATCCGGGTGCCGAAGCCGGCCTCCGCGTGCGCGCCGGGCCGTCCGGTCGCCTCGGTCAGCGGCACGAACCGGTGGCCTGGGAACCGGTCCGCCAGCAGGTCCACCACACCGACCGTGCTGCTGGTCACGTGCAGCCGCACCACCCGCCGCACGTCGGTGGCCGCCACGATCTCGTGCGGGTCGCGCACCGCGACGTCCACCGTGCCTGGGTCCGGTTCGGACAGTCCGGAGTGGACACCGGTCTCCGCCGCGAGCGCCGTGCGGCTGAACGCCGGGTCGAACGGGCCGTCCGGGCCGTGGCGGAACGTGCCGGTGCCGACCTCGTGGCCTTCGGCGATCATCCGCCGGACCAGGTCCGGGTACTCGGTGACGGCCGTGCCGACCACGAAGAACGTCGCCCGCAGCCGGCGGGACGCGAGCTTGTCCAGCAGGCGCGGCGTGTAGCGGGGGTCGGGTGCGCCGTGGAACACCAGCGCGACCGTGCCCCCGGCCACCGGTTCGGCGTTCGCGACGGGGCGGGACGACTTGGGCGGGATCGCCGTGGCGTAGGCGTGGAAGGCCAACGCGCCCAGCACCAGCGCCAAGCCCACCAGGAACGAGACCCAGTGCGCTCTCACGGCACGTGCTCGAACAGGGTCGCCACGATCACCCCGGCGAACCCCACCAGCGCCGCCGCGAGGATGACGCCGAACAGCCGGCGGGGTTGCCCGCCGTCCAGCCAGAACCCGGCTCCGGTGAACACCGCCGACAGCCCCAGCGCGGCCAGACTCGGCAGATGTGAGATTCGGTCGACCACGCAAACGCCCCCAGCGTCTTGAGGAATCAGGGCTACGCGACCGGGGTACGGATGTTGCGCAAGTTTTCGCTGCTGGTGGCAAGAATCGCCTGGGCCGCCTTGGCATTCGCGGTGCTGGTGGCGTCCGGAGTGGCCTGGACCACCTACCACGAGCTGGACACCGGCGTGCGGCGGTCGCAGGCGATCGCGGCGGACGCGCCCGGGTCCGAGTCGAGGTTCACCGTGCTGCTGATCGGGTTGACCACGCGGCGCGAGTCGGACGGCAGCGCGCCGTCGGACGAGGTGTTGGAACAGTTGCACGCGGGCGACGTGGACCGGGGCGGCTACAACGCGAACACGCTGATCCTGGTGCACGTCCCGGCGGACGGGACGACCGCGGTCGCGATGTCCGTGCCCAGGGACAACTACGCCGTGCTGCACGGGGTGCCCGGCACGCCCCGGGAGAAGATCAAGGAGGCGTACGGGCGGGCGAAGGAGGCCGAGGAGAGCGGCTGCTCGCCGAGGGCGGCCACGACGCGGCGGAGGTGGAGTGGCTGGGCCGGGAAGCCGGGCGGCGGGCGCAGGTGGCGACGGTGCGGGAGTTCACGGGCGTGCCGGTGGACGCGTTGGCGGAGCTGAGCCTGACCGGCGTCTACCACCTGGCGGATGCGCTGGACGGGGTGGAGGTGTGCCTGAACCGGGCGACGTCGGACCGGCCGTTCTCCGGCGCGGACTTCCCGGCCGGGCGGCAGCGGCTGGACGCGGCGCAGGCGTTGGCGTTCGTGCGGCAGCGGCACGGCCTGCCCAACGGCGACCTGGACCGCACCCGGCGGCAGCAGGCGTTCCTGGAGGCGATGCTGAACCGGGTGCGGGAACAGGGTGTCGCCGCGATGGGGCCCGTGGTGTCGGTGGCGAAGCGGAACGTGGTGCTGTCCGACAGGTGGGACGTGCTCGACCTGGGCGGCCGGGTGAGCGGCGTGCGCTCCCTGACCCTGCCCATCACCGGCCGTCCGGACGTGGCGGGGGAAGCGGCCATGCGCGAGGCCGTCGAGACGGCACTGGGGCCGACGTGAGCCGCCGAAGCCGACCGGACCCGGCCCCGAGTCCGAGTCCGAGTCCGCCGAAGCCGAGCCGGGCGAAGCCGAGCAGGGCGAGCCGGACACGCCGGCCACCGAGCCACCGTCGGTGGCCGGCATCCCTTGCGTGGACTGACCACCCGCTGCCTGCCACCCGCCACGCGCCATGCGCTGCCCGCCCCGCCACCTACTGCCTATCACCCGCCGCCCGCCGGCAACTGCCTGCCTCCTGCCGCAGTAAGGCTCGCGGACCGGCCGAACTCGGTCACCGACGAGATCTGGGACGCGGCGGCCGACCACTACGACGAGCAGGGCCTGGCCGCGATCATCCTGATGGTCGCCGTGACGAACATGTTCAACCGCATCAACACCACGATCCGCGAACCCGCAGGCGCGGTCTGGTCCTGACGCCGGCGGGCGGCCCCGCACCAGGGCCGCCTCCCCCGCGCCGTCTCGACGACACCGCACCGAGCCACACCGGACCACGCCACGCCCAGGCCCCGCCCCGCTTGGAGTACTCGCTGACCGCACTCGGCGGGTCGCCGAACGAGGCGCTGGTCCCGTTGGGCGAGTGGGGCTCGCGAAACCGGGCCCGGATCGAGGCCGCGGGTGCCGATCTCTCCACCGAACGTGTGAACAGGCCGGAATCCCGTGCCCTGCGGGCATGACGATCGGCAACATGGTGCGACATGGCGGACCTAGCAGCCGACCGGGGCCGGGCGGAGATCCGCGCCGCCGGACGGCCCGCGCCGTTCCGCCGGGGCGAGTGGCTGATCACCGCCGGCACCTCCAGTGACGAGGTGATGCTCGTCGAGACCGGCCTGCTGAAGGTGCTGCTGCCCGGATTCGGGGTGGAGCCGCTGGTCAGCCTGTTCGGCCCGGGCGATCTGATCGGCGAGCTCGGGGTGATCAACGAACTGCCGCGCAGCGCGCACGTGATCGCGCTGTCGCCCGGTCTGGCCGTACACCTGGCCGCGAGCGCGTTCCTGCGGCTGCGCACGCTGAGCGAGGACGTGCGCGCGCTGGTCGACCAGACCGGCCTGAAACGGCAGCGCGACGCCGACGACCGCCAACTCGCGCACACCCGGGACGTGCCCGCGCGGGTGGCCTCGGTGCTGTTCAAATGGGTCACCGAGCGGGGCAGGCCGACCGACGCCGGGCTGCGCCTGGAAGGCTTGAGCCAGCGCGACCTGGCGGACGCCGTGGCCGCGTCCGAGAAGAGCGTGGAAACGGCTCTGGGCGGCCTGCGCGCCAAGGGTCTGCTGCGCACGGCCCGGCTGTGCTTCATCGTCCCCGACCCGACCGCCCTGGCGCGGACGCTGGACCGATAAGCCACAGCTTCCGGGAACTCCGCAGGACCCACGTCACCGGGCAGTTTCGACCACAGGCCAGGGGTTCTACGCCCCTTGTCGAGCCCGCAGCTCCTGCGCCAACTGCCAGAAGATCGCGAAGTTCGGGATGTCCGCGATCTTGCCCTGCCAGCTCTTCCGCCCGCCCGCACCGACGAAGAGCAACCCCGCACGGGCCTCCAGGATCGTGAGCTGTCCCCATGGCACGCCGCCATCCGGGGTGGAGATCCCGTCCGGCCCGATCGCCACGTCGCCGAACTCGACCCGGCCACCCGCGTTGACGGTCTCCACCACGGACGGCAGCCGTCGGTCAAGCACCTCCTGCAACACCACGGGACCCAGTTCGAGGATGTCCGACGACGGCCCCTTGTCGGGCTGTTCGGCACCGTTGAACGTCACCCGCCTCCCGTCGGCGTGCACGAGCCGGAACTGGTACCCGGTGGCAACGAGCCGGCCGTTCACGAAGTGCTCCGTGGAGGCCTGGTAGGCCGACGGGAAGTCCACCCACCGGAACGGCCGCACGACATTCGCGCCCGCCAACACGAACCCGTCCCGGAAGACGTACACCAGCTCGTGCTTCTCCCGCCTCGCCCGGCTCGTCCTGCGCACCACCAGGAATCCCGCGAGCAGGAGCAGCCCGACGACCACCCCCACCGCCAAGCCCACCGCACCCAGCTGCCAGATGAGCAGGAAGAGGCCCAACGGCACGCAGAGCCCGACGAAGATGAGGACCGTCTGCAACACCTCGACCTGCTTCAGCTTCCCGAGGTCACCGGCAGCCACCACGCTGCACGCCACCTCGTACGCCTCGACAACGTCACCGAGCCCGGCCTCCGCAGCCACCCGCTCCACACCCACCGGCACGGACCCGCCCGATCGCAGCCTGGACATAACACCCCTTAGTCCGCCCACGGATCTTCCCGACCGACCACTACCCCGGTCCGCACACGATGTGGCGACCCGTCCCGGGTTGGACGCGGACAGTGAGGTGATGGACCCAACCGGTTTTACCGGTCGAACACCGAACCACGCACGGGTGTTGCCGACGACGTGGTTCGGGCAGTGCGAAGCTGGTGGGGCCGGTGGGGCTCGAACCCACGACCTGACGGATTATGAGTCCGCTGCTCTGACCAACTGAGCTACAGCCCCCTGATGTGCGGTTCAGGAGAGTACAGATCAGTGGTCGCCACGTCTCAGCAACCCGGCAGCACGTGACCAAGCCGTGGTGACGCCTACCGTGCCCCGAGGTCGGACGGCTGGTAGCCGGTCGGGTAGCCGGGGTAGGTGCGGTTGCCCGGGTCGTTGGTCAGGCGGGGCGTCTTGCGGGGTGGGAGGCGGCGGACGAGTTTCGCGCGCAGCCGGAGGGCGCGGCGTTCGAAGGCGCCCAGCCACGGTGGGGGCGCGGTGAAGCCGAAGGCCGCGACCATGCGCTCGTCCAGCAGCGCGACGACCGCCCTGGACGTCAGCGCGCGGGGTGCCGGGTACCAGGAGCAGAACAGGTCCAGGGTGTACTGGCCGATGCGGCGGTTGGTGTCGTGGTAGACGAAGTGGTGTTCCTCGTAGTCCTGTTTGAACGCCAGGAACTCGTCGTACGAGTCCGGGACGTCGCGGATCGCCATGCGGCTCCCCACGGCCCGGTAGAAGTGGAACGCGCCCAGCCGTTCCTGGGACGTCAACGGCCGCCAGCCGTACCGGTCCAGCCATTGGATGGGCTCGTAGACGAACGTCGACAGCACGTACTTCATGTCGTCGTTGTCGATGTCGTACCGGCCGTGCAGCCGGTTCACCACGCGCAGCGCCTCCTTGCCGCGCGGCGAGTCGTAGCCGTGGTCCACGAGTTCCGCCATCAGCAACGCGGTGTCGTCGTACCGCTTCTGCGTCCGCCGTTCGAACTCGCCGGTCTTGGCCAGCAGCCCCGAGATGGAGGGCACGCAGTACGTCTTGAACAACGCGAACTCCAACGACCGCACGTAGTCCCACGGGAACTCGTAGCCCGACGACACCCGCATGATGCGCTCGTGGTCGTACACGGGGTCCAGGGACTCGATGAGGCGGCGGTTGGCGAAACGATCCGACATGGCCCCAGCGTGCCGCAAAGATCCCGCCCGAACGTGTGACAAACGGGTGGTTCCGGGTACCCACCGGAAGAGCCGGGGCGTCCGGATGCGCGGGAAGGGCAGCTCAAAGTGGAGGGCAGATGGCGGGGCGGGGTGTCCGGGCGTGGCGCAGCAAGAAGCCCCAGGCTTGTGACCTGGGGCTTGTTGGCATCGCGCTCCCCCTACTGGATTCGAACCAGTAACCCTTCGATTAACAGTCGAATGCTCTGCCATTGAGCTAAGGGGGAATGTTCGGTTGTGTCGCCCGGCCTTGCGGCCCGACGGGAGGTAACTCTAGCGCATCCGGAACAGTGCTCGCGCACACCCCCTCCCCGTCCGGCAGGATGGGACGTGACCAGGCACGACGGGAAGGAGAGGAGACCTCATGAAGGGCATCCTGTTCGGGGCGGCCATCGGCTACGTCCTGGGCGCCCGCGCGGGGCGGCAGCGGTACGACCAGATCGTGCGGGCGTACCGGTCCGTCGTCGACCACCCGGCGGTGCAGGGGGCGGCGGGGATCGTGCGGGCCAAGGTCGGCGAGAAGACCGGCTTCGGGCGTACCAACGGCCAACGCGCCAACGGCAGCCACCGCGACCCGGTCGTCCCGCGCGCCGACGCGCACTGAGACGCGCCTCCGAGCCCCGGACAACGGGCGACTCAACCTTCGATCAACAGTCGAATGCGGCTAGCGGATCCGGGCCACGGCGAAGATCCGGCGGAACGGGAACCACGTGGTGCCGTCGGGGCGTTGCGGGTAGGCCGCCCGCAGCCTCGGCGCCAGCCGGGCCCGGAACTCGGACCAGCCGGCGTCGTCCAGCGCCGCCCGCACGGGGCGCAGGGCGGTGCCGCTGATCCACTCCAGGACGGCGTCCGGGCCCTCCAGGCGCTGGAGGTAGGTCGTCTCCCACGCGTCCGCCTCCGCCGCACCCAGGACGTCCGCGTAGCCCGCCGCGTCGAGCACCGGCGACACGCGCATCAACCCGGTCAACGACGGCCACGACTCCGCGACCAACTCGCGCGACAAAGCATGTGACGGGTCGGCGAAGTTGCCGGGCACCTGCATCGCCAGCCACGCCCCGGACGGCAGCTCGGCCACCCACCGCCGCAACAGCTCCTCGTGCCCCGGCACCCACTGGAGCACGGCGTTGGTCACCACCACGTCCGTATCCGCGCCCGGCCGCCACGACGCCACGTCGCCGACCCGCGCGTCCAGCCCGCGCTCCCGCGCCGCCGCGACCATCTCCGGCGACGAGTCCAGCGCCTCCACCACCGCCGACGGCCATCGCGCGGCCAGCGCGGCCGTCAGGTTGCCCGGACCGCAGCCCAGGTCGACCACCCGGCGGGGCGCGGACGCGCCGACGCGGGCCACCAGCTCGTGGAACGGGCGGGAACGGTGGTCGGCGAACGTCAGGTACTCGGTCGGATCCCACATGCGCACCCCCGGTAACAGTACAGGCGTACTACTACAGTACGCGCGTACTGCTATCAGTCAACGGCGCGCAGCCGCGCGATCTTCGCCGCCACCGAGGCCGCGACGGCGCGCACGGCGTCGACGTCCGCCTCCGGGTCCGGCCGCACCTGCAAGACCACGCCGTCCCGACCGGGCACCTTGCGCTGGAGGAACCACGCGCCCGGGTCCTCGTTCCGGTGCCGGGACCGGATCGAGCCGGTCACCCGGGCGTGCACGACCTCCGGCACCTTGCCCGGCTCGGCCAGCGGGAACCGGACCGCCGGCAGGTCGCGCAACAGCACCGCCGCGCCCGCCTCGCCGTCCTCCGCCGCCTCGATCACGGTCAGCGCGCCGCCGCGCCACGTCGCCTTGGACACCAGGTGCCACCCGAGCCGGCGCGGGCCGGGCAGCCACAGCCCCAGCGTGGTCGCGACCAGGAACCCGTCCCCGGTCGCGGCGGACGCCAGCACCTGCTCGTCCTTCACCAGCTCGCCGGTGAACCCGGCGGGCGCGCCCGAGCCGAACAGCCTGCGGAAGACGCCCATCACAGCCCGCCGACCGACTGGTCGCGCAGTTCCTTGTGGTACTCCTCCAACGCGATCAGGTCGCCGAACAGCGCGCGGTACTCGTCGGCCTCCTCGACCGGCGACACCCGGCGCAGCCGGGACTTGATCTCCACGATCTGGGTGGCCACCAGGCGCTGCTGCAACCGGGCCAGCACGCTCTGCACGTACCGGTACTCGTCCGCCCGGACCTGCAACGCCTCCTCGGACAGCTCGGTCAGCACCGAGCGCACCGCCTGCTGGTCGCACCGCTTGCTCACCGCGTCCACGAACGCCGGCCCCGACAGCCCGCCGGACGCGCCGCCCGCGTCCCGGATCGCCCGGTGCAGCGTCTGGTAGACGGGATGCGTGAACACCTCGTCGGGCAGCGAGTCGTAGGGCGGCCCGGCCATCTCGGGCAGCTGCAACGCGGCCTTCAACGCCTCCCGCTGGGGCAGCAGCTCGGGATCACGCGGATCGGGCCTGGTCGGGCCGTCCACCTCCACGGCGAGCGCGCCCTGGTTCGGGTCCACCGGACGCGGCCGGCCCTTCGCGGGCGCGCGGCCGGTCGCCGTCTCGCGCACCCGGCGCACCACGGACGCCTCGTCGTCCCAGCCCACCCACCAGGCGAGCTTGGTCGCGTACCCGTCCCGCTTGGCGCGGTCCTTGATCTGCGCGACGAACGGCACCATCTTCTTGAGCGCCTCGACCCGGCCGTCCACCGAGTCCAGGTCGTAGGTCTGCAACTGGGTGCGGATGGCGAACTCGAACAGCGGCGTGCGCCGCGCCACCAGGTCCCGCACCGCCACGTCGCCCTTGGCCTGCCGCAGTTCGCACGGGTCCATGTCGTCCGGCGCGATCGCGATGTAGGTCTGCGCGGAGAACTGCTGCTCGCCCTCGAACGCCTTGAGCGCCGCCTTCTGCCCGGCCGCGTCGCCGTCGAAGGTGAAGATCACCTCGCCGTTGAGGTCGTCGTCGATCAGCAGCCGGCGCAGCACGTTCATGTGCTCCCCGCCGAACGCCGTGCCGCAGGACGCGACCGCCGTGGGCACGCCCGCGAGGTGCATGGCCATCACGTCGGTGTAGCCCTCGACCACGACGGCCTGCCGCCGCTTGGCGATCTCCCGCTTGGCCAGGTCCAGCCCGAACAGCACGGTGGACTTCTTGTAGATCGGGCTCTCGCCGGTGTTGAGGTACTTGGCCTGGATCTGGTCGTCCTCGAAGATCCGCCGCGCGCCGAAGCCCACCACGTCGCCGCCGAGGTCCCGGATCGGCCACAGCAGCCGGCGGTGGAACCGGTCGATCGGGCCCTGCCTGCCCTCCTTGGACAGCTGCGCCTTGATCAGCTCGGTCAGCTCGAAACCCCGGCCCAGCAGGTGCTTGGTGAGCCGGTCCCAGCCGGCCGGCGCGAAGCCGCAGCCGAACGTGCGGGCGGCCGACTCGTCGAAACCGCGCTCCGCCAGGAACTCCCGGGCGGGCATGGCGTCCGGCGACGCCAGCTGCTCGGCGTAGAACTCGGCGGCGGCCCGGTGCGCCTCCAGCAGCCGGGAGCGGGTGCCCCGGTCGCGCTGGACGGTCGCGCCGCCGCCCTCGTAGGTCAGCTGGATGCCCGCGCGGTCGGCGAGGCGTTCGACGGCCTCCACGAAACCGAGGTGCTCGACCTTCATCACGAAGGCGATCACGTCGCCGCCCTCGCCGCAGCCGAAGCAGTGG
>CBHFOL010000281.1:0-10668 GCA_965995405.1 uncultured Saccharothrix sp.
GTGGTCGAGCTTGCGCAGCAGCCGGTGCCCCGGCCCGATGCACTGGGTCACCACCCCGCTCCCGACCACACTGACCACCGCCCGGACCTCGGGGAACGTCGCCCCGGCCAGCAGCGCCAGCTCACCGCCCCGCGAACCGCCGACCAGGCCGATCTCGCCGGCTCGTGCCCGCAGGAAGTCGATACCCCGCCCGACGTGCTCCAGCGGGATCTCCACCAGGTCCTCCGGCACGTTCTCCGCGCCGAAATACGCCAACGCCAGGACGCAGAACCCGTGCCCGGCCAACAGCGCGGCATCCACCTCGTGCCGACCGCCCTCGGACCCGCCGAGCACGATCACACCGGGGTACGTCCCGTCGTCGTCCGGCGAGAACAGCACACCGGACAGCTCCGGCACCGAAGTCCGCGTGACCCCGTCCGGGACCGACAGGCGCTCGATCTCCAACCGCGCCCCGTCCGCTTCCAGCACGGTCGGGCCGGGCTTGCCACCGGCCGAAGTCATCGACCAGAACAGGCCCATCGGGTCCACGCCCGAGTAGTCGCCCTTCACCGGGGCGTGCCTGGTCAGGTCCACCACACCCCGGCTGTCGGAGCGGAACACGGCCTCGGACGCACGGTCACCGGTCGACGCGCGGACCACCGTCTCGGTGTCCGGCGAAAGCCCCACGACCAGGACGTCCAGCACGGTGTCGAGCGGGGCGCGCTGCGGATTGACCAGTATCTCCGCCATGCGACGCCCTCCCGTTCACCCGCCGGCCAGTCGTTCCGCCCGGTCGGCGGCGGCGAGTGCGTCGAGCACCGCGTCCAGGTCGCCGTCCAGGACCGCATCCAGGTTATGCGCTTTGAACCCGACGCGATGGTCGGAGATTCGGGATTCCGGATAGTTGTAGGTGCGCACCCGCTCGGACCGGTCGACCGTGCGGATCTGGGTGCGCCGGGCGTCGGACGCCTCCTGCTGCGCCTTCTCCTCCGCCAGCACCTGGAGCCGGGCCTGGAGCACCTGCATCGCGCGCGCCTTGTTCTGCAACTGGCTGCGCTCGTTCTGGCAGGACACCACGATGCCGGTCGGCAGGTGCGTGATGCGGACCGCCGAGTCGGTGGTGTTGACGCTCTGCCCGCCCTTGCCGGACGAGCGGAACACGTCCACCCGCAGGTCGTTCTCGTCGATCTCGATCTCGACGTCCTCGGTCTCCGGGAACACCAGGACACCGGCCGCGCTGGTGTGGATGCGGCCCTGGCTCTCGGTCACCGGGACGCGCTGGACGCGGTGCACGCCGCCCTCGTACTTCAGCCGCGACCACACCCCGTCCGGGGAGTCGGTGCGGGCCTTGATGGCGACCGTGACGTCCTTGAACCCGCCCAGGTCGGAGTCGGTGCCGTCGAGTACCTCGGCCTTCCAGCCGTGCCGCTCGGCATACCGCAGGTACATCCGCAGCAGGTCGCCCGCGAACAGCGCGGACTCCTCGCCGCCCTCACCGGACTTGATCTCCAGCACCACGTCGGCCGAGTCGTGCGGGTCACGCGGGAGCAGCAGCTCGGTGAGCCGCTCCTCGATCCGCGGGATGCGCCCGGCCAGCTCGTCGACCTCCTCGGCGAACGCCGGGTCCTCGGCGGCGAGTTCGCGGGCCGCCTCCAGGTCGTTGCGGACCTGGTCCAGCTCACGGGCGGTGCGGACGATCGGGGTGAGCTCCGCGTAGCGCTTGCCGAGCTTGCGCGCGCCCGCCTGGTCGGCGTGCACCGCGGGGTCGGCGAGCTTGACCTCCAGCTCGGCGTGCTCGGCGAGCAGTGCTTCCAGGGTCACGGTTCGGCGCTCGGGTGTGGGGGTGCTGCTTATGCGCCCCCACCGGCGACCACCCCGGGCGGGGGTGGCCGCCGTCGGCGTTGCTACTTGCCCTTGCGCTTGCCGTAGCGCGCCTCGAAGCGCGCGACCCGGCCACCGGTGTCCAGGATCTTCTGCTTGCCGGTGTAGAACGGGTGGCAGTTCGAGCAGACCTCGACGTGGATCGCGCCGGAGGTCTTGGTGCTGCGGGTCTGGAACGTGTTCCCACAGCCGCAGGTGACCTCGGTCGTCACGTACTCGGGGTGAATGCCGGTCTTCAACGTCTTGTCCCTCTCTTCGGTGGCCGCCGGGTCCTCTGGTGGTCGCGGGACCACGCGGAGGTGAACCGGAGCCGGACTCGACCTGACAGTCTGCCAGATGTGGTCGGCACCGTTGACAACGCGTTCGGGTCCGGAGGTGTTCCCGTGGTTGTTGTCACTACCGCTCGGCGTACCTGAAATACCATTGGGCGCACGAGGTAGCCGTTGAACTACTCAGCGCAGCAACGGGTGGCCGGCGGACGCGAGACTGTGACCGTGTTGTGCGCCTCCGGACGTCCGCTGCGGTTGACCACGTGGCTGGCCGTGCCGTTCCTGTTCGGCAGCGCGGTACTGGGCCTCACCGGGCTCGCCGGGCTGCTGGTCGGTGCCCCTCGGGACATCGCGCTGTCCAGTCCCCTGTTCGGGGCATCCGTGGCGGTCGGCGCCGCGGCGAGTCGGATGGTGCCGTGGCGGAACGCCCGGCAGCGGATCTGGCTCCGCTGGGGCTTCCTCGCCGCCTGGTTAGCGCTGGGTGTCGCCGTTGACGGGCTGCGGGTGCCGGTGGTCGGCGTGGTGGCGGTGGGTGTCCCGGTCATGTTGCTGCTGGTCGGGGAGTACATCACCGAACGCCGCCGGACCGCCGACCAGGACGACGACGGGTTCGCGACCTCCGGCGGCTGCGGCTGAACCCGCCCGGACTCCCCCGTCGCACGCACGGCGTGAACTGACCGCCACCCCCTGAACGTGGTGAATCCCGCACTCGCGGGTGACGCCCGATCGTGCCTGTCCCCTCACCGGGACCGGCATGAAGCGGAAAGGCCCGCCCCGACTCGGGGGTCGGGGCGGGCCTTTCCGATGACGTTCCGGGTCAGTCGTTGTCTCCGCCCGGGGTCGTCTTGGCGACCTGCATCAGGAACTCGATGTTGGTCCGGCTCTTGCGGAGCCGGTCCAGCAGCAGGTCGATGGCCTGCTGGCTGTCGAGCGCGTGCAGGACGCGGCGCAGCTTGTGCATGACCGCCAGCTCGTCCGGCGACAGCAGCAGGTCTTCCTTGCGGGTGCCGGACGAGTCGACGTCCACCGCCGGGAAGGTGCGCTTGTCGGCGATCTTGCGGTCGAGCTTGAGCTCCGCGTTGCCGGTGCCCTTGAACTCCTCGAAGATCACGCTGTCACCGGCCGAACCGGTCTCCACCAGCGCCGTCGCGATGACGGTGAGGCTGCCGCCGCCCTCGATGTTGCGCGCCGCGCCGAGGAACCGCTTCGGCGGGTAGAGGGCGGTCGAGTCGACACCACCGGACAGGATCCGGCCGCTGGCGGGTGCCGCCAGGTTGTAGGCACGGCCCAGCCGGGTGATCGAGTCGAGCAGCACGACCACGTCGTGACCCATCTCGACCAGGCGCTTCGCCCGCTCGATGGCCAGCTCCGAGATCGTCGTGTGGTCCGACGGCGGCCGGTCGAAGGTGGAGGCGATGACCTCACCCTTGACCGAGCGCTGCATGTCGGTGACTTCTTCGGGGCGCTCGTCCACCAGGACCACCATCAGGTGGCACTCGGGGTTGTTCTTCGTGATCGCGTTCGCGATCGACTGGAGGACGGACGTCTTGCCGGCCTTCGGCGGCGAGACGACCAGCGCGCGCTGCCCCTTGCCGATCGGCATCACCAGGTCGATGACGCGGGTCGTCAGGATGTGCGGCTCGGTCTCCAGCCGCAGGCGCTCGTTCGGGTAGAGCGGCGTCAGCTTGGTGAAGTCGGGCCGGTTGCGCGACTCCTCCGGGTCCAGGCCGTTGATCTTGTCGACCCGGACCAGCGGGTTGAACTTCTGCCGCTGCTGCTCGCCCTCGCGGGGCTGGCGGACCGCGCCGATGATCGCGTCACCGCGGCGCAGGCCGTGCTTGCGCACCAGCGACAGCGACACGTAGACGTCGTTCGGGCCGGCCAGGTAGCCGGACGTGCGGACGAACGCGTAGTTCTCCAGCACGTCGAGGATGCCCGCGACGGGCAGCAGGACGTCGTCCTCGCGCACCTCGGTGTCCGTGCCGCCACCCGTGGCGTCGCCCCGGCCGCCCCGGCGGCGGCGGTCGCGGAAGCGCCGGCCGCGCCGACCGCCTTCCTCGTCGTCGCCGTCGTCCTGGACGTTCTGCCGGTTGCGGTTCTGGTCGCGATCACGATCGCGGTCCCGGCCGCCGTCCCGGTCACGGTCCCGATCGCGGTCGCGGCCGTCGCGGTTGCGGCGGTCACCCCGGTCGTTCCGGTCACCCCGGTCGGCACGGTCGGTCCGCTCACCCCGGTCGGGGCGGTCGTTCCGCTCCTGGCGCTGTTCGCGCTGCTCACCCCGGTCCGGGCGGTCCTGCTGCGGGCGGTCGGCCTGCGGCTGCGGCGCGGCGGGCGCGTCGGCGGCAGCGGGCTGCGCGCCTTCGGGGCTGCCCGCCGGGCGGTTCGCGGAACGGCGCCTGCGGTTGCCGCGCCGGCCGCTCTCCTCCTCGCCGCCGGCCGGGCGGTCGGTGACGTCGAGCTGCTGCGTCGGCTTGTCGACCGGCTTGTCGACGACCGGAGCAGGAGCCTCGGCGGCGGGCTTGACGTCCGCAGGCTTCTCGGCGACCGGGGCGGACGCCTTCTTCGGCGGCGTCGCGGCACTGCCCCGACCGGAGGTGCCGCCCTGGCGTTCCTTGATGGCCGCGATGAGGTCGCCCTTGCGGAGTCCGGCGGTGCCGGTGATACCGAGCTGACCTGCGAGTTCACGGAGTTCGGCGAGCACCATGCCGGAGAGTCCGGCGCGCTTGCGCGGCGGGGCGCTGCCGTTCGAAGGGGTGGACAGAGCGTTCTCCTCAGCTCCGGAACTGGCAGCGGCGTTGGGAGCAGCAGGAGCTTCGCTGCTCAGCACATCGGTGTTGCTCACACATGTCCTTCCTGACCGGACCGCGCCTCCTACGCGGCCCAGCGGACTGCCGTCCGACGGAATGCGAATCGGCAGTTCGCCTCCGGCCTGCGGACTTCGACGTCGCGAAAACGCGCACGAATACGGAGTCCACCGGCACGAGACGTTTCTCGGTCACACGGCGAGCGGGTGCCTTCCAGCGCCAACCCCGTCCATACGGCACAGGGCCAAGTCACTGGAGGAATGCGATCCGGAGCGAGTGTCCGGGCACCACACCGGCGCCCGTGCGCGCGGTGACTGATGGCCCCGAGGGTAGACGCCGCTCCGGTCAGGTGCAACAACCGGGGCACGGCGCGTCACATCACTCAACCGAGTGGCGCAACGCGCACTCCTGCCACGTCGACCGGAACGTGGTGCGGTGTGAAGCCGCTCACGTCCACCTCCTCGGGCAGCTTCCCGTCCTCCGGCAGCGCCAGCACGGTCGGCCCGGCACCGGACACCGCCGCCGCCACGCCGGCCGAACGCAACGCCTTCACCAGCGCGAACGTCGCCGGCCAGGCCGATTCCCGGTACGGCTCGTGCAGCCGGTCGTCCAGCGCCGTGAGCAGCAGCGCCGGGTCGTTCGCCAGCGCGTGCACGGCCAGCGCGGACCGGGCCACGGCGAACGCGGCGTCCGCGTGCGGCACGGACACGGGCAGCAGGCCGCGCGTCGTCCGGGTGGCCGATTCCTGCTCCGGCACCAGCACCACGGGCTTCAGCGCGGGGTGCGGGTCCAGTCGCGCCGCCCGGTAGCGGTCACCCTCCGTCCACGCCACGACCACGCCGCCGAACATCGCGGCGGCGGCGTTGTCGGCGTGCCCCTCGAACTCCGCTGCGAGTTGCAACGCGCTCGTGTCCAACTCGTGCCCGGCCAGCGCGTATCCGGCGGCGACGCCCGCGACCACGGCCGCCGACGAGGAGCCGAGGCCGCGCGCGTGCGGAATCGCGTTGCGGCACCGAAGTCGCAGCCCCGGAACGTTCACGCCCAGTCCGCCGCACGCGGCCCGGAACGCCCGGACCACCAGGTGGGTCTCGTCGTCCGGCACGCCGTCCGCGCCCTGGCCGGCGACCTCGATCACCAGCCCGGAGTCGGTCACCTCGAACTCGACCTCGTCGTGGATGCCCAGCGCGAGGCCGAGCGCGTCGAAGCCGGAGCCGAGGTTCGCGGTGGACGCCGGGACGGAGACCCGGACGCCGGTCATGCCAGTTCCAGCGCGGTGGCGACCGCGCCGGGGTCGACCGGGACGGGCTCCACCTCGGTCATCCCGAGCAGCGCCGTGTCCGGGTCCTTCAGGCCGTGGCCGGTGACCGTGCAGACGACCAGGGAGCCCTTGGGCAGCCGGCCGTCGGCGGCGGTGGCGAGCAGGCCGGCGACGCTGGTCGCGGACGCCGGTTCCACGAAGATGCCGTCCCGCGCGGCGAGCAGCCGGTACGCCTCCAGGATCTTCTCGTCGGTGACCGCCTCGAACAGGCCGCCGGACTCGTTCTTCGCGTCGACCGCGCCGGTCCACGACGCCGGGCTGCCCACCCGGATGGCGGTGGCGATGGTCTCCGGGTTCGCGACCGGCTCACCGAGCACGAGCGGCGCGGAGCCGGCCGCCTGGAAGCCGAACATGCGCGGCGTCGAGCCGGTCACGCCGTCCTTGGCGTAGTCCGAATAGCCGCGCCAGTAGGCGGTGATGTTGCCCGCGTTGCCGACCGGGAGGCAGTGCACGTCCGGCGCGCGGCCGAGCACGTCGCAGATCTCCCAGGCGGCGGACTTCTGGCCGACCAGCCGGACCGGGTTCACCGAGTTGACCAGGGTGACCGGGTACTCGGCCGAGGTCTTGCGGGCCAGTTCGAGGCAGTCGTCGAAGTTGCCGTCGATCTGGAGGATCCGCGCGCCGTGCGACACCGCCTGGGCGAGCTTGCCCAGGGCGATCTTGCCGGTCGGCACCAGCACGGCGGCGGTGAGGCCGGCCTTGGCGGCGTAGGCGGCGGCGGACGCCGAGGTGTTGCCGGTCGACGCGCAGATGACCGCCTTGATGCCGCTGGCCAGGGCGTGCGTCATGGCGACGGTCATGCCCCGGTCCTTGAACGAGCCGGTCGGGTTCGCACCCTCGACCTTCACGTAGACCTGGCAGCCGGTCAGGTCGGACAGGTGGTCCGAGGCCACCAGGGGCGTGCCGCCCTCGTGCAGGGTGACGACCTTCGCCCCGTCCGGCAGGGGGATCCGGTCCGCGTAGGCGTGGATGATTCCGGGCCAGCCGGCCCGCACGCCTGTTGGGATCGTCATGACTCTTCGCCTTCCACCCGCATCACGCTGACCACTTCTCGAACCACGGGCAGTCCGCCGATTTTGTCCACGGTCGACCGCAGTGCCGCGTCGGTCGCGGCGTGGGTGACGATCACCAGGCTGGCGTCGTCGATCCGCCCCTCCTGCCGGACCGCCGCGATGCTCACGTCGTGCTCCGCGAACACCGCCGCGACCTGCGACAGCACACCCGGCCGGTCGGCCACGTCGAGGCTGATGTGGTACCTGGTGGGCGTCTGGCCCATCGGCCGCACGGGCAGTTCCGCGTACGCCGACTCGCGCGGGCCGCGCCCGCTGAGCACCCGGTTGCGGGCCACCGCGACGAGGTCGCCGAGCACCGCGCTGGCCGTGGGCGCGCCACCCGCGCCCTTGCCGTAGAACATCATCTCGCCGGCCGCGTCGGCCTCCACGAACACCGCGTTGAACGCGCCGTGCACGCCCGCCAGCGGGTGGGTCCTGGGGATCATCGCCGGGTGTACCCGAACGGCGACGGACTCGGAGCCGTTCTCGGTGACCCGCTCACAGATCGCCAGCAGCTTGACCGTCCGGCCCAGCCCCTTGGCGGCGGCGATGTCGGCGGCGCTGACCGACGCGATGCCCTCGCGGTGCACGTCGGCGGCGGTCACCCGGCTGTGGAACGCCAGCGACGCCAGGATCGCGGCCTTGGAGGCGGCGTCGAACCCGTCCACGTCGGCCGTCGGGTCCGCCTCGGCGTAACCCAGCCGGGTCGCCTCCTCCAGCGTCTCCGAGTAGCCCGCGCCGGTCGAGTCCATGCCGGAGAGGATGAAGTTGGTGGTGCCGTTGACGATCCCCATCACCCGGGTGATCCGGTCGCCGGCCAGCGATTCGCGCAGCGGGCGCAGCAGCGGGATCGCGCCCGCCACGGCCGCCTCGAAGTACAGGTCCGCGCCGGACGCGTCGGCCGCCGCGAACAGCTCGGCCGAGTGCTCGGCCAGCAGCGCCTTGTTCGCGGTCACCACGGACTTGCCCGAACCCAGCGCCTTGAGCAGCCACGTCCGGACCGGCTCGATGCCGCCGATGACCTCGACCACCACGTCCACGTCGGATTCGAGCAGCGCGTCCACGTCGGTGGTGAGCAGTTCGGCGGGCACCTCGCGGTGCTTGTTCGGCTTGCGCACGGCGATGCCCGCGAGTTCGACGGGTGCGCCGACCCGGGCGGTCAGGTCCGGAGCCTGGTCGGTCAGCAGCCGGACCACCTCGGTCCCGACCGTGCCGCAGCCGAGCAGCGCGACTTTGATCGGTTTCTGGCCAGGCACGTCATACCTCCAGGCGGAACAGGTCTTCCTCGGTCTCCCGGCGCAGCAGCAGCCGGGACCGGCCGTCCACGACCGCGCTGAGCGCGGGCCGGGGAAGTCGGTTGTAGCCGCTGGCCATGGAGTAGCAGTAGGCGCCGGTCGCGGCCACCGCGATCAGGTCGCCGGGCGCCAGGTCGGCGGGCAGCCAGCAGTCGCGCACGACCACGTCGCCGGACTCGCAGTGCTTGCCCACGACGCGGCACAGCACGGCCGTCGTCTCGGGTTCGGCGGCCCGGGACACCCGGCGGCAGTCGTAGACGGCGTCGTACAGGGCGGTGCGGATGTTGTCGCTCATGCCGCCGTCGACGCTCACGTACCGGCGGGTCGCGCCGGCGTCGAGCTGGACGTCCTTGATGGTGCCGACCTCGTACACGGTGACCGTGCCGGGTCCGACGATCGCCCGGCCGGGCTCGACCGCGATCTTGGGCGTCGGCAGGTCGGCGTGCTCGCACTCCTTGGCCACGATGCCGGCCAGCTGGCGGGCCAGTTCGGCGGGCGGCGGCGGGTCGTCGTCGGGCGTGTAGGCGATGCCCAGGCCGCCACCGAGGTCCACTGTGGACACCTGGTCCAGGATGCCGTCGCCGTGCTCGTCGCGCAGCTCCGCGAGCAGGCCGATCACCCGCCGGGCCGCCACCTCGAAGCCGCTGGCGTCGAAGATCTGCGAGCCGATGTGGCTGTGCAGGCCGATCAGCCGCAGGCCCTCGGCCTTGAGCACCCGGCGGGCGGCCTCGGCGGCGTCGCCGGAGGACAGCGAGAAGCCGAACTTCTGGTCCTCGTGGGCGGTCGCGATGAACTCGTGGGTGTGCGCCTCGACGCCGACCGTGACCCGGATCATCACCGGCTGGACGCGTCCGCGTTCCCGGGCGATCTGGTCCAGCCGGGCGATCTCGTGGTACGAGTCGAGCACCACCGCGCCGACCCCCGCGTCCACCGCGGCGGCCAGCTCGGCGACGGACTTGTTGTTGCCGTGCAACGCGATCCGCTCCGGCGGGAAGTCCGCGCGCAGCGCGATGGCCAGCTCGCCGCCGCTGCACACGTCGATGCTCAGCCCCTCCTCGGCGACCCACCGGGCCACCGCGACGGACAGGAACGCCTTGGACGCGTAGTGCACCAGCGTCGGGTCGCCGAACGCCTCGGCGTGGTCGCGGCAGCGGGACCGGAAGTCGGCCTCGTCCATCACGAACAGCGGGGTGCCGTACTTCTCCACCAGCGCCCGCACGTCCACCTCGCCGAACGTGACCGCGCCGTCCGCGCCACGGGCCGCGTTGCGCGGCCACACGTGCGGGTGCAGCAGGTCCAGTTCGTCCGAAGTGGACGGTCGGTTGCCCGCCGTGTTCGACGGGACCAGGACGTCGGCGTGCCGGGGACCGGCCGGGTGCGCGCGCATCACATCCGCTCCGGAGCGGTCACGCCCAGCAGCGCCAGGCCGTTGGCGAAGACCTGCTTGGTGGTCGCGCACAGCCGCAGCCGGGCGCGGTGCAGGTCGGTGGTCTCCTCGTCGCCGCGCGGCAGCACGCGGCACGCCTCGTAGAACCGGTGGTACGTGCCCGCCAGCTCCTCCAGGTACCGGGCGACCCGGTGCGGCTCGCGCAGCTCGCCGGCCGTGGCCACCACTCGCGGGAACTCGCCGATGGTCCGGATCAGGTCGCCCTCGCGCTCGTGGTCGAGCAGTTCGAGCCGGTCGCCGGGCTCGACGCCCAGGTCAGCGCCGTTGCGCAGCACCGACGCCAGGCGGGCGTGCGCGTACTGCACGTAGTAGACCGGGTTGTCGTTGCTGCGCTTGCGGAGCAGGTCCAGGTCGATGTCCAGCGACGAGTCGGCCGACGACCGGGTCATGGCGTACCGGGCGGCGTCCACGCCGACCGCCTCCACCAGGTCCTGCATGGTGATGACGTTGCCCGCGCGCTTGCTCATCCGCACCGGCTTGCCGTCGCTGACCAGGTTCACCAGCTGCCCGATCAGCACCTCGACCGTCTTCGGGTCGTCGCCGAGAGCGGCGGCGGCGGCCTTGAGCCGGCCGATGTAGCCGTGGTGGTCCGCGCCCAGCATGTAGATGCACAGGTCGAACCC
>CBHFOL010000282.1:0-10597 GCA_965995405.1 uncultured Saccharothrix sp.
GACGCGCACCTGCACGTGTCGTGGCAGAAGCGGATCGGCGGGTGGCTCAAGGAGCACTTCCCGAACGTCCAGTTCATCGTCACCACGCACAGCCCGTACCTGTGCCAGGCGGCCGATCCGGGCGGCCTGATCCGGCTGCCGGGACCGGACCAGCAGGAGCCGCCGCGGGTGGTGGACCGGGGGCTGTACGAGCGGATCGTGTACGGCAGCGGGGACGACGCGGTGCTGTCCGAGCTGTTCGGGCTGGACACGCCGTACTCGGAGCGGGCGGAGAAGCTGCGGGCGGAGCTGGTGGAGCTGGAGGTCGCGGTGATCGCCGGGACGGCGGGTGACCGGGCCGTGCGGCGGTACGAGCAGCTGAAGCGGACGCTGACCAGTTCGCCGGTGGCGCGGGCCCGCGAGGTGCTCGCCCGGATGGAATCGGCCGACGCTCCGGAGCCCGGACCCGGGACGGCGCAGCGCCGGAAGAAGGCCCGGGAGCGCGGATGATCCGGATCGACCGGACCCCGCTGCCCGCCGAGCTCGCCGACCGACTGCCACCGCTGACCGAGGAGATCACCGCCGCGTCCGACCGGGTCCGGACGGCGCGGGCACTGTGGAAGCGGGCCGGGGTGCGGCGGTCCGTGCACGCGCCGCTGCGCCGGCTGCTGGAGGAGATGGCACCCGGCTACCAGCGGTGCATGTACTGCGGTGACAGCCAGGGCACCGACATCGACCACTTCGAACCGTTGTCCCGCAACCCGTTGCGCACGTTCGACTGGCTGAACCACCTGCTGGCCTGCTCGACGTGCAACAGCAACCTGAAGCGGGACCGGTACCCGGTGGACGACGACGGCGCGCCGCTGCTGGTCGACCCGACCCGCGAGGACCCGTTCGCGCACCTGCTGCTCACCCTCGCGCTCGGCACGTACGTGGCGCTGACGCCCAAGGGGCAGGCCACCATCGACGTGTGCGGGCTGAACCGGCCGGTCCTGACGCAGGGCCGGGAGCAGGCGCTCCGGGTGGTGGTGATGAGCCTGCTGAAGTGGTCGGCCGGGCGGGAGCGCGGGGCGGCGGACGAGATGCGGGAGGCCGTGTTGACCGTGCAGGGTCAGCCGTTCGCGGACGTGTGCCAGGCGATGCTGCGGGTGGCGCTGTCACCGGGCGCGGCGCGGGTGCTGGACGAGCCGGTGCTGACCGTGCTGCGGGACCGGGATCTGCGGGACCAGCTGCTGGCTTGATTCAGCGCCGGCTCAGAGCTGTCGGCTGAGCCAGGTCGACGTCTCGGGCTCGAAACCGTGCCGCCGGTAGAACCGCCGGGCCGCGTCGTTGGGTGCCTCGGTCTCCAGGAACATCTTGCGCGCGCCCGCTTTCCGGCACTCCTCGACCACCGCGTCGATGACCTTCCCGCCGACGCCGCCACCCCGGTTGCGCACGAAGAACTCGTCCAGCAGCGCGTCCCGACCGCCCGATTCCAGCGAGTAGCCCCACGTCACCACCGCGTACCCGGTGTCGAACAGCCACACCTGACCGAACCGGTCGTCGGCGAGCAGCGGACCGAAGGCGGACGTCAGGACCGCCTCGTCGTAGTCGTGCCCGTCGATCTCGTAGAACTCGCGCACGAGCGGCAGGATGGCCGGAAGGTCCGATGTGGAGGCTCGCCGAATCGTCACGGCACGCAGCGCACCCCAATTTCCTTCACGGCGCAACTTGTCCGGCGGGCGATCGACCGTCTGAGCGAAGTTCACGTTCCCGGAAGGTTACGAAACGCGCTGGTCAAGGTTCGTTCTGGGCCAACAGGGTGAAAACCGCCGCGAAAATGTCGTACCCGGGGTCCATGATGTCCCGCATGGCAGACGCAATCGTGGCCGAGGGCTTGGTGAAACGCTACGGGTCGGTCGTCGCCCTGGACGGCCTGGACCTGGTGGTGCCGGAAGGCACGGTGATGGGCCTGCTCGGCCCGAACGGCGCGGGCAAGACGACGACGGTGCGCGTGCTCACCACACTGCTGGAGCACGACTCGGGCCGGGCGACGGTCGCCGGGCTGGACGTCGTCGCCGACGCGAAGGAACTGCGCCGGAAGATCGGGCTGTCCGGCCAGTACGCGGCGGTGGACGAGAACCTGACCGGGTTCGAGAACCTGGACATGGTGGGCCGGCTGTACCACCTGGGCAAGCAGCGCAGCCGGGAACGGGCGCGCGAACTGCTGGCGCGGTTCGACCTGGTCGAGGCGGGCGACCGGCCGGTGAAGGGCTATTCCGGCGGTATGCGGCGGCGGCTCGACCTGGCCGGCGCGCTGGTGGCCAAGCCGAGCGTGCTGTTCCTGGACGAGCCGACGACGGGCCTGGACCCGCGCAGCCGGCTCGGCATGTGGGACGTGATCTCCGAACTCGTCGCGGGCGGCACCACGCTGCTGCTCACCACGCAGTACCTGGAGGAGGCGGACCGGCTGGCCGACCAGATCGCGGTCATCGACCACGGCAAGGTCATCGCGCTGGGCACCGCCGACGAGCTCAAGGCGCAGGTGGGCGGGGAACGGCTGGAGCTGACCGTCGGCTCCGCGCAGGACGCGGCGACGGCACGGGAGGTGCTGGCCCCGCTGGCGATCGGCGAGATCGTGCTGGACGACCGCGGCCACCGGCTGACCGTGCCGGTGTCCGGCGGGTCCGAGGTGCTGGTGGACGGGATCCGCCGGTTGGACGCGGAAGCGGTCAAGGTGCTCGACGTCGGCCTGCGCAGGCCGACGCTGGACGACGTGTTCCTCACGCTGACCGGGCACGCGGCCGAGGAGAAGCAGGAGGAGCAGGGGGAATGAGCACCATCACGCAGGCGCTGGGTGACGGCGCGGTCGTCGCCAAGCGCAACCTGATCAAGATCAAACGAGTGCCGGACCTGCTGGTCTTCTCGACGCTGTCGCCGATCATGTTCGTGCTGCTGTTCGCGTACGTGTTCGGCGGGTCCATCGAGATCCCCGGCATGGACTACCGCGAGTTCCTGATGGCCGGCATCTTCGCGCAGACCGTGGTGTTCGGCGCGACCATCACCGGCAGCGGGCTCGCGGAGGACATCCAGAAGGGCGTCATCGACCGGTTCCGGTCGCTGCCGATGGCGCGGTCGGCGGTGCTGATCGGCCGCACCACGTCGGACCTGGCGAACAACGTCATCGTCATCACCGTGATGTCGGTGACCGGCCTGATCGTCGGGTGGCGGATCCACTCGTCGTTCTTCGAGGCGCTGGCGGGTTTCGCGCTGCTGCTGCTGTTCGCCTACGCGGTGTCGTGGGGCATGGCGATCGTCGGGCTCATGGTGCGCAGCCCGGAGGTGTTCAACAACGCCAGCTTCATCGTCATCTTCCCGTTGACGTTCATCGCGAACACGTTCGTGCAGGAGAGCAAACTGCCCGGCGTGCTCAAGACGTTCGCCGAGTGGAATCCGGTGTCGGCGGTCACGCAGGCGGCCCGCGAACTCTTCGGGAACACGAACCCCCTGTTCCCGCCACCGGACGTGTGGTCGCTGCGGCACCCGGTGCTGATGACCCTGATCTGGGTCGTCGTGTTCCTCGCCGCGTTCGTGCCGCTGGCGATCCGCCAGTACCGCAAGGCGGTCAGCCGGTAGTTCCAGCCTGACGAGCCGGGCGGGTCGATTCCTGCCCGGCTTTTCTTGTGCGGTACCGAAAACCGATCGCCCATCACGTTCGGCGAACCTAGGCTCTGCCGCATGAACGCATCCACGATCTCCGGCGCACGCGTCGACATCCGGCTGTGGGCCGATCCCGCCGAGGTCGAGGAACAGGCCCTGCGGCAGCTGCGCAACATCGCGTCGCTGCCGTGGGCCGTCAAGCACGTCGCCGTGATGCCGGACGTGCACTACGGGCTGGGCGCGACCGTCGGTTCGGTGATCGCGCTGAAGGACGCGGTGTCCCCGGCGGCGGTCGGTGTCGACATCGGCTGCGGGATGACGGCGGTGCGGACGTCGTTGTCCGCCAACGATCTTTCGGCTGATCTGCGTTCGCTGCGCACCGCGCTGGAGGCGGCGGTGCCGGTCGGTTTCGCGATGCACGACGAGCCGGTGATCGGGCGGGACGCGTTCTGGGACGCGTTCGACCGCCTCGCGCCGAGCGTCACGCTGGACCGCGCGCTGCGCCAGGTCGGGACGCTGGGCGGTGGCAACCACTTCCTGGAGGTCTGCCTGGACGCCGCCGACCGGGTGTGGGTGATGCTGCACTCCGGTTCGCGCGGCATCGGGAACGTGCTGGCGCAGCACCACATCTCGATCGCGCGGACGTTGGCGCACAACGAGGAGCTGCCCGACCCGGACCTGGCGGTGTTCCTCGCGGGCACGCCGGAGATGGCGGCGTACCGGCACGACCTGTACTGGGCGCAGGAGTACGCGCGCCGCAACCGCGCGACGATGCTGGACCTGGTGTGCGGCGTGCTGCGCGCCCGGTTCCCGCAGGTGTCGTTCGACGAGCCGATCAGCGCCCACCACAACTACGTGTCGGAGGAGCACCACTTCGGCGAGGACGTCCTGGTGACCCGCAAGGGCGCGATCCGGGCGCGCAAGGGCGAGCTGGGCATCATCCCGGGCTCCATGGGCACCGGCTCGTACATCGTGCGGGGCTTGGGAAATCCGGACTCGTTCGAGTCGGCGTCGCACGGGGCGGGGCGGAAGATGTCGCGTACCAAGGCGCGCAAGACGTTCACCGAGGCGGACCTGGCGGCCCAGACGGAAGGCGTCGAGTGCCGCAAGGACGCGGGCGTCGTGGACGAGATCCCGGGCGCGTACAAGGATCTCGACACGGTGATCGCACGGCAGAGCGACCTGGTGGAGGTCGTCACCCGCCTCAAGCAGGTCATCTGCGTCAAGGGCTGAGGGACTTCCCGTCGTGCGTCCGGCGATCCGGGCGCACAACGGGTGGTTGGCGGTCAGCCGGGCAGTTCCCGGATCTCCATCTCCAGCACGTCGATCTCGTCGCTGATGGCCTCGTCCAGCATCCGGTCGAGCAGCTTCGAGCAGTCGTGCGTGCCGACCCCGAACCGGGGCACCTGCTCCCACCACACCGCGGGGTTGTTCCAGAACGAACCCGACCCCTGGTCGACGCCCGCGAGGCAGCGCAGCCTCAGGTCGTCCTCCGGCAACAACCGCACGTAGTCGACGAACCGCGCCAGCGCACCGGGATTGCACACCGGCACCGCGCCGTAGCCGCGCAGGCAGTCTTCGAGCTCCGCCAGGAACTCCTCTTTGAAGGTCACGGCACACCCCCCGCTTCCCCCGCGCCGTTGCGGGTGAGGAGGACTCACTTCCCGAGTATCAACGGTACCTCCGCGAAGGCGGGCCGCCGAGCCTGCCAATGGGCGGATCGCGACAACACTTCGCTAACGCCGAGCGGAACGCGGCCGTACCGCGCCGTGACCCGACCGCAGTGGTCCCGTTGCGTGGAAAGACCGGTCTGGAGCGCGCTTTACGGCGTTCTAGACGTCGGCGCGGAGGCGGGCGACGAAGCTGAAGCGGTCGCCCCGGTAGAGGGAGCGGACCCGTTCGATCGGGGTGCCATCGTTGTCAAAGGACACGCGGTGCAGCAGGAGCATGGGCAGCGCCGGGTTCGTGCCGATCAGCAGCGCCTCCCGGGGCGTCGCCAGCACGGTTTCCACGCGTTCCTCCGCCTCCTCGAACGTCACGCCCAGGCGGTCGGTCAGGCAGGCGTACAGCGACGTCGTCGGGTCGAAGACCTCAAGCAGCGTGGGGAACCGGGCCTCCGGCAGGTAGGTCGACTCCAGACCCACCCGCTCGTCGTCGGCCAGCAGCACCCGCTCCAGGTGGACCACCGTGTCCCCGCGCGTGATCCGCAGGTCCCGCGCCAGCACGTCGTCCGCCGGCAGGTGCTCCACCGTGATGACGCTCCGCGCCGGGTCGACGCCCTGCCGCTTCATCCCCTCCGTGTACGACACGAGGGACAGCGGCTGCACGAGCTTCGGCGGCGCGACGTACGTGCCGCTGCCCTGGCGGCGTTGGAGCTTGCCCTCCAGCACCAGTTCCCCCACCGCCTGCCGCAGGGTCACGCGGGACACCGAGAAGCGTTCGGCGAGCTCGCGCTCGGACGGCAGCGCGGTCCCCTCCCCCAGCGCCTCGATGAGCCACAGCAGCTCGGTCTTGACCGCGTAGTAGCGCGGGATCCGACCGTGCTCGGGGATACCGGCGCGGACTGGTCCGTCCGCGCGGTACTGGGGAACGAAATGCGAAGCAGGCACCCGGCGAGCCTACGACCTCGAACGCGCCGGTCAGACCGCTATCGGAGTGGGGCGCACGTCACGAAACGATCTTGGGCGGATCGGGGATCGCGTAGCCCGACTGGCCGACGTTCGCCTCAAGTGACTTGCGCCACTCGCCGGAGTCCATCATCTTCTGGACGGCGGCGGTCACCTTCGCCTTTCCGGCCGTGTCGCCGCGCCGCATCCCGATGCCGTACTCCTCCTTGCTGAACGGCTTCCCGACGACCCGCAGCAGTTCGGGGTTCTGCGCGGCGTACCCGGCGAGGATCACGTCGTCGGTCGTCATCGCGTCCACCTGCTCGGCCAGCAGTGCGGTAACGCAATCACTGAAATTGGGGTAGTTCACCAGTTCCACGGCCTGCGCGAACTTGTCCTTCACGTACTGCGCCGACGTCGTGTTCTCCACCGAGCACAGCTTGATGCCGGCGGAGAGCGACTCGGGGCCGGCGATCCGGGTGTCGTTGAGCCGGACCAGCAGGTCCTGGCCCGCCACGAAGTACGGCCCGACGAAGTCGATCACCTCCTTGCGCTTGTCGGTGATCGAGTAGGTGGAGACCACCAGGTCCGCCTTGCCCTCGGTGAGCAGCTTCTCCCGCTGCGACGGGGTCGCCTCGATGAACGAGATGTCGTCCGCGCCGAGCTCCTTCGCCACGTACCGGGCCACGTCCACGTCGAAGCCCTTGAAGACGCCGTCCAGCCGACGCACGCCCAGACCGGGCTGGTCGTAGCCGACGGCGACCACGAGCTTGTTGGCCCCCGCCCGGCCCAGGACGGTCGGGTCGTCACCGGACGAGCAGGAGGCGAGGACCAGCGCTGCGGCGCACGCCACGGCGAGGGCGCGCATCGGTGCCAGTGCCATTGTTCCCCTTTTCAGGTCCTCGAAAGATGCCGGAAACCTAAGCGGCGAAAGGGAGACCGTCCATAGCCAAAGCCCTGGAATCCGCTTCGGAATCGATAAAGTTCAAGGCACGCACCCGAAACGTGATCGCGCGATTAACGCAGTGCGCCTAGCGCGGTGCTCCGGGTGACCGCAGCCGGCGCGGGCCGGTGTCGTGCCGGGACGGTGGCGGGCCCAGCGTCACGCGGGCGTTGCTGACGTACGCGCCCGCCGCGCTCGCCAACACCGGCTCCAGCGCCAGTTCCCGGACTTCGGGAACGTCCTCGGCGAGCGCGGCCAGCCGCAGCACCAGGTCCTCCAGCGCGGGCAGGTCGGCGGATTCCCCGCCCCGGTAACCCGCGAGCAGCGGCGCGGCCTTCGGCGCGCGCACCAGCGCCTTCGCGTCCGTCTCGGTCAGTGGGACGGCGCGGTACGCGCGGTCGCCGAGCAGATCGCTGACCACACCGGACAGACCGAACGACACCAGCGTGCCGAACGACGGGTCGTCCTGGAGCCCGACGACGCACGAAATCCCTTTGGGGGCCATGCGTTGCACGTACACATCGGATCGTTCGGACACCTCGGTGAGCATTCGATAGGCCGTTCGCACCGAATCTTCACCCGTCAGGTCCAATCGCACACCGACCAGATCGGTGCGGTGCCTGAGCCGTTCGTCGGTCGCCTTCAACGCCACCGGGTATCCGAACTCCACCGCCGCCGCGACGGCCTGCTCCGCCGACGACACCACCCGGAACGGCACGACTTCCACGCCGTAGCAGGCCAGCAGCCGCACGGCGGTCTCGTCGTCCAGCCGCCGCTCGCCGTCCTCCAGCCCCAGCGACGTCACCAGTTCGTGCGCCGCGTCCTCGTCGATCCCGGAAGGACGGACGAAGTGCCCCTGCGGCGCGGACCGCCACCGCGCGTACCGGGTCGCCCGCGCCAGCGCGAGCACGGCCCGTTCCGGACTCGGGTACGACGGCACCGAGCCGCGTCCCGGCGCGCCGTCCGGCCCCGGCACGGCCAGCTCGTCCGGCACGCCCTCCACCGCGAGGAACGTCGACACGATCGGCTTCGTCCCCGCCACCTCCCGCAGCGCCCGCGCGAACGCCGTGCCCGGCACCGCGAGCGGCGGCACGAACACCACCACCAGCGCGTCGGTGTCCGGGTTCGCCAGCGCGTCCTGCACGGCCTTCGCGAACACGTCCGGGTCGGCCTGCGCGCCCACGTCCACCGGGTCGCCCGCCAGCTCCAGCCCCTGCGCCAGCGCGGTGTCCGCCGCCAGCAGCCCGATCGCCGTCGAGTTGCCCACCACCGCGACGCGCGGCCCGGCGGGCAGCGGCTGGTGCGCCAGCAGCAGCGCGGTGTCGAACAGCTGCGCCAGCGACTCCACCCGGATCACGCCGGCCTGCTCGAACAGCGCCTGCACGCTCGACTCGTCCACCGACACCGACGTGGCCGCCAGCTCCGGCGTCACCGCGTGCCGGCCGGACTTCACCGCCACGATCGGCTTGGTGCGGCCGAGTCGCCGGGCCAGCCGGGCGAACTTGCGCGGGTTGCCGAACGACTCCAGGTACAGCAGCACGACGTCGGTCGCCGGATCGGTCTCCCAGTACTGCAACAGGTCGTTGCCGGACACGTCGGCCCGGTTGCCCGCCGACACGAACGTGGACAGCCCGAGCCCGCGGGACGCGGCGGTGGCCAGGATCGCCGTGCCCAGCGCGCCGGACTGGCAGAAGAACCCGGTCCGCCCGCGCACCGGCAGCTTCGGCGCGAGCGTCGCGTTCAGCCGCACCGACCGGTCGGTGTTCAGCACGCCCAGCGCGTTCGGCCCGACGACCCGCATCCCGTGCGCCCGCGCCTCGGCGGCCAGCCGGCGTTCCGCGCTCAGCCCGCCCGGCCCGGTCTCGCCGAACCCGGACGTCACCACCACCAGCGCCTTCACGCCCTTGGCCAGGCAGGCGTCCATCACCTCGTCCACGCTCGCCGCCGGCACCGCGACCACGGCCAGGTCCACGTCGTCCGGGATGTCCAGGACCGACGGGTAGGCCCGCACCCCGCGCACCGACCGGTGCTCGGCGTTCACCGGGTACACCGGCCCGGTGAAATCGCCTTCGAGCAGGTTCGTCAGCACCGCGTAGCCGATCTTGGTGCGGTCCGTGGACGCGCCGATCACCGCGACCGACCGGGGGTTGAGCAGGTTGTGCACGCTGCGCGCCTCGGCCGCCTGCTCCCGGGCCCGCGCCACGGCCACCGACGCCTCGGTCGGGTCGATGTCGAACTCCAGGTGCAGCACGCCGTCCTCGAACGCCCGGCTCACCTTGTAGCCGGCGTCCCGGAACACCCGCACCATCTGGCCGTTCTCCGCGAGCACCTCGGCGGTGAACCGGCTCAGCCCGCACTCCCGGGCCGCCGCCGCCAGGTGCTCCAGCAGGATCGAGCCCAGGCCGCGCCCCTGGTGGGCGTCCTCGACCACGAACGCCACCTCGGCCGAGTCGCCGTCGCCGAGCCGGTCGAAGCGGCCCACGGCCACGATGTCGTCACCCAGCAGGGCGATGATCGCCACCCGGTCGTGGTGGTCGACGGTGCTGAACCGCTCCAGGTCGCGCTGCGGCATCCGGGGATACGGGCCGAAGTAGCGGAAGTACCGGGTGCGCTCGGACAGCCGGCCGTGGAACGCGAGCAGCTGCTCCGCGTCGGCGGGCGTGATGGGTCGCAGGTGGACGGTGCCGCCGTCGCTGAGCACGACGTCGGCCTCCCAGTGCCGGGGGTAGTCGTAGGGGTCCACCGCTAGTCCCTCGGGTCCTCGGGGTCCAGGCCGTGCAGCGGGAACACCGCCCGCCGGGTCTCCCGCACCGCCGCGTCCAGCGCCGTGTCCGCGTCGCCGCCCCACGGCTCGAACGCCACGTCGGCGTCGTCGGACATGGACGCCGGCAGCGGCCAGTCCGGCGCGCGGCCCGCCGCGTGCGACACCCACGACGCGGGCAGCCGGGTCGACGGGTCGACGTCCCGGTCCAGCACGGTCGCCAGCAGGTGCGTCCACGACCGGGGCACCACCCGCAGCAGCTCGTAACCGCCGCCGCCCAGCGCCAGCCAGCGGCCGTCGGTGATCTCCTCGGCCAGCGCGCGGAACGTCCGGTAGATCTCGCGGTGCCCGTCCACGGTCAGCGCCAGGTCGGCCAGCGGGTCCTCGCGGTGGGTGTCCACACCGCACTGGGTCACCAGGATCTGCGGCCGGAACGCCCGCAGCAGCGCCGGCACCACCGCGTGGAACGCCCGCAGCCAGCCCGGGTCGCGGGTGCCCGGCGGCAGCGCCACGTTCACCGCCGTGCCCTCCGCGCCGCGACCGCCCAGTTCGGACGGTCGCCCGGTGCCCGGCCACAGCGTCAGCGGGCTCTCGTGCAGGGAGACGGTGAGCACGCGCGGGTCGTCGTAGAACGCGTCCTGCACGCCGTCGCCGTGGTGCACGTCGGAG
>CBHFOL010000283.1:0-10588 GCA_965995405.1 uncultured Saccharothrix sp.
GAGCCCAGGCCGGGCGCGCCGTGGTGCACGATCCTGGTCGGCTTGTCCGGCGAGTCGTCGCCCAGCACCTCGACGTTGAGCCGGTTGCCGTTGATCTCGACCAGCATGTCAGCGTCCAATCACGATGTCGTCGATGTCCCGGGGGAAGCCGGTGAGCCGGCGCGGGCCGTCCTCGGTGACCAGGACGGTGTCCGAGATCCGGTAGCCCGCGTGGCCCGGCACGTACACGCCGGGCTCGCTGGACAGCACCATGCCGGGCTTCAGCACCGTGTCGTCGCCCTCGGACACCCACGGCGGCTCGTGGAAGCCGAGGCCGATGCCGTGACCCTGCCGGTGCCGCAGGTAGCCGCCCAGCCCGGCGTCCCAGATCACGTTCAGGCACCGCTGGTTGGCGTCCTCGCAGCGCACCCCGGGCCGCAGCGCCTCGGTGCCCACGTGCTGCGCCTCGCGCACCACCTCGTAGTACCGGCGCTGCTCGGCGGTCGGCTCGCCCAGGATGAACGTCCGTTCGCTCTCCACGAACCGCCCGCCCACCGCGCAGCCGAGCGACAGCATGAACGGCTCGCCGTCGCGCAGCCGGTCACCGCCGGGCATCCGGTGCGGCTGCGCGGAGTTCGGCCCGCCGTAGACCAGGCCGCCGGTCAGCATCGGCACCACCACGACGTCCTCGTGCTCGGCGTACATCTTCGCCGCGCCGTACCGCGTCACGTGCCCGGCCAGCTCGGTCTCGGTCGGCAGCTCGTCGCTCTCGGCGACCAGCCGCGCGCCCTCGCCCAGCATGGCGTCGGCGATCCGAGCGGCCTCCTCGTGCAGCACGATCTCCTCGGCCGTCTTCACCTGGCGCAGCCGGTCCACGATGCCCGTGACAGTCCACACCGCACTGTCGAATGTGGACTGCAACTGGTTGGACCGGAGGACCGAGGTGGACGGCGCGTGCCCGATGCGGCGCGCCGGGCCGACGGCGTCCAGCAGCGTGGCGAACGGCGACCGCCGGCCCGGGAACTCCGGGTAGGCCAGGATCTCCGCGTGCACGCCCTGCGCCTGCGCGTATTCGCGTTCCAGGTCGGGCACCAGGAGCACGGCGTCCCCGTCGCGGGGAATGTACGCGGCGACCGGCCGTTCGTTCGGGAAGTGGTTGAACCCGGTGGTGTAGGCGACGTCGAGCGCGTCGTCCAGCACCACCGCGTCCAGACCGGCGTCGTCGAGCTCCGCGCCGATGCGGGCGCGGAGGTCGGCGTAGAAACTTGCGGGCAGCCGTTGCGGGAAGGCCACCGGATCACCTCGTCTTGGGGTTGCGGGCGTCGTTGTACGCCACCGAGAGCAGCGTCGTGGACACCACGAGGAGCAGGATCGCCAACGACGGGAACAACGTCGTCCACCAGGCGGTGGTCAGCGAACCGGACTGTTGGGCGTTGTGCAGGATCGTGCCCCAGGACCAGTTGTCCGGGTCGCCGAGGCCGAGGAACGACAGACCGGCCTCGGACAGCACGGCGCGCGAGGTCGTCATCACCACCGACACCACGACCACCGGGGCGACGCCGGGCAGCACGTGCTTGCGGATGATCCACAGGTGCGACCCGCCGATGACGTTCGCCGCCGCCACGAACTGTTGCGGCATCACGGTCATCGCCTGCGATCGCACCACACGGGCGACCTCCGGCCAGCTGAACGCGGCGATCACGATCACCAGCGTGGTCGCGCTCGGCCCGACCAGCGCGGCGATCAGGATCATCAGCGGCAGCACCGGAAGCGACAGCGACAGGTCGACGAACATGCCCAGCACCGTGTCCAGGCGACGGAAGTACGCCGCCGCGACACCGATCGCGGTACCGGCCAGGATCGCCAGCACGCTGGCCGCGAACCCGACCGTCATGCTGACCCTGGTGCCCCACACGACCTGGCCGAACACGTCCCGGCCGAGGTCGTCCGTGCCCAGCGGGTGCGTGCCGGACGGCCCGACGAGCACGTCGTCGCCGCTGCCGCTGGGGTAGTCGGCGAGCAGCGGCGCGACGATCGCGACCGCCGCCAGCACGAGCAGCACCAGGCCGCCCGCCACGCCGAGCGGGTTGCGCCGGAACGCGCGCCAGGTCTGCGCCGCCGTGCTCTCCGACGGCGGCAGCGCCGGGTTGGAAACCACTGCGGCGGTGGATTGCGGACTCATGACGTCCTCACCCTCGGGTCGAGCAGGCCGTACGCGATGTCGGTGAGCAGGTTGGCGATGATCACCGTGAACGCCAGCACCAGGAACGCCCCTTGCAGCACCGGGAAGTCCAGCCGGCCGACGGCCTCGAAGATCGCGCGGCCGACGCCCGGGTAGGCGTAGATGGTCTCGGTGAGCACCGCGCCGCCGACCAGCAGGCTGAACTGGAGGCCCATCAGCGTGGTGGTGGGCAGCAGGGCGTTGCGCAGGGCGTGCTTCCACACGACCTTGCGCGCCGGCACGCCCTTGGCGCGGGCGAGGGTCACGTAGTCCTCGCCCAGCGTCTCGATCAGCGTGGCCCGCAGCGTCAGCACGTACGCGCCGAGCTGGATCAGCACCAGCGACAGGCACGGCAGCACCAGGTGCGCGAGCACGCTGACCACCGCGTCGATCCCGGTGACGTCCTCGTCGATCGCGCCGCCGATGGGCAGCCAGCCCAGCATGACGCCGAAGACGTACAGCAGCAGCACACCGACGCTGGGCACGAACATCGACTGCGCGGTGACGCCGCCGACCTGCACGAAGCGGTCCACCCACGTCCGGGCCCTGGTCGCGGCCAGCACCCCGAGCGGGATGCCGACCGCGACCGTGACCACGACCGCCGACAGCGCGAGCAGCAGCGTCCACGGCAGGCGTTCCAGCAGCACGGTGGTCACCGGCTGGTTCTGCCGGAACGAGATGCCGAGGTCGCCCTGGACCAGGTGCACCAGGTATTCCCAGTACTGCACCAGGATCGGCCGGTCCAGGCCGTAGCTCGCGATCAGGTTCGCCCGCAGCTCCTCGGTCATGCCCGGGTCGGCGATGGCCAGCGCCGGGTCGCCGGGCAGCAGCCGGAGCAGGAAGAAGGTGACCGTCACCGCGAACCACATGGTGAGCAGACCCCGCAGCACCCTGCGGGCGGCGAATCCGACGGCGGCAGTGGACATGTCGTTAGTTCGCCTTCGCCTTGGCCAGCGATTCCGGGTTCACGATCGACAGCAGCTCACTGGGCCGCTCCACGAAACCGGTCCACTTCGAGCTGTGCACGAAGGTGAAGTTCTCCACGTACAGCACGTTGTCGTACACCTGGTCGGAGATGATCTTCGCGGCCTTCTGGATCGGGTCCTTGGCCGCCGCCGGGTCGGTCTGCGCCTGGGCCTGCGAGATCAGCCCGTCCAGCTCCTGGTCGCACACGTTGGCGTAGTTGATGAAGCCGCCGCACTTGAACGCCAGGCCGAGGTTCGCGGGCGGGTTGTCCATGATCGCCCAGGAACCGGCGTAGATGTCGAAGTCGCGCGCCGCGCCCTTGGCCACGTACGTGTTGCGCTCCAGGCCTTCCAGCTTGATCTCGATACCGGCTTCCTTCGCGCCGTCGCGAACGAGCTGGGCCCACTTGGCGATGTTCGGGTCGGCCTGGTCGTAGATCATCGACAGCGTGAGGCCGTTCGCGTGGCCCGCCTTGGCCAGCAGGTCCTTCGCCTTGGCCACGTCGTGCTGGTACTCCTTGGCCGACGGGTCGGTCCACTGCTTGAGCGTGGGCGTGAGCACGGACGAGTTGGACGACACCGCCGCGCCCTGCATCGCGGACTTGCGGATCGCCTCGTAGTCGACGGCCGCCGCGAGCGCCTGCCGCACTTCGAGCTTGTCCAGCGGCGCGCGCTGCAAGTTGTACTGGATGTGCGCCCAGCCCAGCGACGGGATCTCGACGGTCTTGAGCTTGCTGTCGCCCTTCACGGACTTGGCCAGCGCGGGCGGCAGCGCGTTGGCGACCAGGTCGATCTCGCCGTTGCGCAGCGCCAGCACCTCGGTGTTCACGTCACCGAAGACGCGGAACACCACCTGCTCCAGGTTCGGGGTGTTGTTGTCCGCCAACGGGTACGGCGTCACGCGGTCGAGCACGTACCGCTGGCCGCGCTCCACCTTGGACAGCTTGTACGGTCCGGCGGACACCCAGTCCTTGTCGTTGGCGAACTTCGCCACGCTCGGGGCCTGGCCGAACACGTGCGCGGGCACGATCGCCATCCAGAACCCGACGTTGTCCAGGAACGTGCCGTCCGGGCGGGTCAGGGTGAACTCGACCTCGGTCGGCGAGACCGCCTTGGCCGAGCCGAACGAGGAGATCAGGCCGGCGACGACACCGATCTTCTCCTTGGCCACCGCGTTGACGGTGAACACGACGTCGTCGGCGGAGACCGGCTTGCCGTCGGTCCACTTCATGTCGTCGCGCAGCTTCACCTTGGCGGTGGTGCCGCCGTTCGTGTACTCCCACGACGTCGCCAGGTGCGGCGTGCGCTTGCCGTCCATGTCCATCGACATGAGCTTCGGGTACATCAGGTTGGTGACCCACGAGTCGGTGCGGCTGTTGCCCACCAACGGGTTGTAGTTCACCACGTCGGCGGTGGTGCCGACGACGATCCTGGTCGCGCCGGACTTGCCGGTGTTGGCCGTGCCGGAGCCACAGGCGACGGCGGACGTGGCCAGAACGGCCGCGCCGACGCAGGCGATGAGCTTGCGGAGCATCAGTACCAGGCCTCCTCAAGGACGCGCATGATGTTGCCACCCAGGACCTTCGTGATGTCGTCGTCCGAGTAGCCGTTGCGGACCAGCCAGGCGACGATGTTCCAGAAGCACTCGGCCGGGTTCTCCAGCCCGGCCACGTAGTCCACGCGGGGGTGGTCGACGTGACCGTGCGCCTGCGCGATGGACAGGTGCTGCGCGAACGCGTCGTGCAGCCCGACGTGGTCGCCGAACAGCGTGTCCGGACCGAACGCCACGTGGTCGATGCCGACCAGGTCGACGCAGTACACGAAGTGGTCCATGACGGACTCGATCGAGTGCTGCTTGTGGTCGGGCGACAGCGTGGTGTGCGGAGCGGCCTCGATGCCGATGACACCGCCGCGCTCGGCGCACGCGCGGATGACCTCGTCCGGCTTCATCCGGTTGGTGGGCCACACGCCGCGCGCGCCGGCGTGCGTGATGAAGATCGGCTTGGTGGAGTGCTCGATGACGTCCAGCGAGGTCTGGTCGCCGGAGTGCGACACGTCGATGGCGATGCCGAGCTTGTTCATCCGGCGGACGGCCTTCTCACCGAAGTAGGTGAGGCCGCCGTCGCGCTTCTCCTTGAGGCCGCTGCCGAGCGTGTTGGACTCGCTGTAGGCGATGCCCATCTGCCGCACGCCGAAGCCGTAGAGGATGTCGAGCCGGTCGACCTCGTTCTCGATCATCGTGGCGGCCTCGGTGGACACCACGAGCGCCATCTGCCCCTGAGCGTGCGCGTTGCGGATGTCCGCGACGTCGTGGGCGACGACCAGGTAGTCCTGGTGCGCGAGGTCGGACAGCCGGGTGCCGATGTCGGCGATCACGTCGGTCCACTTCCAGCCCATCTGGCTGGTGACGCAGCACGTGCCGTCCATGAAGTTGTCGAAGACGGCGGTCATGCCGGAGCGCGCCAGGCCCTCGAAGCCGGTGTGCTGGCGGCCGGTGCGGTTGTACTCGATGGTCTCCGAGATGTCCTCGGGGAACACCGTCGGGTGATCGTGCAGCGACACGACGATGTTGTCGGTCAGCAGGCGGGTCACCCGTTCCCGCTGGGCGTCGGACAGGTCGAGTCCGGTGTAGGCGGGCACGCGGTCCAGTTCGGGAGCGAACTTGAACTCGCGGTAGTCGACGCCGGCCTCCAGGTAGTCGTAGGACTGGTAGCCGGTGTAGCGCTTGGCGCGGTCGAGCACGGAGTCACCCCTTCGCATCACCCCCGTGGTCGCGCACAGATCCGGCGGGATCGGGCGGCGGGGTGGAAGTTGTCGGCAGGATTGCCAGGAGATTGTCAAAATTCAGCGCAAGTGTCAACATGGGACGTACAACTTCGGCGCAGATCATCGATTCAGCGCACGAATCCGTCGCACTGAGGAGAGCCGTGGACGTTCCTGATGCACCCGTCCTGCGGGTACGCGGGCTCAAGGTGAACTTCTCCACGCCGCGTGGGCGGGTGACCGCCGTCGCCGGGGTGGATCTCGACGTCGCACCGGGTGAGGTGGTGGCGCTGCTCGGCGAGTCCGGCTCCGGCAAGTCGGTCACCGCACGGGCCGTGATGGGCCTGCTGCACCCCACCGCGACCACCGTCGCCGACGAGCTCACGCTGTCCGGCGAAGAGCTGCTCACCATGCCCGCCGAGGAGCTGCGCGCGCGGCGCGGCAAGGACATGACCCTGGTGTTCCAGGACGCGCTGTCCGCGCTGAACCCCGTGCTGTCCATCGAGGACCAGCTCGGCGAGCTGTTCCGGGTGCACCGGGGCGCGTCCCGCAAGCAGGCCCGCGCCGAGTCGGTCGAACTGCTCAGGCTGGTCGGCATCCCCGCGCCGGACCGGCGGGTGAAGGACTACCCGCACCAGTTCTCCGGCGGGATGCGCCAGCGCATCCTGATCGCGATGGCCGTCGCGCTCGGGCCCCGGCTGCTGATCGCCGACGAGCCGACCACGGCGCTCGACGTGACCGTGCAGGCCCAGATCCTGCGCCTGCTCGACCGGCTGCGCACCGAACTGGGCATGGGCGTCCTGCTGATCACGCACGACCTGGGCGTCGCGGCCGAGATCGCGGACCGGATCGCGGTGATGTACGCGGGGCGGATCGTGGAGACCGGCAGCGCGTCCGACGTGCTGGACGCGCCGAACCACCCGTACACCGAGGCGCTGCTCGGCTCCGTGCCGGACACCCAGGCGGCGGGCGGGGACCTGCGCGCGATCCCCGGCGCGCCGCCGAACCTGCTGGCGCTGCCGACCGGGTGCGCGTTCCACCCGCGCTGCACCCGCGCCACCGACCTGTGCCGGACCGAACGACCCGAGCCCCGCTCGTTCGACGCCGGCCGCACCGCCGCCTGCCACCACGCCGAGGAGTTGCGCCGTGTCCGTCTCTGACGAGCCGATCCTGACCGCCACCGGCCTGCGCAAGACCTACCGCGCGAGCCGGAGCCTGGGCGGCCGGGCCCGGGTCAGCGCCGTGGACGGCGTGGACCTGACCCTGGCCGCGGGCGAGACGCTGGGCGTGGTCGGCGAGTCCGGCTGCGGGAAGTCCACGCTGGCCCGGCTGCTGGTCGGGTTGGAACGCCCGGACAGCGGCGAGGTCAAGTTCGCCGGCCGGTCGCTGAGCGGGGTGCACGGTGCGGACCGCCGGGCGCTGCGGCGTTCCGTGCAGATGGTCTTCCAGGACCCGCTGACCTCGCTCAACCCCAGGCTGCCGGTGCTGGACCTGGTGGCGGAACCGCTGGACGTGCACCGCCTGGCCAAGGGCGAGGCGCGCCGCAACCGGGTGGCCGAGCTGCTGGAACTGGTCGGCCTGGCCCCGGAGATGATGAACCGGTACCCGCACGAGTTCTCCGGCGGTCAGCGCCAGCGGATCGGCATCGCCCGCGCGCTGGCCACCGAGCCGTCGGTGATCGTGTGCGACGAACCGGTGTCCGCGCTGGACGTCTCGGTGCAGGCCCAGGTGGTCAACCTGCTGGCCGGGTTGCAGCGGGAGCTGGGCATCGGCCTGGTGTTCATCGCCCACGACCTTGCGGTGGTCCGGCACGTGTCGCACCGGGTGGCCGTGATGTACCTGGGTCGGCTGGCCGAGGTGGGCGACGTGTCCACTGTGTACGAAGCGCCGGCCCACCCGTACACCAGGGCACTGCTGTCCGCCGCCCCGATCCGGCATCCACGCGACCGTTCGCGGGAGCGCGAGGTGCTGGGCGGCGACCCGCCGAGTCCGGTCGACCCGCCGGCCGGCTGTCGTTTCCACACCCGTTGTCCGTTGGCTCAGGCCGTGTGCGGGGAGGACGTTCCCCCGTTGCGCGACCTCGGCGACGGACGGGTGGCCGCATGCCATTTCGCCGAGCAGGTGGTTGCCCACTGACCCCCGGGGTCACCGCCGCTCCCCGGACGGCGCGGCCGGGCCGACTGCCTTCGGCCCGGTCGCGCCGTCCGGTCGTCGCTACCCGAGGACGCTGGGCTGGTCGACCACCCACAGCCAGGTGCCGTCCTCCTGCCGCTGGGCCACTTCGGCCGTGGCACCGCCGCCCGCCAGGCGGGTCGACGTCAAGGCCAGATCGCCGTTGCGCAACGCGGGCTGCCCGTCACCCGCGGTGAAGGTCGGGCGGTCCTTGAGCAACTGCTCGTAGAACGCACGGATCTGCTCGCTCCCGACGGCGACCTGCCCGTCCCGCAGTGCCAGCACGGCGTCCGGCGTGTACAGCGCCACCAGTCCGTCGACGTCGCCCGCGTTGGCGCGCTCCACGAAGAAGCGGCCGAGATCCTCGGGCTGCAAGGCACTTCCACCGGTCATCGTTCAAATCTCCTGTCGTGTCAAGAAACTTTCGTGACCGTACCCGTGCCGTGAGCCGAAAACGATGTTGCTGTGCACCAGGCCACGGTCGACCCGACGGCCGTGCCGTTGGTGCCCGGCACCGGTCGCTGGTCGCCGCCCAGGATCAGCGCGAGTGCGATGGCGACCGCCAGGAGCAGCGCGGCGGCCAACAGGACCAGGCGGTGGGCCGAGTTCGGCGCGGAACCGGGCACCGGGATCCGCAGGCACAGTCCCGCGTTCACGTCGGCCAGTTCGTCCGCCATCGTGCGGCAGCGCGTGCAGCCGTCCAGGTGGGCCTCGATCTGGAGGCGTTCCCGTTTCGACAGGCCGCTCCGGGCGCCCAGGCGGTCGACCACCGCGCGGCACCGGTCGTCCGTGACGTCCTGGAGGTGCACCTGGAGGTACGCCTGCCGCAGCCCTTCGCGGGCCCGGTAGGCGAGCGCCGTGACGCCGTTCGGGGTGAGGCCGAGCAGCGGCGCGACCTCGGCGGGCGAGCGGCCCTCGACCTCGGTGTGCCACAGGACGGCCTGCCAGCGTTCGGGCAGCAGGTCGAACGCGGCGGCGGCCGGCGAGCGTTCCGGGCCGGCCGGCGCCAGGTCGGTGAACGGCACGCTGCCCGGGACCGGCTCGGCCCGGCGGTCCTGCTTCGTCAGCTCGATCGGCGTTCTCGCCCCGCGTCTTTGCCCGCTTGTGTCCTGGTTCACGATTACAAGACCGCCGAACGGCCCGTCCGTCACGCGCGCAGCCGGGGAATCCCCGACATCACTCGATCGTGTGACGGAGTTACCACCTCGGCCGGTTTCGCCGTCCGCCGGGCGGCAACGGGTCCGCACCGCCCAGGTCAGGCCACCTCCGCACCGGGTACGTGGGCTGCGGGAACGTGGGTCCACGCCCTCGTCCGGACCTCCTTCAGCACCACGTCGACCGGCCGGTACGCCGCCGGGTCGACGCCCCGGTGCCGGTGCCGCACCACCGCCCGGTGGATGGTCTCGGACACCACGACGGCGACGTCCGCGTGCGGCGCGCGGGCGAGCGCCCGGTACAGCGGCGGGCTGTCCACGAGCCGGCACGCCAGGTTGAGGTCGGCACCGATCCAGCCGCACGGGCCGTGCAGCACCTCACCCGCGTGCACGGCCACCCGCACCCGGATCCGCCGGTCCGGGCCGACCGACCCGTTGTGCCGGCGCAGGGCGGCGTCGAGGTGCGGCACCACCGGGTCCAGCAGGACCGCTTTGGACACGGTGGCGGGCACCAGCACCAGCATCCCGTCACCCCGGTCCTGGACGACGAGCCCGTGCCGCGGGACCCGGGCGGCGCGGAAGGCCGCGCGCACCGCGGCGTCCAGCCGGACCCGGGCGTCGAGCTGGGTGAGATCGTCCCACCGCGACGAACCGGCCACGTCCACGACCACGATGGACCGGTGTTCCGGGTCGATGTGCCTCCAGGCCCGGTCGCCGGACACGGGCCGCGCGGTCTGCCGGCGCACTGCCATCCCCACCTTCCGCGAGCGTGGTGCGATCGCGCCCAGCGTCCGGTCCCCGGAGGGGCGGTTGACGGTCACCGGTCGCAACGTGACAGTTCCGCGCACGAACGGACGGCGTTGAACGCGTGGAGTACTCCGTTCCCGCGACGCGGCTGGCGATCACTTGACAGTTTCTGACAGCGTTGAACGGGAGCGGAGGGGAGAACGGGGATGCTGAAGCGGGAGCCGACGGAGGCCGGCGCGATCACCGAACTGTTCGACCGATTACACGCGCTGCACCTGGACGCCGGCGAGCCCGGCGTGCGGCAGATCGCCACCGGGATCGGCCGGGGTGTGCTCAGCTACACCACCGTCCACAACGTGTTCCGGGGGCCGCGCGTGCCCAAGTGGGGGCACCTCGAACTGATCGTGGACCAGTTGGGCGGCAACGTCGAGACGTTCCACGCCCTGTGGCGGGCCGCCCGGCTCACCGAGCTCGCCGTGCCCGGCCGGCTGGAGGTCGTGCCGCCGCAGGGCGAGGCGCCCCCGTCCGCTCCCCCGCCGGTCGTCGTGGCGCACGAGCGGGTCGACTTCGTCATGGTGACCAACAAG
>CBHFOL010000284.1:0-10536 GCA_965995405.1 uncultured Saccharothrix sp.
TTCCTCCCTTCGGTCGGGCAGAACCCTGCCCCACGCCTGTGCGGTTTGACACGCCCGCCGCCGCCACCCGGCACGAGCCGGGCCCCGTCCGACACGGGCCGCCGAACCGGGCGGTCGGTGGGCGGGGCCCGGGGATCCGGGACGGTCGTGACGCGCGTGTGCCGGTTCGAGGGCGGGCGTGGTGGTCGGCTCGGGTGGCCCGGAGGGCAGGGGAAGGGGTGTCTTGGTGACTGCTCAGGTGTGGGGCAATACGCGTTTCGAGCTGGTGGACCCGCGGGCGTTGTCGGTCGATCGGAACTCGCGCACGGTCGCGGACGTCGAGGCCGAGCAGCCTGCGTTGTGCGCGAGTGTGCGTAAGCACGGTGTGCGGGTGCCGATCATCGTGCGTCCGGTGCCGGAGGGCGGGTATCGGGTGTTGGACGGGCATTGTCGGACGTTGATCGCGGTCGGGTTGGGAGAGCGTTGTCCGGTGGTTCCGGTGATCGTGACCGAGTCGGCCGACGAGCGGGAGTGGGTGTGGCTGCGGGACCAGTGGTTGGCCAACGAGGTCCGCAGTGGTTACGGCGGTGCCGACACGGCCCGGATCTTCGAGCAGCTGACGCTGTCCGGGCTCACCGTGGAGCGGGTGGCGGCCGAGTTGAGCGTGGATGCCGCCGAGGTCGAGGCGGGTGTGAAGGTCCGGCGGAGCAAGAAGGCTGTGAAGGTGCTGGGGAAGTATCCGCAGATGTCGTTGCTCCAGGCCGCCGAACTGGCCGAGTTCGAGCGCGATCCGGCGGCCTACACCGAGTTGGTCGACACGCTGGCGGCCGACCCGGAAGGGTTCGACCACACGGTGGCCAAGTGGCGGTTGGAGTATCGGCTGCGCGAGGCCCGCGAACGGTTGCGGTCCGAACTGTGCCGGGCCGGGGTGGAGGTGGTGGAGGGTGGGTTGCCGGTCGGGGCGTTGCGACTGGAACGCCTGTACCGCAGCCGCAAGGACCGCACCCGGCTGGACGCCGCCGACGCCGGGCACGAGTCCTGCCCTGGGCACGCGGCCTACGTGAGCACCGACAATGCCGAGGGCGCGGCGCTTGCGGTCTACATCTGCCGTGACTGGGCCGCCCACGGTCACGTCGATGCCTGGACGGTGGGTTCCGCTTCTCCGGTGGTGCAGGAGTGGACGCCGGAGAAGAAGGCCGAGCGCGCTCGTGTGGTGCGCAACAACAAGGAGTGGCGTGCGGCCGAGACGGTCCGTCACGCCAACCTCGGGAAGTTGTTGGCGCGCAGCACTCCACCGCGTCTGGCGGGGCAGTTCATCGCACACAGCCTGGTCGTGGGCGGGCACGAACTGAGGCGGGCGATGGAACAGGCGCACCCGCTGGCGTGCCGCCTGCTCGGGCTCAAGGAGCCCAGGCCGGGCAGGGCGCACCCGTTGGCGGTCAGGCTGCGCAAGGCCAACGCCAACCAGACCACCATGATCAGCCTCGCGGTGCTGCTCGCCGCGTTCGAGATGTCCACCAGCGTCGCGACCTGGCGCAACCCGACCGCCGAGCAGCAGCGGTACTTCGCCGCGCTGGCCGACTGGGGTGTGCGGCTGCACTGGGTCGAGCGTCTGGTCACCGACCCGAAGGCCGACGCCGGTATCGGTGTCGAGCTCGCCCTCTCCGACGCCGATGTCGGCATGGACCGCCCGGCGGATCCGGCCGCCTGACCGGAAGCACAGGGGCACGACAGAGCCGAGGGCGTGGCCGCTTCCCAACGGCACGCCCTCGGCTTCTTGCGTTGTCTCCGGTGCGAACGAGCGGTTGCCGTTTGCTGCCGCCGCGTTGTGGAGGTCTTGATGAACAGCGTTGTCGTGCCTGGGATCGCGGTACGGGACGAGTTCGACATGTACGGGATCCGGCTGGAGTTGGGGGAGTGGTCGTATGTCCTCGACCAGCCCGGTGTCGTCTACGGGCCCGGCTGGTACCCGTTTCACGAATCCCTGGCGCGGGTTGAGCCGGATCCGTCGGCACCGCTGCTGAACCGCATGGTGTCCACGGGTCGGACCAGGCCGGTGGGTGTTCGGCTGTCACCGGGCACGGAGCCTTTCAGTTGGCGTAACGAGTATGTCCAGCTGGAGCCGTGTGACCACAGAATCCTCGTCAGGACAACGCTTTTCGTGTGCCTGCGTGGTCTGGGGGCCGTGGTGCGGGGGATCCGCATGGTGGTTGACCTGCGGAACGGGTCCGTGGTGTTGCCCGAGGACTGTCCCGTCGGCCTGCGGGGGCAGGCGGAGGTCAAGGGGCGCAGGGTGGTGGACCTGCTGTTCGCCGCCCGTCGTGAACGTCGTCGGGGCGCATCGCTACCGACAGCCGTTCTTGGCCAGTGGGAACGGGAAACCGCCATCGATCGGGTTGCTGCCCGGGACGACATCAGACGTCCACTCCGTCGCGACCCTGACGAGGGACGTCTGCCAGGAAGCCTGTGATACGGAAGGGAATTCACATGTCCTGTCATCCGGTGAGTCCTGCCCATCTCGACGTGTTGGTGAACACCGCAATGAAGTTCGGTCTCGTCGTGTCCGAAGACGACGCCGTCTCGGCCGGAACGATGTTGTGGGAGGAGAACTACCGCAGTGTCAACCACCGCTATCGGGAGAACAATCCCGCACCGCGTTACCTGCCCACGATGACCGCAACCGAGTTCCATCCGGTCGCGGTGGCCAAGGCGATCCACGCCTACCTCTATCAGATCGCCGAGCCGCCCGATTGGCGCGATACCGAGGCGTACGCCTGGTGCGAACGGCTGGAAAGCATGGTCGAGAGCACCATGGCGGCTGACGACCTGGTCGTGGTGCGCGACCGTGACGGCCGGAAGGTCTCGAAGTACCGGCTTTCGGCCCTCTACGAGCGGTCGCCGTGGCTTATCGACTCGATGGACGAAGTCCCCACGCGCGGCCGTCCCTCTCCCATGTCCTAACGGTTATCCGATCCTGGTCCTGCTCGGTGTCGGGTTGTCCGAGACCGCGACCGACACGTCGCCGAAGCGACCTGGAATCCAGTTTGGACAGACATCGAGAATACGTTCGTGACGGGCGTGGCCGATCGCGGCCACGCCCCGTTTGTCTGTATGAAAGGAAAAGGTCATGACGGACCTGATGATTGCCGGGCCCCGTGCCGCTGCGATGTCGCCTCGGCGCGTGAGTGCGTGGGAGTCGGCAGGCACCTCGGTGGACGGCCGGGGCGACGCGCTGGGGGCTCTGCGGGTGGCCGGGCTGACCGGATGGCGGATCCGCAAGGTCTCCCAGAGCAGCGACGACATCACTGATCGCGGGACGACCAGGGTGGACAACCCGGACCACGTGATGCTGGTGCGCACCGACCCCGGAACGGGCGGGGTGCGGTATCTGAGCACGGTGGGGCGGGAGTACCGGGTCACGCAGAACGAGGACTCCGCCGCCGTGCTCGACGCCTTGGTGGCCGAGGTCGGTGCACCCGGCCTGGCGCACGCGGGTGCGCTCGACGGGGGCCGTCGCACGTTCGTGACGATGAGGCTGCCCGCGACGATCACCGTGGCCGGTGTGGACCGGGTCGAGTTGTACCTGGTGGTGTTCGACTCCCATGACGGTACGGCGGCGTTCCGGGTGGGTGTGGTGCCCTTCCGGACCGAGTGCGCCAACCAGCTCGGCCTGGCTATCGCCTCGGCGGTGTCCTCGGTGGCGGTCCGGCACACCCGCAACTCGCGCATCGACCTCGCGGAGATCCGGTCGAAGCTGCGCCTGGTGTACGACTACGCCGACGCCTTCGAGGCCACCGCGAACCGGATGGTCTCCACCGGGCTGACCACCCCGGAGTTCCGGGAGATCGCGGAAACCGTGTGGCCGGTCGACGACCGCACCGCCACGCCGCGCGCCCGCGCCAACGCCGACCGCCGCCGCGTGCACCTGATGCATCTGTGGGCCGACTCCGCGACCCAGGAGCGCATTCGCGGCACCCGCTGGGCGGGGCTCCAGGCCGTCACGGAGTACCTGGACCACTACGCGCCCGCCGCGTCGGACGCCGTGCGTGCCCGGCGGGTGCTCACCAGCGCGACCGTGGCCCGCCGCAAACAGCAGGCCTTCGACCTGCTCGCCGCATGACCACACCATCTTCCGACCGGAAAGGACGGTCACAACCATGCCCGTTCCACGGATTCCCGACCGGCTCGCCGCCCTGCTCGACCACGCCGACAAGGCGACTGCCGCAGCCGACGTCCTGATGTACCGGGCACGGCTGCTGATCACCGCCCGTGTGCTGCGCGACCGGTTCCCCGCGGCGGCAGTCGTCCGGGTGGACAGCCAGTTTCTCCACCTCGATCCCGTGGGTGTCGAGGTCGAGGGGATCGAGGCGGCCGACGGCACCCTGTTGTGGGGCAACGGCTGCCCGCACGCCACGGGCTACCCGTGCGATGCCTGCCAGGACTTCGACGACGGCTACCGGACCACCGACCACGCCTCCTGGCAGGACGTGATCACCCACGCCGCCGGCAACCTCACCGCCGCCCTGTGCGGCGGGCGCCCTGGGGACCGCTGGCCCAGGCACCCCGGCACGACCTTCGTGTACCGCGTCGCCCTGCCCGAGGAGAACCTGCCGGACACGCGCGGGAAACGGTGAGCTGTCATGTCCGACCTGCCGGCGCTCGACGCGTTGTCCGGACAGCTGTTGGAGGACACCGCCGCGACACTCGCCACCGCCTTCGGGCAGATGGGGTGGGCGGAAGAGCAGATCGACGCTGCCAAGGACCACCATCCCGACGCGTCGGACCTGCTGTTCCACGGGTTCACGCTGCTACAGCCGACCCATCGGCTGATGGACACGGAGTTCGTGTACCGGGGGCACTGCCGGGAACTGCTCGACCGACTGGTCCACGGCGAGGACACCAGGCCGGGCACAGCGGCGGAGATCTGCTGCCTGTGCTGTGAGTCCAGCCTGCACGCGGTCCTCACCTCCTCCGCGACCGGCCTCTACTTCCGCATGTGGTCGACAGCCTTCCCCGACCGGCTCGTGGCCGGGGACGAACTACCTCACTACGAAGCCCTCTACGGCGACCGCATCGAGGACCTCGAAACCACCGCACGCCACAAACTCACAGTCCCCGACCGGATGCTCGACAAGGTCGACTGCCCCGGCCGACACCACGGTGAGCCCGCAACCTGCCGCTTCACCGGCTGCTGACCGCCGCAGGTCCCGGTCCGCCCGCCCGAGACACATCCGGGACCGGGCGACACGGGTTTCGTTGTCTGCGAACGGGCTTCGTGGGCACCTGGGTCGTCGGACGAACTTCCGACCGGTCGACTCGCCCTCAGTCGCGCTGTTCGCGCCGCATCGCCACGCCGTCGGATCCCGAACGGACTCCGACGGCGCGGCGGGCGGCACCCAACCAAGGAGATGGTGATGTCTGCGTCGATGGTGGAGTTGCGTGCCCGGCTGTACCTGATGCGGGCAGCCGAGCCGCCCGGACCGTGTCTGGGTCGGTTCGTCGCCGAGTGCGGGGTGGTCGAGGCCGCCGACGCGGTCCGCGCGGGGACGGCACCACCGGAGGTAATGGCCGAGGCCGCGCGTCCGGAAGCGGACGTGGACGGTGATGTCGCGCTGGTCGAGTCCGGACAGGCGCGGGTGCTCACTCCCCAGGACGAGGACTGGCCGAGTGAACGGCTGGACGCCCTGGCCGTGGCCGGTCTGGGTGTGCCGTTGGGGCTGTGGGTGCGGGGGTCCGGCTCGTTGGAGGAGTTGACGCGGAGCGCGGTGACGGTGACCGGTTCGCGGGAGGCCGGCGGCTACGGCAACCACGTCGCGTCGGAGTTCTCCCACGCGCTGGCGCGGTCCGGGGTGACGGTGGTGAACGGGGGAGGGGGTGGGATCGAGTGGTCGGCGGTGCGGGCCGCGCTGGTGGCCGGGGGCTTGGTGGTCGTCGTGTTGCCGTGCGGGATCGACTGGGTCCATCCGCGCGGGCACGAGGGGTTGTTCGCGTCGGTGGTGCAGCGGGGTGGGCTGCTGGTCAGCGAGTATCCGGTGGGCGCGGCACCCGCACGGCATCGGATCCGGGCCCGGCGGCGGTTGTTGGCGGCTATGTCGGGGGGCGACGGTGGTGGCGGAGTCCCGGGGGCGTGACGAGCCGGCCGGGCTGGCCGAGATCGCGAACCGGTTGGGGCGCACCGTGTACGGGGTGCCGGGGCCGATCACCTCCGGCGGGTCCCGTGGCGTGCACGAACTGGTGCGTACCGGGCGGGCGGTACTGGTCACCGACATCGGGCACATCGAGGTCGCACGGCCGGACCCGCCGGCGGATCGGGGGTGAGGCGGTGTGGACGGGTTGTGGGAGGCGGCGTGTGCGGCTGCCGGGCGTGGGTGGCCGGTGTTCCCGACGCAACCGGGGGCGAAGCGACCGGCGATCGCCGAGTGGGAACGCCGCGCCAGCACGGACGCCGGGCGGATCCGCTGTTGGTGGGTGAGGTGTCCGTCGGCGAACCCGGCGGTGGCCACCGGCCCGGCGGGTCTGGTGGTGGTGGACCTGGACGACGCGACGCGACACGGCCAGGCCGGGTGCCTGCCGGGGGCGTTGCGGCACGGGGCCGGGGTGTTGGCGCGGGCGGCCCGCGAGGCGGGCACGGCGGTTCCGGCGACGTTCGCGGTGCGGACACCGAACAACGGTGTGCACCTGTACTTCGCGGCCCCTGCCGGTGTCCGGTTGGGCAACACGCAGTCCCGGGTCGGTCCGCTGGTCGACACCCGCGCCCACGGCGGGTATGTCCTGGCCGCCGGTGCGGTGACCTCGGACGGGCGGTACGAGGTGGCCTGTGAGGCACCGGTACGACCGTTGCCCGACTGGCTGCTCCACGTCCTGACACCGCCGACACCGGTCGACACCCCCGTCTCGGTGGCGCAGGAGCACGCGACAGCGTATGTCCGCGCGGCGTTGGCCGGCGAGGTGCGCCGGGTACGCGACGCGGTGCCGGGGACCCGGAGGCTGTCGTTGTTGCGGGCGGCGGCGCGGATGGGTCGGCTGCCGGAGTTGGACGAAGCGGTGATCACGGCGGCGCTGCGCGCGGCGTCGGACAGGCATGTCGCCGAAGGTGCCTACAGCCTCGCCGAACGGGAACGCGCCATCGCCGATGGTGTCGCCTGGGGTCGGCTGCACCCTCGTCGGATCAGCCACTTCTCCTGAACGCCGGTCGAGGCGGTTGTGGGAGTCGGTGAAGGCGTTGGTGGGTAAGAGGTCGCGGGCCTGGTGTCGCGCCCGCCGCCTGCCCGGTTCTACAGGCCGGGCGGGTGTGCCGCAAACAAAGAGCGTTTGCCCCACACCCGCCCGGCCTGTGTCCGAACCCCGGGCGGCGGGCACGACACCCGGCCCGCGCCGACCAGCCGTGTCGAGGTACCGAGCAGTCCACACCGCGAGCCCGGTCTCGGTCACAAGTCCATAGAGGACTTCTGATCAGACGGCGGGCTCCCGGTCCCGGTGTCCCGACGCCAGTCGATCCGGAGAGGTGAGCACCGATGACCGATGACGACACACCCCAGGACCCGTCGCACGGCCCGGGTCCGGCACGGGCACGGGTTGTCCTGCCGGATGCCGGACAGTTGTGTGCTGCGGTTCCGCACCTGCTCGGGTTCTACCCGACCGACTCGCTGATCCTGCTCGTGCTGGACGGCACGCGGCTGGTGACCACTGTCCGCCTGGACCTGCCCGACCCCCGACAGTGCGAGCATATCGCCGGGCAACTGCCCGACGCGGTGCTCCGGTACGGCCGGGTGGGGATCGTCGGGTTGATCGTCGGCGACGACCTAGGCCCGGACGGGAGCACCTCGCGCGGGGCGTTCGCCACGCACGTCACCTCGGCCTTCGCCCGGTGCGGGCTGGTTGCGCACGTCTACGGGGTGCCGGGCATCGCCGAGGGTGCCCGGTGGTTCGCCTACAGCCGCCCCGGCGACACCGGGACCGTGCCGAACCCCGCCGACTCGCCGCTGCACGCGGAGGCGGTCGGGATGGGTCTGGTCACCCTGCCGGACCGGGAGAGCCTGGTCGCGCTGGTGCGGCCCGACCCGGACGACGTGCTGGACCGGCGTTCCCGGCTGATGGACGCTCTCGCCGACCGTCCGGAACCCGACCTGACGATCGAGGAGACGGAACGCCGCTTCCAGCTCGTGCGCCGCCAGGTCGAGCGGTCCGCGACCCGCGTGGGACCGCTGACCGACGGGGAGGTCGCCGAACTCGGCCACACCCTGGCCGACCGGTATGTGCGCGACTGGTGCCTGGAGTTCGCCATCGGCCCGCACGCGGTCGCGGCGGAACGGTTGTGGACGGAGTTGACCCGGCAGTGCCCGGCCCCGGAGTGCGCGGAGCCGGCGACCCTGCTGGCGTGCTGCGCCTACATCCGGGGCGACGGGGCACTGGCCCACATCGCCCTCGACCGCGCCCAGGACGCGGTCCCCGACCACCGGCTGGCCGGGCTCGTCCGGACCGCGCTGGACCACGGGATGCCTCCGGCCAGCGTGCTGCACCTGGCCCGACGGTGCGCCGACCGGCACCGCGCCGACCTCGACCGCCCGCTCCCTGGTCGGGACTGGTGGGACGACACCGACCGCGACACCGGCGAGCACGACTGACGTGGTCGACGGGACCACCCGACCGTGACCGGGAACCCCATCGTCACACCCGCGTACCGCATCGGTGGTGGCGGGACAAGGGGATCAGGGGGTCGGGGCCGGGTGTCGTGCCCACCGCCCGCCTGGTTCTACAGGCCGGGTGGGTGTGCCGCAAACAAAGAGCGTTTGCCCCACACCCGCCCCGGCCTGTGTCCGAACCCCAGGCGGCGGGCACGACATCCGGCCCACGCCGACCCGCGGTGCCGAGAGGCGGACACCCACACCAGGCAAGTCCACAAAGGACTACAGGTGTGTCGTGCCAGTGGGCCTCTCGACGCCAGTCGATCCGATGAGGTGAGCACCGATGACCGATGACGACGCAACCCACGGCGGACCCGGCGTTTCCGGTTCCGGCCGGGAGGCGGTGGACCTGTCCGACCCCGGGCAGGTGTTCGCCGCGCTTCCGTTCCTGCTCGGGTTCTATCCGACCGATTCGCTGGCCCTGCTGGTGGTGGGTGACGGCGGGGTGGCGGGGACCTACCGGGTGGACCTGCCCGCCGCTCGGCACTACCGGCGGATCGCCGACGAACTGGCCGACACCGTCCACCGCGAATGCGGCCCGGCGACGGTGGTCGCGCTGATCGTCGGCGACGATCTCGATCCCGACGGCACGGGCGGGTGCGCGGTGTTCGCGGCGGAGGTGACGGCCGCGTTCGCGCACTGGTGCGGGTCGGTCGTGGAGGTCTACGGGGTGCCCGAGGTGGCGGCGGGTGCGCGGTGGTTCGTCTACGGCGACCCCGACCGGACCGGGACCGTGCCCGACCCCGCACAGTCCCCGGCCAGCCTGCTGGCGGTGGTCAAGGGCCTGGTCACCTGGCCGGACCGGCGGACGCTGGCCGCGACCCTGGACCCGGACCCCGACGACGCGCTGGACCGCCGTTCGCGGCTGATGGACGCGATGGCCGACCACCCGGAGCCGGACCGGCGGACCGGTGCGGGCAGCGAGCGCAGGTTCCACCTGGTGCGCGGCCAGGTCGAGCAGACCGCCGCCCGCGTGGAACGGCTGACCGACACCGAGGTCGCCGAACTCGGCAGCGCCCTGGCCGACGGTGTCGTGCGCGACCGGTGCCTGGAGTTCGCGCTGGGCGGGCACGCCGTGGCCGCGCACCGGTTGTGGACCGAGCTGACCCGGCAATGCCCGGCACCCGAACGCGCGGAACCGGCGACCCTGCTGGCGATCTCCGCCTACCTCCAGGGCGACGGGGCCCTCGCCTCGATCGCCCTGGAGCGCGCCCAGGACGCGTATCCCGGCCACCGGATGTCCGCCCTGGTCCGCGCAGCGCTGGACGCGGGGCTGCACCCGGACCGGCTGCGGAAGCTGGTCGCGGGGTTCGGCGACACCGACACCGCCATGGGCTTCCCCGGCGGGCACACCGACCCGGAACCCGCCCCGTCCACCGATCACGACACCAGCGAGGAGTACTGACATGGCCGGCGAGACCACTCTGACCGTCATCGGGAACCTGACCGTGGCACCGGAGTTGAGGTACACCCAGTCCGGTACGGCGGTGGCCAACTTCGCCATCGCGTCCACCCCGCGCACGTTCGACCGGCAGTCGGGTCAATGGCGCGACGGGGACACGCTGTTCCTGCGCTGCACCTGCTGGAACCAGCTCGCCGAACACGTCGCGGCGTGCCTGGACCGTGGCATGCGGGTCGTCGCGCAGGGCCGGTTGCGGCAGCGCTCGTACGACAAGGCCGGCGAGAAGCGTTCCACCATCGAGTTCGAGGTGGACGAGATCGGCCCGTCCCTGCGCTACGCCACCGCGACCGTCACCAAACTCGCCCCGACGACCGCCGCCGGCCGGGTTCCCGCCGCCGTACCGGACGGTGTCACCGCCGGCGCGGACTGACCACCCGGCAAGTCCGGCGGATCGGCGCGGGTCGGGTTTCG
>CBHFOL010000285.1:0-10506 GCA_965995405.1 uncultured Saccharothrix sp.
TAGCCGGTAGTTCACCCAGTTCACCCGAGGGTCACCGAAGCACAGGGGTGTAACTCATCCCCAATGGGGACAACTCCTGTGGACAACTTTGCGCCAAAATGCACAAGCCCCGGTAGAGCTCTCCAGTTGTCCACATGCGGAACACTCGAAGGCGTGACCGAACATCGTTCCTGGTCCCCGAGTCCCGCCGTGGTCGGCCTGGCCTGGGCACTGGCCGCGGGCGCGCTCCTGGCGGCCGTCCTGGGCACCGAGCCGACCACCAGAGTCCTGCTGGGCACCGCGACCGTGCTGCTGCTCGGACTGGCGGCCTACGGCACGTTCCTGCGCCCGAAGCTCACCGCCGACCCCACCGGCCTGACCGTCCGCACCGTCACCGGCACCCGCCACCTGCCGTGGCACGAGGTGAAGGTGAAACTGGCCCACACCCGCCGCCTGGGCCGCGAGGTGGCCACCCTGGAGCTGGACTGGCAACAGGGCGAGGAAGAGCAGCTGTTCGTGCTGACCCCGATGGACCTGGGCACCGACCCACGTGACGTCGCCGACGTCCTGCACGCCCTACGACCGTGAGGTCGCCGTCCCGCCCGGCCGGGTACGCTCCCGCAGGCGTCCCCCCGACTCGGGAACCCCTGCGTATATCCAACCGGAGGGGTACGACAATTCCCGTCCACGCTCCGACAGCACCGGCCGGGCACGCTCCCGCACAAGTCCCCCGCCCAGGGGGACCCCTGCTTTCATTCCACCACAGGGGTACGACAATTCGAGCGGTCGACGCTGAGAGCGGTACGCCTGTCGGCACCTGCTGTTCTCAGGCTAGGTGACCTCCGGCCGGGTGACCTCAGGCTGAGTGATCTCGGGCCGGGTGTTCTCAAGTCGTGAGGTCGGCAGCCTGTTCGTCGGCATCGTGTTCTCCGGCCGTGAGGTCCACGAGCAGGCCCGGCACGGCGACGTCCAGCGGGCCCCGGTAGGCGACCCGGGCGGCCTCCAGGGCGGCGTCGGGTGACGACTCGGGCCACAGGTGGGTCAACACCAGCCGGCCCACGTCGGCCGCCGACGCGTACTCGCCCGCCTGCCGGGCCGTGGACAGGAACGGGGCGTTGTCGGCGGGCCGCACCCGGTCGGCGAACGTCGCCTCGGCCAGGAACACGTCCGCGTCCCGGGCCAGTTCGACGATCGCCGGACTCGGCCCGGTGTCGCCCGTGTACGCCAGTACGTGCCGGTCGGTCGCCAGGCGGATGCCCGCGTTCGGCACGAAGTGCGGCAGGTCGAACGTGTCCACCCGGAACGGCCCGAGCTCCACCGGACCGTCGAACGCGTGCAGGGTGTAGGCGCTGGTCAAGGTCACCTGGTCGAGGGCGAGCACCCGGTCCAGCGCACCGTCCGGCGCGTACAGCGGCAACGGCGGCAGGTCGTCCCCGAGTGCCCGCGCGCGCAGCAGCGGGTTGAGGTCGGCGCAGTGGTCGGGATGCCCGTGGGTCACCAGCACGGCGTCCACGTCGGCGACGGACAGCACCGCCTGCAACGCCGGGAACGACGCGTAACCGGGGTCGACCAGGACGGTGAAGCCGTCGCACGACACCAGGTAGCCGCTCGCGGCGGCGGTCGCGGTCGGCCACGCGCCGACGCCGCCGAGCACCGTGAGCCGCACCCGGTCAGCCCAGCTGGCCGGTCCGGACGACGGCCAACAGCACGAGCAGCGCGAACGCACCCACGACCGCCGCCGCCTGCCACGCGTCGCGACGGGCGGACGGCGCGTACACCAGGCCCGCGGTCACCGCCGCGCCGACGATCAGGCCACCCAGGTGTCCGAGCAGCGAGATACCGGGCAGGGTGAAGCTGATGACCAGGTTCAGGCCGATCACGCCGAGCGCGGAACTCGCGTTGAGCTTGCGCCGCAGCACGGCCACCAGCATCGCGCCCATCAGCCCGTAGACCGCGCCGGACGCGCCGGCGACCGGGGTGTTCAGCGCGCCGAACAGGTAGATCGCCACCCCGCCGCCGAGCAGCGACACGAGGTAGACGGACACGAACCGGAGCCGGCCGAACTCCGGTTCCAGGTCACGGCCCAGCACGTACAGCGCGATCATGTTCAGCGCCAGGTGCACCGGCCCGAAGTGCAGGAAGCCGGACGTGACCAGCCGCCACCACTCGCCCAGGTAGACCCCGCCGGGCCAGAGGAAGAAGTCGACGAACAACCGCGAGCGCTCGTTGTTCATGACGTTGCCCGCCTGCGCGGCGGTGATCGCGAACACCAGGACGTTCAGCGCGATCAGCACCGGCGTCACGACCAGCCGGCCGGACCCCTGGGGCGCGCCGACGGACGTGCGGGTGCGGCGGATCGTGCGCTGCCCCTGGGACACGCAGTCCACGCACTGGTAGCCGACCGAGGCCTCGCGCAGGCACTCGTGACAGGCGGGGCGTTCACACCGGGTGCACCGCAGCCCGGTGGCCCGGTTCGGGTGCCGCACGCAGACGGCGGCACCGACCGGGTCACCGGGGGAGACGGGCGAGCTCATCGCGCTGTTCTCAGGCGCGCTCGATCGAGACCTTCTCGATCACCACGTCGGTGACCGGGCGGTCGCCCGCGCCGGTCGGCAGGTTGCCGATGGCGTTCACGACGTTGATCGAGTCCTGGTCGGCGACCTCACCGAAGATGGTGTGCTTGAAGTTCAGCCACGTGGTCGGCGCGACCGTGACGAAGAACTGCGAGCCGTTCGAGTTGGGCCCGGAGTTCGCCATCGCCAGCAGGTACGGCTTGTTGAACTGGAGTTCGGGGTGGAACTCGTCCGCGAACTTGTACCCGGGGCCGCCGCGACCGGTGCCGGTCGGGTCGCCGCCCTGGAGCATGAAGCCGGCGATCACGCGGTGGAAGACCGCGCCGTCGTAGAACGGACCCGTCGCCTCCCCGCGCGCGTTGGCCTCGGAGTAGTCCTTGGTCCCCTCCGCCAGGCCGACGAAGTTGGCCACCGTCTTGGGAGCGTGGTCGGGGAAAAGAGTGATGCGGATGTCGCCCTGCGAAGTGTGCAGGGTCGCCGTCACCTTGGTCCCGACGAGCGAGTCGTTGCTGTCTGCCACACCCACCATCGTGCCATCCGAAGGCGGGAAGGTTCGGGAAGGGGCAGGATGGGTATAGCCGGAGTGGGACGAACCGACAGCTTGTGGAGCGCGAAATGGACGAGGTGGACGCCATGGCCAGGGCCGGGGAATCGGTTGGCAAGGCCGTCGGCACGGGTCTGCGCGCGGCTCGCCGAGGCGCGGTCCGCGCTGGTCAGGCCGGTGCCGGTGCGGCGGCCGAGTGGGCGGAACGCACGGAGGCCCGGTTGGCCGAGCGGGGCGTCACGGCGGACCACATCCGGGCCGTGGTGGCGGACCGGGCGGGCGCACTTGTGGAGAAGGCCGAGGAGGTCGAGAAGTCCACCCGCCGGACCCGCAAGCAGCTGGCGAAGAAGGCCAAGGGCATCCGCAAGGACGTGGCGAAGGCCGCGGACCTGGCGCGCCGCGAGGCGAAGTCCCGGGCCAAGGACGTCCGCAAGGCGGCCAAGCAGGCCCGCAAGGACTTCGCGGCACCCGAAAAGCCCAAGAAGCACCGCAAGTGGCCCTGGCTCCTGGCCATCCTCGCGGCCGGCGCGGTAGCCGCCTGCGTAGCCCTCTCCCGTCGCCCGCAAGAGGTACATCTGGAGGAGGTGGACGAGGTCGAGACCGAGCGCACTGAGCACACCGACCCGCCGACCGCCGACCCATCCCAGAACCAGCCCCACGGCGAGACCCAAGACCAGACCCTGAACCGCGCTGCCCGCAACGGCCGGTCCAGCGACCAGAACGCCACCGACCGAAGCTGACACTCCAGTAAACCCAACAAAGTAAACTTAACAACGCAAGCTTAACAATGTAACACCGGCCCGGCCGCGGCTTCGACCGGCGCGTGCAAGGTTTACGACGTCAAAGTCACGAAGTTAAGTTTGCTTTGCCGCCTTAACCTTGGCCAGCGTTACATTGTTGAGTTTACTTTGCAAAGTTTACGTTGTTGGGTTTGCGTTGTTGGGTTTACAGGGACAGGTTCTGGATGACTGTCTCGGCGATGCGCTTGGCTTTGATGGTCTGCTTCTGGTTGCTGGTCACGACCACCGCGTCACCGTCCTTCGACACCGCGTAGACCGCGCCCTCGGCACCCACCAGGGAGCCGCCGGCCCAGCCGGTGGGTGCGGTCGCGGGACTTGAGCCGGCTACCGGGGCAGCCCGGTCGACGACGGCTTTCGCGGTCTTCGGATCGCCGCTGAACACCCACACCGACAACTGCACGTCGGTGGCATTGGCGTAGAAGAAACAAGCGGGACGGGGTTCGTCCGCGGACAAGCGGACATTGCGCACCAACTGCCCGTTGGCTTCGGCTACGAACGCCGACTCCAAATATGGACACATCCCATCAGCGGTCGGCTCCGGAACGGGTGGCGGCCCGGCCGGTGCGGCGGCCGAGGATTGGGTGGTCGGGGGGTTCGTCGGCGGCGCGGTCGAGGTCGGAGCGGGTTCGCTTCCGGGGCCGCACGCGGTCAGCGCGCCGAGGACCAGCAGGGACGGCAGGGCATTGCGCAGCGTTCGGTTCATAGCACCGCAAGTCAATCAGAATCCCAACAGCTAATCGACAGGGTGACGACCTAGGCACGCAACGTTAGGAGGGTTAGCTTGTCCTTACCCTGCCAGGCCGCCCTGCGATGTGAGGACTGACCCAAGATGAACGTCTTTGACCGCGGTCGTGATCACGCCCTAGCGCTGTTCCGGATCGTCGTCGGCGTGTTGTTCGTGTGTCACGGGGCACAGAAGGTGTTCGGCGTGCTGGGGAGCAAGGGCGCGGTGTCCATCACGTCCTGGCCCGCCGGTCCCGCCGGACTGATCGAACTCGTCGGTGGCGCGCTGATCGTCATCGGCCTGGGGACGCGCGTCGCCGCCCTGATCTCGTCGGGCGCCATGGCGTACGCGTACTTCGTCGTACATCAGCCGGAAGGGCTGCTCCCGATCCAGAACCACGGCGAACTAGCCGCCGTGTACTCGTGGGTCTTCCTGCTCCTGGTGTTCACCGGCCCCGGCTCCTGGGCGCTGGACAAGGTGATCGCCTCGCGCAAGCAGCACAACCCCTCGACCAGGCTCGCCAACGCCTGATCGAACGCACGACCGATCGAACACACAACCGAACGCACAGCCGGAGCAGGCCCCGACAGCCGATCGACCCCGGGGCCGGCACCAACGGACGAACAAAGGCGGGCGTCGCCAACACGACGCCCGCCTGTCCGCTTCAACACCAACTTCAAGACCACGTCGAGACCGCCACCGGACGGCGGCAAACCTACTTCCGCACCGGGCTAACCGGGCTACTTCTTCACCCGATAGCGCACGTGCGTCACCAGATCGGTGCCACCGACTTCGACCGGCTCCAGCCCGAGCGCCCCGACCCCGTCGAACAGCCGCTCACCGGCACCCAGGACGACCGGCGCGACGTGCAGCCACAGCTCGTCCACCAACCCGGCCGCGAGGTACTGGTTCACCACCGAAGCGCCACCGGCGATCGCGACATCCCGCTCACCCGCCGCCTCCCGCGCCCGCCCCAACGCCGCCTCGATCCCGTCGGTGACGAAGTGGAACGTGGTCCCACCGGCCATCTCCACCGACTCACGCGGGTGGTGCGTCAACACGAACACCGGCGCGTGGTACGGCGGCTCGTCGCCCCACCACCCGCGCCACTCCAGGTCCCACTCACCACGCCCGGGCCCGAACATGTTGCGCCCCATGACGTACGCGCCGGCAGAGGTCAGCCCGGCGATCTCCGCACCGTGCACCTCGCCCTGCTCGAACATCCACCGGTGCAGCGCGTCGCCGCCCACACCGATCGGATCGCCCAAACCCTGCCGAGGCCCGGCGACGAACCCGTCCACCGAAACCGTGATCCCACAGGTAACCAAGCCCACAGCCAGCCCCCTGATACGAGCACCGGGCCGAGAGCCGCTTCCCGGCCCGAACGAGGCCCGAAGACGAGCTCACCGAACGAGCTCCAGGCAAGCCCACCATCGCACATCAGGCGGCGAAGCCGAGGACGAAGCCCACCGGACGGGGCGCGGGGTTGCACCCCCCGCAAAGCACGACAAGGCGAGCCGGTCCGCGCACTTCGCGGACACAGCTCACCCGGAGTCGAGTGGAGACGAGGGGAATCGAACCCCTAACCCCCGCCTTGCAAAGGCGGTGCTCTGCCAATTGAGCTACGTCCCCCTCACGAGGGGCGGCAGAAGGACCGCCCTCGCGGGTTCAGTCGGTCGGAGCGGTGGCCTCGCGCCACAGGTCCGCGTCGGCCTTCGCCGAGCGGCTGCGCTTGACGAAGAACAGGACCGCACCGGCGACGGCGACAAGTGCGATGATCTTCTTCACAGCAGTTCCCCTCTGCAATCCTTGCGAAACTTCCGGTGGGCCTAGGAGGACTTGAACCTCCGACCTCTTCATTATCAGTGAAGCGCTCTAACCGCCTGAGCTATAGGCCCTCGGGGCAACGACGGCAACAGTACACGATCCACTGTCGTGGCCCCAAATCAGGGGGTCCGGCCACGGCGCGCGACCGGACACCCGATCACTCCCGCTCGGACAAGGTCACTTCCAGCCCGCCCGCGAGGTCCGCCGACACGTTGTAGACGAACGCGCCGACCGTCGCCAACGCCGTGAACAGCACGATGTTCACCGCGCCCACGATCGCCGCGACGCCGAACACCCGGCCCGCGCTGATCAACGGGTCACCGGACGGCTCGTTGCCCTGCAACAGGTCGTTCGCGGTGTTGTTGATCTTGTCCCACACACCCATGCCGTTCAGCACGCCGTACAGCACACCCACCGCGACCAGCCACACGAAGAACAGCGCCACGCTCAGCACCAGCGCCAGCTTCAGCACCGACCACGGGTCGACCCGCTTCACCTGGAGGCTCGCCCGCCGGGGCCCACGACCGGGCCGCCGCGCCGACGGTGCCGCCGCCGGACGCCCGTTCGCCGCGCCCAGGTTCACCGACGTGCGGCCGGCCGGCTGGGGCGGGGCCGCACCGGTGACGACCGGCCGGGCCACCGCCACCGTGTCCGGGTCGGACGCCGGGTACGCGGGCTGCGCCGCCGGCTGGGGGGCCGGGTCGCCCGGCCCCACCTGCTGCGCCTGGCCGTACTGCGCGTCGCTGGTCACCCGCTGCCACGGCGGCGGCGCGGCGGGCGTCTCCTGCTCGACGGTCTCCGCCGAACCAGCCGAGCCACCGGCACTGGCCGAACCGCCGGCACCAGCCGGAGTACCGACACCGGCAGCACCGGCCGAACCAGCCGTAGCACCAGCTCCGGCCGAGCCGGCGGAAGCAGGCGGCGTGACCGGCACCGTCGGCCCGCCGCCCGCCGGTGAAGCGCCGGGTGAGGCGCTCGGTGACGCACCCGATGAGGTCTGCACCGTCGGCTGTTCAGGTGTCGCCTCGGCACCGGGCCGGGTGATCACCGCGGTCTTGTCCTCTGGCTTGTCGGGTGAAGTCACGAGCTGTCCTCAACCTCTCGTTCGCACTAGTTGGCAGGCCCGGCCTGGTCGCCGCCGACGTCCTCGCCACCGGCGCCTTCACCGGTCACGTCTCCGCCGACCACGCCGTCACCGGCCGCGTCCTCGGCGACGACACCCTCGGCCACCCCGTCGACCACAACACCGTCGACGGCATCCCCGACCGCGTCCTCGTCCGCGCCACCTCCGTTGGTGACGTCATTGGTGGTGACGTCTCCGGTCTCGTCCGCGTTGCGTGCCACCGCGATGAGAGTGGTCCCTTCACCGAGGTTCATCAACCGGACGCCCTTCGTCTGCCTGCCCGCTTTGCGCACCTCCACGGCGCTGGTCCGGATGACCCCGCCCGAGGAGGTGATGGCGTACAGCTCATCATCCACATCGACGATGAGCGCGCCGACCAGCCTGCCACGCCGGCGGTCGTGCTGAATGGTCAGCACACCCTTGCCGCCGCGGCCCTGCACCGGGTAGTCCTCGATCGGCGTGCGCTTGGCATACCCGCCGTCGGTGGCCACCAAAACGAACAGGCCCTCCTGCACCACGCCCATCGACAGCAGCTCGTCACCGGTGTTGAACCGCATCCCGAGCACGCCCGACGTGGCCCGGCCCATCGGCCGCAGCGCCTCGTCACCCGCGTGGAACCGGATGGACTGGCCGTCCGCCGACACCAGCAGCAGGTCGTCCTCCGCCGAGCACAGCACCGCGCCGACCAGCTCGTCGTCGTCCCGCAGGTTGATGCCGATGAGACCACCCGATCGGTTGGAATCGAAGTCGGACAGCTTCGACTTCTTCACCAACCCCTTCCGGGTGGCCAGCACCAGGTACGGCGCGACGCCGTAGTTCTTGATCTGGATGACCTGGGCGATCTCCTCCTCCGGCTGGAACGCCAGGAGGTTCGCCACGTGCTGGCCGCGCGCGTTGCGGTTGGCCTCGGGCAGCTCGTACGCCTTGGCCCGGTACACCCGCCCCTTGTTGGTGAAGAACAGGATCCAGTCGTGCGTGGAGCACACGAAGAAGTGCTGCACGATGTCGTCCTGCTTGAGCTGCGCGCCCTGGACGCCCTTGCCGCCGCGCTTCTGCGACCGGTACAGGTCGGTCTTCGTCCGCTTCGCGTAACCCGTCCGGGTGATGGTGACGACGACGTCCTCGACCGCGATCAGGTCTTCCATCGACACGTCGCCGTCGAACGGCACGATCCTGGTGCGCCGGTCGTCGCCGTGCTTCTCGACGATCGCCAGCAGCTCCTCGCGCACGATCGCGCGCTGCCGCTCCGGCTTGTCCAGGATGTCCTTGAGGTCGGCGATCTCCAGCTCGATCTCGGCCAACTGGTCGATGATCTTCTGCCGCTCCAGGGCGGCCAGCCGGCGCAGCTGCATCTCCAGGATCGCGTTGGCCTGGATCTCGTCCACGTCGAGCAGTTCGATCAGGCCGGTGCGCGCGATGTCGGGCGTGGCCGACCGGCGGATCAGCGCGATGACCTCGTCCAGGTGGTCCAGCGCCTTGACCAGGCCGCGCAGGATGTGGGCCCGCTCCTCGGCCTTGCGCAGCCGGAACCGGGTCCGCCGGACGATGACCTCGATCTGGTGCTTCACGTAGTGCCGGATCATCTGGTCCAGGCGCAGCGTGCGCGGCACGCCGTCGACCAGGGACAGCATGTTCACACCGAACGAGTACTGGAGCTGGGTGTGCTTGTAGAGGTTGTTCAGCACGACCTTGGCGACCGCGTCCCGCTTGAGCGTGACCACGATCCGCATCCCGATGCGCTTGTTCGACTCGTCGGCGATGTTCGCGATGCCGGTGAGCTTCTGGTCGCGCACCAGGGCGGCGATGTTCTCCACCAGGTTGTCCGGGTTGACCTGGTAGGGCAGCTCGGTGACGACCAGGATGGTGCGGCCCTTGGTGTCCTCGTCGATCTCCACGACCGCGCGCATCTTCACCGAGCCGCGCCCGGTGCGGTACGCGTCGTCGATGCCGGACGTGCCGAGGATCTGGCCGTACGTCGGGAAGTCCGGCCCCTTGATCCGGGCGATCATCGCTTCGAGCGTCTCTTCGTCGGACGCCTCGGGGTTGTCCAGCGCCCACACCACGCCGTCCGCGACCTCGCGCAGGTTGTGCGGCGGGATGTTGGTGGCCATGCCGACCGCGATCCCGGACGAGCCGTTGATCAGCAGGTTCGGCACGCGCGACGGGAGGACCGTCGGCTCCTGGATGCGGCCGTCGTAGTTGTCCCGGAAGTCGACGGTCTCTTCCTCGATGTCGGCCAGCATCTGCATGGCCAACGGGGTGAGCCGGCACTCGGTATACCTCATCGCGGCTGCCGGATCGTTGCCCTGGGAGCCGAAGTTGCCCTGGCCGTCGATCAGCGGGTACCGCATGGCCCACGGCTGGGCGAGGCGGACCAGTGCGTCGTAGATGGCCGAGTCGCCGTGCGGGTGGTAGTTGCCCATCACGTCGCCGACCACGCGGGCGCACTTGTTGTAGCTGCGGTCCGGGCGGAAGCCCGAGTCGTACATCGAGTACAGGACGCGGACGTGCACGGGCTTGAGGCCGTCGCGCACGTCGGGCAGCGCTCGTCCCACGATCACGCTCATCGCGTAGTCGATGTACGAGTTCTGCATCTCCTGCTGGAGGTCGCGCGGCTCGGTGCGGTCTCCCCCGCCCGGAGGCAGCGTCGTCTCAGTCACGGTTCTTCTTTCCTGTCGGCCGGCCTGGGTGGACGTGAACTAAACGGGACGCTCAGACGTCCAGGAACCGCACGCCCTTGGCGTTGCGGGTGATGAAGGACCGCCGCGCCTCGACGTCCTCGCCCATCAGCACGCTGAACAGCTCGTCGGCGGTCGCCGCGTCGTCCATGGTCACCTGGAGCAGCACCCGGTTGGCCGGGTCCATCGTCGTCTCCCACAGTTCCTCGGCGTTCATCTCGCCGAGACCCTTGTACCGCTGGATGTTGTCGTCCTTGC
>CBHFOL010000286.1:0-10495 GCA_965995405.1 uncultured Saccharothrix sp.
GTCGGACCGGTGCCGGATGTCGGGCCGGACCCCGCCGAGCCTGGTGCACAGGGCGGTCACCAGCGACGCGTGACTCGTGTCGGGTGGCCCGGCCGCCCATACCGAGTCGGCCAGTCCGGACAGGGCGACCGGCCCCGGTCGCCTGGCCAGTGGGTGCCGGAGCGGGACCACGACCCGCACGGGCTCGACCAGCAGCGGCTCATGGGTCAGCCGGTGGTCGCGTTGCCGGGGGAATTGCTCGTACTCGTCGGCCAGCACCAGATCGAGTTCGCCGAGCGCCAGTTCGCGGAGGGCGCGGTCGGTCTCGTCGTGGGTGATTTCGATGCGCAGATCGGGGTGGTGTCGGGTGAGTGCGGGAAGACTGGGTACCACTAAATGGGTGATGGCAGTCGAGAATGCGCCGATCCGAAAGGTCCCGGCCACGTGCCCGGTATGCGAAGTCAGGTCCTGCTCCGCTTCCTCCAGCCGGTCGAGCAGGGCTTCGGCGTGATCGGCGAGCAATTCCCCGGCCGAAGTCAGCCGGATGTTCCGGCCGACCCTTTCCACCAGCGCCACCCCCACTTCCCGCTGTAGCACGCCGAGCTGGTGGGACACCCCTGAAGGGGTCAATGACAACGCCTGGCCGACGGCCGCCAGAGTGCCGCGTGACCGCAGTTCGTGCAGTAGCTGGAGCCGTCGCAGGTCGAGCACCGTGCCGCCTCCTATTCCAGGTGAACGCATATCTTGCGGGAACCGCACAGACGCGGGGTTCAATCGTGGACACAGGCGAGGATCGGATCATCGCACGGCACCCGACAAACATGGTTCCACCGGACAGTGCAACCTCCCGCTATGCGTGGGGAGTCGCCTTGTCGGCGGGTTCCATTCGCCTGTCGGCGAGTCCGCTGATTAAGCACGTCACGCCGGCTATTGTCCGTGCTTGTCCTGTTCGAAACGATCGAAGCCGTGGCTCGTGGTCTCGACCCGGAATTGCCGGGCAGTTCGGTCCGCCGAGCAGGCGGGGTCGACCGGCGCCGGCGGGTGCAGGGCGGTGCCTGGTGGTGCCGATATCGACTTCGGCGACGGCTCCGGTCTGCACTACCCGGTCGCGGACGCGAGCGGGGCGTCGGCGGTGGTCGGGTTCCCGGACGGTCGGCTCGTGACGTGCCGGCGGCGTTCCGGCCCTGATCAGGTGGCTATGGTGAGGTGATGAGCGGCCTGCCCGAGACGTTCGACGACGCCTTTCTGCTCGTGGAACGGTCGACGTGGCTGCGTCGGGTGTTCCCGGGCCTGTTCGACCCGGAGTTGCCGGCGGAGGTGGAGCCGTTCTCCTACGTGCCGGTGTCGGGCCTGGAGGAGATCGCGTCGGCCGGGCGGGTCGCGCCCGGTGGGCTCCTGGTGGATGTCGCGTGCGGACGTGGTGGTCCGGGTATGTGGGTGGCCCGGCGGCTCGGTGCCGCGCTGTGCGGTGTCGACGGTTCACCGGTCGCGGTGGCGTCCGCGTCGCGGCGGCGGGACGCGTTCGGGTTGGGGGAGCGGGCGCGGTTCGTGGTCGGGGATCTGGCGGGGACCGGACTGGGCGACGGGGTGGCCGACGCGGTGATGTGCGTGGACGCGCTCCAGTTCGCGGCGGACCGCGATCTGGTGGCGGGGGAGTTGCGCCGGGTGCTGCGTCCCGGCGGTCGCGTCGTGTTGACCTGCTGGGAAGCCCGCACCCTGGGTGACGTGGGCGTTCCGGAGAGGTTCGCGAACCTGGACTGTGGCCGGGTGCTGCGCGATGCCGGGTTCGTCGACGTCGACGTGGCCGAGCGGCCCGAGTGGGATCGGCGGCGGCAGGCGGTGTACGAGGCGGTGCTCGAAGCCGACCCGTCCGATGATCCCGGATTGACCGTGATCCAGACCGAGGCGCGCACCGTGCTTCCGACGATGCCGCTGACCAGGCGCGTCCTCGTCACCGCCACCAAGCCCGGCTGACCGGAGCCCGCTCCGCACGTGACCGGTTGTCCTTATGGGCGGTGTCCTTGGGGGCAACCGGTCGTTTCGTGGCCGTGCACACCGCTTCACCCGGTGTCGCGTGGGTGGGCCACGATGAGCAGCACCGCGTCGAGTAGTCGGTCGAGGTCACCCGGACCGACCTCCCGGCCGAGGGTGCGGCTCAACTGCGCCAGCCACGCGGTCAACTCGGCGGACAGTTCGTCGGGCGCACGGTCCAGGCGTTCGGCGATCGCGTGTACGGCCTTGCGGAATCGCGGCCCGCGGCTGAACCGGACCAGCTCGGCGGAGGGGTGCACGGCCCGGTCGTCCTCGGCGGTGGGCGGGACGAAGTCGATCAGCAGCCGGGAGTCGAACGCGTGCGCGAGGCGGGAGAGCGTGGACGTGGTCGGGTTGCCGCGCCCGTTCTCCAGGTTGGAGATGTAGGGCACGGACAGGCCCGCCTCCACCGCGACGGAGGCGACGGTGCGGCCCGAGGCGGTGCGGAGTGCGCGGAGCCGGGCACCGAGGCGTGTGGGGTTCATGATCACCGGATATTCTGACAGTCACGGCCGTCGCTTATATGTTCCTGTCAGAATAGCTCATGGGGGTAGCGCCGGTGCTCAGCGCCTTACGGATTCGGGACTTCCGCCTGCTGTGGGCGGCGCGGCTGGTCAGTGCGATGGGGCAGTGGCTGCTGGTCATCGCCATCCCCGCCCACGTGTACGCGATGACCGGGTCGCTGGTCGCGACCGGGCTCACACTGTTCGCGGAGTTCCTGCCGCCGCTGGTACTCGGGCCGCTCGCGGGCGTCGTCGGCGACCGGTTCGACCGGCGGCGGATCATGATCGCGACGGACCTGCTGCGTGCGGGCGCGATCGCGCTCCTGCTGTTGGCGCGCGACCCGAGCATGTTGTGGCTGGTCTACGCCGCCCTGATGGTGGAGAGCACCGGCACCGTGCTGTTCCGTCCGGCCCTCCAGGCCCACCTGCCCGCCGTGCTGGGCACCGGCAAGCTGCTGACCGGCGCGAATTCGCTCAACGCGACCACCGACGGCGTCGTGCGGCTGGTCGGCGCGTCACTGGGCGCGGTGCTGCTCACCGCGGTCGGGGCCGATGTCCTGATCTGCCTGGACGTGTCGGGCTACCTGCTGTCGACGTTGTTCGTGCTGCTCACCGGCAAGCGCACCGCACCGCGTGAGCGCACGCCGACCACCGTCGCCGCGATCGTCGGCGAACTGCGCGCCGGGCTGGGCTTCGTGCGCGCCGACCGGACGGCGTGGTCGCTGCTGCTGGTCAACGCGGTTTTCCTGGCGGCCAACGCGTCGCTGACCGCGCTGCTCGTGCCGTTCGGGATCACCCACCTGGGCGGCAACGAGCCGACCGGGGTCGTGATGTCCGCGCTCGGCGTGGGGTTCCTGCTCGGCGCGCTGCTGATCAAGCTCTTGCTGGACCGCGTGCAGCCGGGCCGGCTGACGGCTGCGGCGCTGGTGCTGACCTCGACCGGCTACGTGGCCCTGTTCCTGTCGTCGTCGCTCGGCACCGCCGTGCCGGCGGCCGTGGTGGTCGGCGTGTTCGGCTCGATGTGCCTGGTGGTGCCGATGACGACGCTGCAACGCGTGACGCCCAACCGGATCCTGAGCCGGGTCATGGGGGTGTTCTTCACCGGAGAGGCGCTGGCGACGCTGATCGGCTCCCTACTCGGGCCGGTGCTGGCCGGCACCGCCGGGTTGCTGCCCGCGCTCATGACGGCGTGTGCGCTGACGTCGATCGCGGGGGTGCTGAGCTTCCTGCTGGTGCCCCGGATGTCGGCCGTGCCCACGCCGGTCGGGGCCTGACGTCACGGCGATCGGTCCAGGCCCGCCAGGTGCTCCCGGACCCGGCTGACATCGTCGGCACGGCGTTGGGCCTCGTACAGGTCCAGCGCCTGCGACCAGGCGTGCCGGGCGTCGGTGTGCCGGCCGAGGGCGAGGTGGGTCTGGCCGAGCCGGTCCAGGGTGTCGGCCTCCTGGTAGTTGTTGCCGATGCGCCGGAACAGCGTGAGGGTGTGCCGGTAGTGGTGCAGCGCGTCGGTGTGCCGGCCGGTCTGGTGGGCGATGTAGCCCAGGCTGTCCCCGGTGGCCGCCTCGCCGTCGAGGTCCTCCTGTTCGCGGTTGAGGACCAGCGCCCGTTCGCACAACGCGCGGGCGTCGGTGTACTCGCCGAGTTGGGCGTGGTGCCAGCCGGCCTGGTTCAACGCGCGGGCTTCGCCCACCGGGTCGGCGAGCACCTGGTACAGCCGCAGGGCCTGGGTCGCGTGGGTCAACGCGTTGCGGTGGTCGCCCCGCAGTTCGCACGCCCACGCGAGGGAGTGCTGGGTGTGCGCCTGGCTTCGGACGTCCTGGGACTGCTCGACCAGGGCGAGGGCCCGTTGCAGGTGGTCATGGGCTTCGTCGAGCTGCTGCGTGCGGAGGAATGCGTCGCCGAGCCAGCGGTGGGCCTGGGCCACCATGGTCCTCGCGCCGAGCCGCCGGGCCGCACCGAGTCCGGCCCGCCACGCGGTGATCTGGTCGCGCAGGTGACCTTGCCTGCGGTGGAAGGTGTGCAGCGTCCAGGCGAGCTGCCACACCTCGGCGTGCCTGCCGCGGCCGTCGGCCCACTCCTGGGCGGCGAGCAGACAGGGGTGTTCCTCGGTGAACCACTCGGTGGCGGCGGCCGGGTCGGCGAGCGACCACGGGACGCAGCCGGGTTCCGGTCGACCCAGTTCGACGCGTGCCCGGTGCGGCTCCAGGAGGTGGTCGCCGGCGGCGGCGGTGTGCACGTAGAAGTCGATCAGCCGCCGGTGGGCCGCGTCCAGGGCGGACCGGGGACGGCGCTGTGCCTGCTCGGTGGCGTGCAGCCGGATGAGGTCGTGCATCCGGTAGCGGCCCGGCCGGTGTTGCTGGACCAGGTGCGCCCGTTCCAGCCGCTTCAGGAGGTCGACGGTGGCCGGGGCCGGCAGGCCGGCCAGGGACGCGGCGGCCGGGAGGCCGATGTCCGGTCCCGGTGCCGAACCGAGCAGTTCCAACAACCCGGCGGCCGGGCCGAGGGCGTGGTAGGAGCTGGCGAACACCGCGCGCAGGTTGGCGCTCAGTTCACCGGCGTCCAACGCGTCCAGCCGGTCGCTGTCGTGGCGGAGTTCCTTGGCCAGGACGGCGAGCGGGAACGTGGGGTGGGCGGCGGCCCGCGCGGCCATGATGGTCAGCGCCAACGGCAGGCCGGCGCAGCAGGCGAGCAGCTCGGCCACGGCGTCCGGTTCGGCGGCGACCCGGCCGTGGCCGAGGTGGCGGACGAGCAGCTTCCGTGCGTCGGGCGGGCCGAGCACGTCCAGGGTGAGCGGTCGCGCGTCGTGGCCGGTGATCAGGCCGGGGAGTTGGTGCCGGCTGGTGACCAGCACCGTGCACAGTGGACTGCCGGGGAGCAGCGGGACGGCCTGCGCGGTGTCGTGGGCGTTGTCCAGCACGACGAGTACCCGTTTGCCGGCGACCAGGCTCCGGTACAGCGCCGCCTGGGCGTCCGGATCGGCCGGAATGGCAGCGGGGTCGACCTGGAACGCGTCCAGGAAGCCGCGCAGCGCCGTCGCGGCGGGCAGTGGAGCCGCCGTGGGGTCGAAGCCGCGCAGGTTGACGTAGAGCTGGCCGTCCGGGAACCGGTCGATGTTCCGGTGGGCCCAGTGCAGGGCCAGCCAGGTCTTGCCGACGCCGCCCGCGCCGCCGATCGCCGAGATCATCACCGTGCCGCCCGGCCCGCCGCCTGCGTCCAGGGTGGCGGTGAGCTCGGCCAGTTCGGGTGCCCGGCCGGTGAAGGTCCCCGGCGGAGCCGGCAGCTGGCGGGGGATGGGGACCGGTGCGGCGGTGGCCCTTCTCGTGGGCGCGGTCAGGTCGGGATGCGTGGCGAGAATGCGTTGATGGAGAGACCGGAGCGGTCCGCTGGGATCCGCGCCCAACTCGTCCACCAGCCGACGCCGGATCATTTCGTAATGCCGCAGCGCGTCGGCCTGCCGGCCGCTGCGGTAGAGCGCGAGCATGAATTGGCCGGCCAGGCGTTCGTCGAGCGGGTGCGGGACGACGCGGTCGGACAATTCGGTCAGCAATTCCGCGTGTTGCCCACTGCGGAGCTGGACATCGGTGAGATCGAGTTGCGCGGTGTACCGCTCCTGTTCGAGCGCGGTGCGGATCGAGGTGAACCACCACGTGTCGAGAGTGCCGAACGGCTGCCCCCGCCACAGCGCGAACGCCCGCTTGAACAGGCTCACGGCGCGGGTGTCGTCCTCGGTGGTCCGGGCCCGGTCGACCAGGTCGCGGAACAGGTGCAGATCCACCGCCGCCGCGTCCGTCGACACCTGGTAGCCGTCCGAGCGCCAGGCGATCGCCACACCCTCGGCTTCGGCCAGGGCGCGCCGCAGGAGGCTGATGTAGGTCTGCACCGCGCTGGACGGCCGAACGGGCAGCCGGTGTTCGCCCCACACCCGGTCGACCAGGTGGCCGACGGACACCGTGCGGTTCACGTCGACCAGCAGCGCGGCCAGCACCGCCCGTTGGCGGGTGTGACCGATGTCGACGGGTTCGCCTGCGACCAGCGCCTGGATATCGTCCAGCAGGCGGAATTCCACCGTCATCTCGTCCACTCCGGAGCCGCCCTCCTCCCATCGCGCTGTCTATCCAGTACTACCGGGTGATTCAAGGCCGCCCGGGGAACTTGCAACATTCGGCCGGCCGGCCTGCTCCGGATGTGCCAACCCGAGACGGGGAATCGCAAGCGGAATTGCCGGACGGGAGAACGATTCCAATGCGACCAGACTGCTTCTTCGGCGACGGGGCGGCGCTGTCCGGGGCCGGGCGGGCCTGCGGGTTCGGGTGGTGCCGCCGGCCGGGACTGTGAGCACGGCTACTGCCGGGACGGCCTGTCGCCGACCGACGACAACACGACACCCGTGTAAAACTGCATTCGATGACTATCATTCTCGGGCTGACCGCCGTCGTCCTCTGGTCGCTGACCGCGCACCGACTGTCCCGGTGGAACCTCGGGGCTCCCGTCGTGATGGTCGTCGCGGGCGCGGTGCTCGGCCTCGTCGTCGGCGACGACGTCGTCGCGGCCCTCAACACGTCGATCGCCCAGCACGTCGCCGAGGTCATCCTCGCGGTCCTGCTGTTCGTGGACGCCACCGAGGTGCGCGGCGGGCGGCTGTGGGGCAACCACCCCGGCACGGTCGCCCGCCTGCTGCTGGTCGCGCTGCCGCTCAGCCTGGCGCTGGCCGTGCTGCTGGGCCTCGTGCTGCTGCCCGGCCTGCCCTGGGCGGTGCTGCTCGTGCTGGCCTGCGTCGTCGTGCCCATCGACTTCGCGTCGGCCGAGAAAGTCGTCCGCGACCGGGGACTGCCCGTGCGGATCCGCAGCGTCCTGAACATCGAGGGCGGCTACAACGACGGCATCGTGTCCCCGATCTTCCTGTTCGCGCTGATCCTCGCCGGTGACTGGCTCCAGCAGCGGACACCGCTGGAAGCGCTGGGCACGGTCATTCCGTTCGCGGCCAAAGCGGTCGTCGTGGGACTGTTGCTCGGCGGCACGATCGGCTGGCTGATGGACCGGTGCGCGGGCGCCGGCTGGATGACCGAACAGTCCCGGCGCATTCTCGTGCTCGCCACACCCGTGCTGACCTACTTCGCCACCTCGGCCATCGACGGGAACGGGTTCGTGGCCTCGTTCGTCAGCGGTATCGCATTCCGCTTCGTGCACAGCATGTTCGTCATCCGACGGGCCCGCCGAGCCGGTCAGCGCGAGGCGATCGCGCGATCCAGGCATGACTTCCAGCTGATCGAAGACGTCAGCGCGCAACTGGGCATGACGATGTGGCTGGTGGTCGGAATGGCGGCGGTCCTGGTGATCGAGTGGGGGATCGAGTGGGAGATTTCGTGGACGATTCTCCTGTTCTGCCTGGCGGCGCTCACCCTGATCCGCGCCATTCCGGTCCTGCTGGCGCTGATCGGCTCCCGCTTCACCCGACGTGAACGGGTGCTGGTCGCGGCGCTCGGCCCGCGCGGGACGACGTCGATCGTGTTCGGGCTGCTGGCGTACAACGCGCTGCCCGACGGCACGGTCGCCGACACGATCCTGTTCGTCACCGTCATCTGCGTCCTGGGCAGCGTCGTGCTGCACGGAGTCGGCTCCGTGCCCCTGGCGCGCCTGGTCATGCGCTCGCGGCGGTGAGGATCGCGCCGAGCTGGGCCGCCACGAGCCGGCGCGGCTCGATGGGACGGCCCGGCAGGGCCGCGTCGGCGGCGGCCAGCCAGGTGGTGAAGGACCGTTCCACCGCGCGCAGGCCGTGCCGGATGCCGGAACGGGTGTTGCCGGTCCCGATCTCGGCCTGGAACAGGCGCAGCAACGTGCCCGCCAGGCGCAGCCGGACGACGTGCGGCAGCACGTCGAAGGAGCACTCCTCGGCCACCGTGGCGGGCCGCCCGGCGACCTCGGTGTGGCCCACCACCCGCTCCCACCCGGCGCACATGTCCCGGAACTGGGCCATCGTGTCCTCGAAGGACCGGCGGAACGGGGTGTCCAGTACGAGCGCGGCCTGGGCGGTGTCGTAGGCGGCTCCCAGGGTGTCGTTCACGTCCAGCATCTCGGTCAGGTTCGCGGACACCACGTCGCCGAACGTGCGCCCGCACGGCGAAGTGTCGGCGGCGCGCGCATCCTCCCAGTACGGCACTTCGGTCACGATGGTCGTCGTGCCGTACCGGCTCGCGTAGTCGCCGCTGCCCGCACCGAACAACGCCTGGGCGTCCGGCCGCCGCACCAGCTCCTCCACGGTCGGCATCCGCAGTACACCGGGCGCGAGCACCGCGCTGTCCGGCACCTCGAACACGGCGTTGTGCGGCGGCAGCCCCGCCCATCCCGCGACCTCGGCGAGCCGGTCGGGCAGCGTGGCGTCGTCGGTGCGGACGTAGTGGAACACGCCGCCGTACTCGCCGTTGTGCAGTGACGACTGGAGGGTCGGCCGCACGGTGTCGATGGCATGGGCCAGCGCGACGGTCTCGGGCAGCATCCGGTCGAAGTAGCCGGGCTCGGCGCGGTGCGGGAACGTCCACTCGACCTGCTCGCCGGCCGCCGGGCGGTAGAAACCGCGTGCGTAGGCCTCGCGGTCGCCCGGTCGGGCGTACCAGGACTCGTTCAGCCGGGCCCCGTCCGGGTCGACGCACGGGATGAGGTGCCAGCGGTACCCGAGCCGGTCGCGCAGGGTGTCGTCGGCGCACAGCAGCCGGCCGAGCTCGCGCACGGACGCGAAGCCCACCGGTTCGTTGGGGTGCGGCCCGCCGAACACCAGCGCGTCCCGGTCGCCGGACCCGATCGTGGCCAGCCGGATCGGCTCGCCGAGCCGGGACGTGCCGATCCGCCGCAGGGTGACCAGGTCCGGGTGGCGGGCGGCGAGTTCGTCCAGTTCGGCTGCCATCCCGTCCACGGTGGGGAACCGGTCGACCCGGGGGATGGTGTCCAGCGCGGCACGGATGTCCATGAGCTCTCCTCGCATTTCAGATAATGACTGTTATCTGGATAGTGTGCACTACGGTAGGCGGGTGTCGTGGAACTGTCCAGGGAGTCGACCGTGCGCCTGACCCGAGCCGAGCAACAGGAGCGCAACCGCGCCGCGCTCATCCGGGCGGCCCGCGCGACCATCGCCGCGCGCGGCCCGTCCGCGCCCCTGGAGGCCATCGCGGAGGCTGCCGGGCTCACCACCGGAGCGGTCTACTCGATCTTCGGCAGCAGGCGGGAACTGGTCTACGCCACCATCGAGGACCAGTTCAGCGGCCACGCGGAGGCGTTGGCGAAGCTCGCCGCGACCGATCTCGACCTCGCCGGAGTGCTGCGGGCGTGCGCGGTGGAAGGACTGTCCGAGAAGGACATCGGCGACCCGGACGTGGTGCGCACCGAGTTCCACGAGGTGCTGCTGATCCTGGGCGACGAGGAACTGCGCGGCCGGGTCGTGGAGCTGAAGAAGCAGGTGCTGGCGCGCTACACCGCGCTGCTGACCGGCCGGGTCGTGCCGGGCACCGACCCGGAGCGGCGGTGCACACCCGAACAGGCGACGAAGATCGCGACGGTGCTGCGGGCCGTGCTGAGCGGCTATGCCATGCACGCCATCGTGGAGGGCACGCACGGCATAGCCGGCGAACTGGGTGACGCGTGCGCCGCGCTGGCCGCGCTCGCGCGTTGAGCGGAGGTCAGGCGAGGCCGCCGGGGCGGGCGAGGAGTTCACGCAACGCGGTGTCGATGAACCGGGTGTCGGGGTCGTTGCTGCCGTGTCCGGCGAAGTGGCCCCAGATGCCCGGGATGACCCGCAGCTCGGCGTTGGCCATGTGGCCGACGGCCCACGCCTCGTCCTCCGGCGGGAAGTACAGGTCCTTCTCGCCGGGCAGCACGATGGCCGTGGCACGGATCGAGCCCAGCGCCGCCACCGTGTCGCCGCCGAAGCCCGGGGTCAGGCCGACATCGCCGTTCTGCCACGTCCACAGCATCGTGAGCAGGTTGTTCGGGTC
>CBHFOL010000287.1:0-10480 GCA_965995405.1 uncultured Saccharothrix sp.
TGGTGTCGTCGGCCGTTTCGGCGGCGACGGCCAGGGCACCGCCGAACTCGGCGGCCGTGGCGTGGCGCTGCGCGGGGTCGGTCGCGAGGGCTTTCACCAGCACGGCCGTCACGCCCTTGGGCACGCCCGGGAGGGCCGGGACCGGCTCGTCGTGCAGGCGGATGATCTCCGGCAGGCTCGGCGCGCCGGACTCCGGGAACCTCGGCGGACGGCCTGTGATCAGCGCGTGCAGGGTGGCGGCCAGCGCGTAGACGTCCGCCTGCGCGGTGGGTCTCTCCTGCCGGAACGCCTCCGGGGCCGCGTACGCGGGCGTGAGCGCGGTGAGGCTGGCGGACGACTCGCGGCCGGGTTCGGCCAGCGCCGCCAGGCCGAAATCGGCCAGGCCGTACATGCCGTAGCGGTTGACCAGGATGTTCGCCGGCTTGATGTCGCGGTGCAGCACGCCGACGTCGTGCGCGGCGGCCAGCGCGTCGGCGATCTGCACACCCAGCGCGCACGCCTCGGCGACGGGCAGCGGCCCGGCGTCGCGCAGCAGGTCGAACAGCGAGCCGCCCGTGCACAGCTCCATGACCAGGTACGGACGGCCGTCGGAGAGCACACCGGCGTCGTAGACGTCCACGACGTGCGGGTGCCCGGACAACCTGCCGGCGGCGCGGGCCTCGCGCAGGAACCGCCGCCGGTCGTCCGCGTCCAGGACCACCCGGCTGTCCACCTTGATGGCGACCTCGCGGTCGACGGTTACCTGTACCGCCCGGTAGACGACGCCGAACCCTCCCCGGCCCACCACGTCGACGATCGAGTACCCGGGCACCTGGGGATGCGACGTCTGCACGGCACGCAGTCTAATGTCCTTGCGCAGTCCGAATTTCTGCGGTTCCGCGCGGGTGTCCGGCGGTCTTCGCGGGGACGTCGGGAACGACGCCGACCATCGACTGCCGCTCGCGGCACCGGGCGACGACCCGGACCTGGAGAGCCTGCCGGGAGCCGTCCGCACGGTCGCGGATCGTCGCCGGCGAAGCCGGGTGGCGGACGAGCTCACCGGCCGACGGCGAGGGCGCCGACTTCGATCAGGCGTTGACAGTGTGGCTAAACGGATTTAGCCTTCCCGAAATCTCCAAGGGTGGAGGCGGGATGAGCGAGTCCACTTCTGACACCGCACTGCTCTCGATCGAGGATCTCCGGGTGACCTTCCGCGGCGAACGGGAGGTGCCCGCCGTGCGCGGTGTGTCGTTTTCCCTGTCTGCCAAGGAATCCGTGGCCGTGCTCGGTGAGTCCGGGTGCGGCAAGACCGCGACCGCCCGTGCGGTGATGGGTCTGCTCGACCCGGGAACCGAGGTGTTCGGGCGGATCGTCTACCGGGGCGAGGATGTGCTCGCCCTGCCCGCCAAGCGCCGCCGTGCGCTGTGCGGCAGCAAGATCGCGATGGTGTTCCAGGACGCGCAGACGGCGCTGAACCCGTCGTTCACGGTCGGCGACCAGATCGCCGAGATGTTCCGCGTGCACGCCGGCGCGTCCAAGAAGGCCGCGCGGGAGCAGGCCGTCGACCTCATTGCCAAGGTCGGCATCCCCGACGCACGGCGGCGTGCCGGGGAATACCCGCACCAGCTCTCCGGTGGTATGCGCCAGCGCGTCGTGATCGCGATGGCCGTCGCGCTCGGTCCCGAGGTGCTGCTCGCCGACGAGCCGACGACGGCGCTCGACGTCACCGTGCAGGCCCAGATCATCGACCTGCTCAAGGAATTGCGCCGGGAGTACCAGACCGCGCTCGTGCTGATCACCCACGATCTCGCGGTCGCCGCGCAGGTCGCGTCGCGGGGCGCGGTCATGTACGCCGGCCAGGTGGTCGAAACCGGCCCGCTGGACCGGCTCTACCGCACACCGCGGCATCCGTACACGATCTCGTTGCTCGAATCGGTGCCCAGGGTGGAACGACGGGTCGAGGACCTCGGCTCCATCCCCGGCTCCCCGCCGGATCCGGCCGCGCTGCCCGGTGGCTGCGCGTTCGCCGCGCGCTGCCGGTTCGCGGTCGACGTCTGCCGAGTCGAACAGCCGGTGTTGCGCGGCCTGGCGGACGGCTCACTGGTCGCCTGCCACCGCGCGGAGGAGGTGGCCGGTGGCTGAACCGCTGCTGCGCGCCGAGAACGTCGTCAAGCACTACCAGGTCCGAAATGGACGCAAGCGCGGCACCGTCCGCGCGGTGCACGACGTCAGCTTCGAGCTGGGCCGGGGCGAGACCCTCGCTCTGGTCGGCGAATCGGGCTGCGGCAAGTCCACTTTGGCCAGAACGCTGGTGTGCCTCGAACAGCCGACGTCCGGCCGGGTGCTGCTGGACGACGTCGACCTCGCCGGGCTGTCGGAACGCAGGCGCAGGCCGCAGCGCAAGCGGATCCAGATGGTCTTCCAGGACCCGTTCGCCTCGCTGAACCCGCGGATGAGCATCGGCGACCTGATCGGTGAGGCGTACGAGGTGCACGGCCTGCCCGACGGCGTCGGATCCGCCCGGACCGCGGTGGCCGAACTGCTCGAACGGGTCGGCCTGGAACCCGCGATGGCCGGCCGCCACCCCCGCGAACTCTCCGGCGGGCAACGGCAGCGGGTCGCCATCGCGCGGGCGCTCGCACCGCATCCGGCGGTGCTGATCTGCGACGAGCCGACCTCGGCGCTCGACGTGTCGGTGCAGGCCCAGATCATCGCGCTGCTCCGCCGGTTGCAGGCCGACCTCGGCATCGCCTACGTCTTCATCAGCCACGACCTGGCCGTGGTGCGCCAGATCGCCGACCGCGTCGCGGTGATGTACCTCGGCCGGATCGTCGAATCCGGTACCGCGCAGGACATCTTCGAGTCCCCGGTGCACCCCTACACCCAAGCCCTGCTCGCCTCGATCCCCACGCTGACGCCGGGCGAACCGACCCGGCTCGACGGCGAGGCGCCCAGTCCGATGAACCCGCCGGCGGGCTGCCACTTCCGGCCGCGCTGCCCGCACGCCCAACCGGAGTGCGGCACCGGCCTGCCCGACCTGGCCGCGTTCGCGCCGAACCACCTGTCAGCCTGCCTGTTTCCGCGGATCCGCTCGCAAATCCCGTTGGAGGGACAATCGTGACCGGTCACCACTCACCCCTGAACCGGCGGGGTTTTCTGCGCGCGGCCGGTGGCGCCGCACTGCTCGTGCCGTTCGCGTCGGCCTGCGGTGACACCAGGACCGGCCAATCGGGCGGGGGCGGCACGCTGAGGTACGCGCTGTCCGCCGAGCCGAAGGGACTCGACCCGGCCTCCACCGGCGAGTCCAACTCCGGCATCGTGATCCACAACGTCTACGACCGGCTGCTGGAGCTGACCGGGAACGGCAAGGAGGTCTCCCCGGGCCTCGCGGAACGCTGGGAGGTCACGCCGGACGGCATCGGCCACACCTTCCACCTGCGCCAGGGCGTGAAGTTCTCCGACGGCAGCACGCTGGACGCCGCCGCCGTGGTCGCCTCGCTGCGGCGGACGATGGAGGTCGGGCAGGGCGCGAGCGATCTGCTCATCGACCACGTCAAGCCGGGCAACATCGTCGCCAAGGACGCGGGCACCGTCGTCATCACGCTGGACGCGCCGTTCTCGCCGTTCCTGCGCACGCTCGCGCTGGACGCGGTCGGCTCGGTCGTCAACCCGGCCGTGGTGGCGGCGAACAAGACGCAGGCCGACCCGACCGCGGCGAAATACCTGGCCCGGAACATGGCCGGCAGCGGCGCGTTCCAGTTCGTCCGCTGGACGCCGAACCAGGTGATCGAGGTCAAGTCGTTCGACGGGCACTGGCGCGGCAGACCGAAGCTGAACGGGGTGCTGTTCAACTCGCCGGTGGAACCGTCGACCGCCGCGCTGCAACTGGAACGCGGAGACCTGGACGTGGTCGGCAACCTGCCGGTCAACCTGATCGACCGGTTGGCGCAGAACAAGGACGTCACGATCCTGGCCACGCCGCTGCTGGACATCACCTACTGGATCTTCCAGACCGAACAGCCGCCGTTCGACGACATCCGGGTGCGCCAGGCGATCTGCTACGCGATCGACCACGAGGCGATCATGGCCAACGTCGTCAAGGAGAGCGGCATCCCGCTGCGCGGCCCGATCCCGGGCAGCCTGGTCGACGGGTACGCCGACAACCGCGACATCGTGGTGTACAAGCGGGATGTCGCCAAGGCCAAGGCACTGCTTGCGGAGGCCGGGCACGGCAACGGCCTGAAGATCGACAGCACCTACGTGCCGGGTTACGGCACGCTCAAGCAGATCGCCGAGGTGATGCAGGCCAACCTCAAGGAGGTGGGCATCGAGTGCGCGATCGGTGAACTTCCCCTGTCCACCATCATCGACAAGGTCGGCAAGGGCGAACTGCCGTTCTTCTCCTGGAAGTCCACCCTCAACTACGCCAGCCCGGACGCGTTGCTGTACGGCAAGTTGCACGGCAAGGCGTCCCGGTCGGTCGAGGGCAACCTCGCGCACTACGCCAACGACAAGGTCGACCAGTTGCTCGACCGGGCGCGCGGCTCGGCCGACCACAAGGCACAGGACGCGGACTGGCTCGCGGCGTCGGCCCAGATCAGCCAGGACGCCCCGTGGTTGCCGCTGTACCAGGACGTCGACCGCCGGGCGGTGCGCAAGAACATCAGCAACTACAAGGAATCCGCGCTGTCGCGGCCGGACCTGTCCATCGTCGGGAAGGACTGACATGCCAGAGGACAACAGCATCCCCCAGGACAACAGCATCATCGAGGTCGAGTCGTGGACCATCCGGGACGGGGTCGATCCGGTCGAGTACCACGAGGGGATGCGGACCTGGTTCCGCTGGGTCGCCGACCACCGGGCCGAGCTGTTCCCGGAGTGGAAGGGCGCGTCCTACTACCACGAGGTCGATCCGGCGACGCTGACGCCGACCGGCCGGTACACGATGTTGTTCGAGTACCACTCCGAAGTCGAGCGCCGCGCGTACAAGGAGCGGCGCAAGGACTGGTCCGGGCCGTACGCCGAGTACAAGAAGGTGGACCCGTACGAGCCGTTCCTGGACAACGTCACGCTGAACTTCTGGGAGCCGGTCGAGCGCGGGCTCTGGCTGCCCGGGCAGTCACGGTCGTAGTCCATGGGCCGATTCGTATTGCGCCGGGTGCTCATCGCCGTTCCGCTGGTCCTCGCGGTCTCGGTGATCACGTTCCTGCTCACGCACATCGTCCCGGGCGACCCGGCGCGGGTGCTGGCCGGGCTGAACGCGAGCGAGGAGGCCGTGCGGCGCATCCGCGAGCAGGCCGGGCTGGACCAGCCGCTGGTGACCCAGTTCGGCCTGTACCTGCTGCGGCTGGTGCGCGGTGACCTCGGTGACTCGCTGACCAACCAGCAGCCGGTGCTGTCGAATCTGCTGGACGCGCTGCCCGCGACGATCGAGTTGACCGTCGCGTCGCTGATCGTCGCGCTGGTGCTGGGCATTCCGCTCGGTGTGCTCGCGGCGACCCGGCGGGGCGGGGTCTTCGACCACCTGGGTCGGCTGCTCAGCCTCGCCGGGGTCGCCGTTCCGGTGTTCTGGGTCGGCATCGTCTTGGTGGTGGTCTTCTACGCCCAGCTCGGGTGGCTGCCGAGTGAAGGGCAGACCGACGTGGCCGGGGGAACCGAGGCGATCACCGGATTCGCTTCACTGGACGCGATCCTGCGTGGCGACGGCCCGGGTTTCCTGGACGTGCTGCACCACCTGGTGCTGCCCGCCACCACGCTGGCCCTGCCGACCCTGGCCCGGGTGATGCGGACGACCCGGGCGTCGATGCTGGAAGCGTTGGCCGAGCCGTATGTCGCGACCGCGCGGGCGAAGGGCGTGCCCGAGTTCCGGGTGGTGTACGTGCACGCGCTGCGCAACGCGATGATGCCGGTGGTCACCGTCACCGGGCTGGCGTTCGGGTACCTGCTCGGCGGTTCCGTGCTGGTGGAGAAGATCTTCAAGTGGCCGGGTGTCGGCCGGTACGCCTACGAGGCGATCACCGTGCTGGACTACAACTCCGTGATGGGGGTGACCCTCGTGGCGACCGTGGCGTTCCTCGTGGTCAACCTGCTGGTGGACGTGCTGCACGCGGTGCTCGACCCGAAGGTCCGGCTGTCATGACCGCTGCGGAACTGCCGCGTCGGATCCGCCGCCGGGTCAACCTTGCGGGATCGCGACCGTCCACTGTGGCCGCCCTGGTGGTGCTGGGGGTGACCGTCCTGATGGCGGCCATCCCGGGAGTGCTCGCACCGTACGACCCGAACGCGATCGACCTCGGTGCCGGCCTCCGGCCGCCGTCGGCGGATCACCTGTTCGGCACCGACAACAACGGCCGGGACCTGTTGAGCCGCATCGTGCACGGGGCCGGCATCTCGCTGGCGATCGGGGTGTCGGTGGTGCTGTTCTCGACCGTCGTCGGCGGCGGGCTCGGGCTGATCGCGGGATTCCGCGGCGGCTGGGTGGACGAGGTGATCATGCGGATCACCGACGTCTTCCTCTCGGTGCCCTACATCCTGCTGCCGATGGTGGTCGTGGTCGCGTTGCAGCCGAGCCTGGTCAACACGACGATCGCGCTGGCGGCGGTGTGGTGGCCGTCCTACGCGCGGCTGATGCGCGGGCAGGTCGTGTCGGTCCGTCGACGGCCCTATGTCGACAGCGCGATCGTGCTCGGGGTGCCGACCCGGCGCATCCTGCTGCGGCACGTGCTGCCCAACGCGGTCGGGCCGGTCGTCGTGCTGGCCACCACGGACGTCGGGTTCGTGATCCTGGCCAGCGCCGGGCTCGGCTTCCTCGGCCTCGGCGCCCGGCCGCCGACGCCGGAATGGGGCGTGATGACCAGCGACGGGCTCGGGTTCATGCTCGATGCCTGGTGGTACTCGCTGTTCCCGGGCCTGGCCATCGCGCTCGTGGTGCTCGCGTTCACCATCCTCGGCGACAACGTCGGCGACCGGCTCTCCGGTGGCTCCGCCGGCCCGAAACGAAAGGTGCGTCAGAAGTGGTCGTCACCAGCATCCGATTGACCCAGTTCGTCGGCGGACCGGCGGAACTGGTCGACCTGGCCGTCACGGCCGAGGAGGCCGGGTTCGACCAGGTGTGGTTCGCCAGTGACCCGTTCATGCTGCACACCTGGGCACTGTGCACCGCCGTGGCGCAACGCACGTCGCGCATCCACGTCGGCGCGCTCGGGATCAATCCCGGCACGGTGGACCCGTCGGAGATCGCGGCCTACCTTGGCACGCTCGACCTGCTGTCCGACGGCCGTGCGCTGGCCGGGATCGGCGCGCACACCGACGGGATGGTCCCGAAGCTCGGTATCGACGGCGCGGAAATCCCCGGCCGCACGGCGGAGGCGGTGCGGTTGATCCGGGCGCTCATCGCGGGGGAGGAGGCACCGACGGACGGCGAGCACTTCCGGTGGAAACCGGGGTGCACGCTCGGTTTCACGCCACCGAGGCGGCGGATCCCGCTCCACGTCACCGCGTACGGCGAGGAGTTCCTCACCGCCGCGGGCGGCTACGGCGACGGCGTGCTGCCGATCCTGTTCCCCCCGGAGACCGCGCCCGAGGTGGTCGGGTGGGTGCACGCCGGGGCGGTGGCGGCGGGGCGTGATCCGTCCGAAGTGGACATTGCCGGGTGCGTCTGGGTGTCGGTCGCCGACGATCCGGCGGTGGCGGGCGACCTCATCCGGCCGACGATCGCGTTCTTCGGGCCGTACCTGTCCGATCACGAGCTCGCGGTGGTCGGGCTGAGTTCGGCGGACTTCGCACCGGTGACGGCCGCGATGGAGGCCGAGGGTGTGGAGGCGGCGGCGAAGCTCGTCACCGACGACATGCTGCGGCTCGCGGTCGTCGGCACCCCGGCCGAGGTCGTCGACCAATTGCGCCGACTCGTCGCGGCCGGGGTCACCCAGCTCAGCATCGGCGGCCCGCTCGGCCCGGATCCGGACGCGGCGATCCGTTTGCTGGGCGCGCAGGTGCTGCCGATGCTGTGTTGACCACGAACCAATCGGCGCAAGCCCCGTCCTTCAGGGCGGGGATAGCCGATCCGATCGTGTCCGGCCCGCGCGGCGGGCCGTCATGCCGGGCGGCGCTGGTTTTCGACGTACTGCCGGATGGTCGACAGAGGTGCCCCGCCGCAGGAGGCGGCGAAGTACGAGGGGGACCACAGGTGGTCGTGGTGGGTGCGCACCCGGTAGTTCTGCCGCAGGCGGCGGGAGGACACGCCTTTGAGGCTGTTCACGAGTTTGGACACGGCGAGCCGGGGTGGGTATTCGACCCGCAGGTGCACGTGGTCGTCTTCGCCGTTGCACTCGGTCAGGCGTGCGCCGAAGTCGGTGCACACCTTGGCGAACACGTCGCGGAGGAAGTCGTGGTGCTCGCCGGTGAGCACGTTCCGCCGATACTTCGTCACAAAGACCAAGTGGACGTGCATACCGAAAACACAGTGGCGGCCCGTCCTGTAGTCGTGTCCTTGGGTCATAGACCAACACGGTACGATGATCGTCGTGCAGGCCCGGTACCGCTACCGCGTCGAACCGGACGACGCTCAGCGTTTGATGCTGGCGCGCACGTTCGGCTGCGCCAGGGTGGTGTTCAACGACGCCCTGCGTTGCCGGGACGAGGCGTGGCGGGCAGGGGAGAGACTGTCCCCGACCGAGGTGCAACGGCGCGTGATCACCCAGGCCAAGGCCACCGAGGAGCGTGGCTGGTTGTCCGAGGTTGCGTCGGTGGTGCTGGTGCAGTCGGTGCGGGACGCGCACCGGGCCTGCACCAACTGGTTCGACTCGCTGGCCAAACGCCGCAAGGGCCGCCGGGTGGGCAGGCCCCGGTTCAAGTCCCGCAAGAACCATCGCCAGTCCGTCCGGTTCACCCGCAACGGGTTCACGATCCGGCCGAACGGGCGGCTGTACCTGGCCAAGGTCGGGGATGTGCGGGTTCGCTGGTCCCGCGGCCTGCCCTCGCAGCCCAGCTCGGTCACGATCATCCGGGAGCCGGGCGGGCACTACTACGCCTCGTTCGTGGTCGTGGTCGAGCCGACACCACTGCCCGCGGTGGAGCGGGAAGCCGGGGTCGACCTGGGTATCGCCCGGTTGGCGACGGTCGCCGACACGACCGGTGGCCGTCAGGACATCGGCAACCCGAAGCATCTGGCCCGCAGGCTGCGCAGGCTCGCCCGGCTGGAGCGGGAGAAGGCCCGCCGTGCCGAGGGCGGCGCGAATCGGGCCAAAACCCGCCGCAAGGTTGCGATACAGCACGGCAAGGTGTCTCGTGCCCGGCGGGACTATCACCACAAGCAGGCCCTCGACCTGGTCCGCGAGAACCAAGCGGTCTCCGTGGAGGACTTGAACATCGCCGGCATGGTCCGCAACCGTCGCCTGGCGCGGGCGATCCACGACGCGGGATGGGCACAGTTCGTTCGGCTGCTGCACGAGAAAGCCGAACGATACGGGCGGACCGTGTACACCGTGGATCGGTGGCTGCCGTCCAGCAAGACGTGCTCGGCGTGCGGGCATGTCGTGGACACCATGCCGCTGAAGATCCGCGAATGGGCATGTCCCGGCTGCGGCACGGTGCACGATCGAGACCACAACGCAGCGGTCAACATCCTCGCCGCCGGGCGGGCGGAGAGGCGAAACGCCTGTCGAGCCGGTGTCAGTCCTCCCCACGGGGAGGCAGTCGGCGACGAAGCAGGAAGCACCCCGGACGCGGCATAGCCGCGTGGGAATCCCCGGCCTTCAGACCGAGGAGCACGTCAATATTGTCTGGCCAGTTCCGACGACGACAGGGGAGCGGACACCGTGATGGGCGAACGGATTCGGGAGCTGCGCGCGGCGCGGTCGATGACGGCGACCGAGCTGGCGAGGGCGGCCGACGTGTCGGTCGGGTTGATCAGTCAGGTCGAGCGCGGGATCACCGACCCGAGCCTGGAGACCGTTCGCAAGATCGCGCGAGCGCTGGACACCCCGGTGTTCAACCTGTTCCAGGACACCGATCTGGAACAGGTCGCGGTGGTGCGCAAGGACCGCCGGATGGACATCCGCTCGCCGCAGGGTGGTCTGGTCTACCAGCGGGTGTCGGCGGGGGCGGGCAAGATCGAGGTGCTGGAAGGGCTGCTCGAACCGGGCGCTGCGTCCTCGGAGACGGGCTGGAGCCACCCGTCGGACGAGTGCGTCGTGGTGCTGACCGGCCGCCTCGTGCTCGAAGTCGCCGGTGAGCGGTACGAACTGAAGCCGGGCGACAGCGGGAGCTTCGACTCCCGGCTGCCGCACCGGTACATCAACGAGACGACGAAACCGGTGCGGTTCCTGCTGTCGGTGACGCCACCCAGCTACTGACGCCACCGGGCCACTGACAACGCCGGCCACCGAGGCCGGCACCAGGAGATCACCAGCGCGCCCCGCAGGCTGCCGGATCCGGCGGCTTGCCTTGTGCTGCCGTGATGTCCGTCTGGCGGAGTCCAATGCGCCTACAGAGGCTTCAGGCA
>CBHFOL010000288.1:0-10474 GCA_965995405.1 uncultured Saccharothrix sp.
TCGTCGTCCGGGGTGTGGTCGTCGGGGGTGTCGTCGTCCTCGGGCCAGTTCCTGCCGACGCCTTCGCGTTCCAGGCCGGCCACGATCTCGGCGAAGGTCGCGTCCACGTCCTCCGGGCCGTCCGTCGAGTCGCGTCGGGAGTTCATCGGCGTGCTCCAGCCCTCCGGTCGTGAAGGCCAATCCTCTGCCAGGCCTCATCGTCCCACGACGCCATTGTGTTGCGGACTACGGCGGTCGGTGGGACTTGCGACCGTACCTCCCGATCGCGCGTCTTCGTTGTGCCTGGTGTGGTTGGCTCCGTAGGCTGACCCGCGGGGATCAAGCACGTCGAGGAGGCGCTGCCGGCAGTGCTCTACTGGTTGATGAAACACATCTTTCTCGGGCCGCTCCTGAAGCTGTTCTTCCGACCCCGGATCATCGAGGGCGCGGAGAACATCCCCAAGGAGGGGGGCGCGATCCTGGCCTCCAACCACCTCGCCGTCTCCGACTCGTTCTTCCTGCCGCTCAAGCTGTCCCGGCGGGTCACGTTCCCGGCGAAGATCGAGTACTTCACCGGCAAGGGGCTCAAGGGCGCGTTCCAGCGCTGGTTCTTCGCTGGCGTCGGACAGGTGCCGATCGACCGCTCGTCCGCGTCGGCCGCCCAGGGCGCGCTGGACACCGGCGTGCGGATCGTGCGGGAGGGCAAGCTCCTCGGCATCTACCCCGAGGGCACCCGCTCGCCCGACGGACGGCTTTACAAGGGCAAGGTCGGCGTCGCGTGGATCGCGCTGGAGTCCGGCGCGCCGGTCATCCCGATCGCCATGTTCGGCACCGACAAGGCCAACCCCATCGGCTCGAAGATGTGGAAGCCGTACCCGATCCGGATCAAGATCGGCAAGCCGCTGGACTTCTCCCGGTACGCTGGCCTGTCCGGCGACCGGTTCGTACTGCGGTCCATCACCGACGAGATCATGTACGCCCTGATGGAGCTGTCCGGCCAGGAGTACGTCGACGTGTACGCCGCCAAGGCCAAGGAGACCCAGGGCGACCCCGCGCCGGACACCGACCGGCTGCCCGGGACGAAGGCCGGCTGAACCGCACTTTAAGGTTGGCGCGGTGCGGTTCTTCTACGACTGTGAGTTCATCGAAGACGGGGTGACGATCGACCTCGTCTCCATCGGAGTTGTCGACGAGGAAGGCCGCGAGTTCTACGCCGTCTCGACGGAATTCGACCCGGAGAAAGCCGGGCCGTGGGTCCGGGCGAACGTCCTCAACCAACTCCCGCCGCCCGCCGACCAGGCGTGGCGCAGCCGGGAACGCATCCGCCGGGACCTGCTGGACTTCCTGGGCGGCCCCAAGGCGAACCGGGACGACATCGAACTGTGGGCGTGGTTCGCCGCCTACGACCACGTGGCGCTGGCCCAACTGTGGGGCCCGATGCCCGCGCTGCCGCGCTGCCTGCCGCGCTTCACCCGCGACCTGCGCCAACGCTGGGAGGACGTGGGCAGACCCCGCCTGCCCACCCCGCCCGCCGACGCCCACGACGCCCTGGCCGACGCCCGCCACAACCTGGCCCGCTGGAAGGTGATCGAGGTCGAGCGCCTGCGCCGCGGCTTCGCCGCCGGCAGGTAGGACCGGTACGGCGGACAAGGGCAGTCGGGCCGGGGCGGACAGCCGCCCGGAGCCGGACCCGCGCGCGAGGGCGGGCACGCTCCGTCTGCCCATGCCTTGATCTGAGCCGCGGCCGGCCCCACGCGCGAGGGCGGGCACTCGGACGGGGCGGGCCTCACGCTGTGGGATCGCGGTCTGTGGCTTGTGGGTGAGCGGATCCGGTGTGCGTGCTGTGGAATCGCGGCCTGTGGGTGAGTCGGCGTTCGGGTGGTGGTGTCGGGCGTCCTCCGCTTGGCGGTGATCGGTGGGCGCGCGGGTGCGGCTTGGAATCGTCCTGGCAGGTGCGTCGGGCCGGATGGGTGTGCGCGGACTCGCCCGGGCGGTGGTGATCGGGGTCGGCCGGTTGTGCGGTGGATTCGCCGTCCGACAGGTGGACCCTGCCTTGCTGCACCGATCCAGGTCGTGCCAGTCTTGGGTGACCCACGCCACGAAGAGATTGGCTAAGCAGATGCGTATTGGTGTGCTCACCGGCGGTGGTGACTGCCCCGGGCTGAACGCGGTGATCCGCGCTGTGGTCCGCAAGGGCGTCGAGGTCCACGGCTGGGAGATCGTGGGGTTCCGCAACGGCTGGCAGGGCCCGGTCGAAGGTCTCACCAAGCCGATCGGGCTGCCCGAGGTCGAGGACATCCTCACCAGGGGCGGCACGATCCTCGGCTCGTCGCGCACCAACCCGTACAAGATCGAGGGCGGCGTCGACCGGATCCGCGAGGTGCTGGCCGACCAGGGTGTCGACGCGCTGATCGCGATCGGCGGCGAGGACACCCTCGGCGTCGCGAAGCGCCTCACCGACGACGGCATCGGCGTCGTCGGCGTGCCGAAGACCATCGACAACGACCTCGGCGCGACGGACTACACGTTCGGCTTCGACACCGCCGTGCACATCGCGACCGAGGCCATCGACCGGCTCCGCACGACCGCCGAGTCCCACCACCGCGCCCTGGTGGTCGAGGTCATGGGCCGGCACGCGGGCTGGATCGCGCTGCACTCGGGCCTCGCGGGCGGCGCGAACGTGATCCTCGTGCCGGAACGGGAGTTCAGCGTCGAGAAGGTCGTCCGGTGGGTGGAGCGGCGGTTCGAGCGGCAGTACGCGCCGATCATCGTCGTCGCCGAGGGCGCGGTCCCCGAGGGCGGTGCGGAGCTGCTGCACTCCGGTGAGAAGGACGCGTTCGGCCACGTGCGCCTGGGCGGCGTCGGCACCTGGCTGGCCGAGGAGATCGCGGAGCGGACCGGCAAGGAGTCCCGCGCGGTCGTGCTCGGCCACACCCAGCGCGGCGGCATCCCCACCGCGTACGACCGGGTCCTGGCCACCCGGTTCGGCCTGCACGCGGTGGACGCGGTCGCCGAGGGCGACTTCGGCGTCATGGTCGCCCTGCGCGGCACCGACATCGTGCGGGTGAAGCTCTCCGAGGCCACGGCCGAACTGAAGACCGTGCCGCTGGAGCGCTACGCCGAGGCCGAGGTCTTCTTCGGCTGAGTCGATCGGCTGCGTCGAGCTGAGCCGGGCCGACCCGAGCCCGGACCGGAACCCGGGCCTGAACCGGGCCGGAACCTGAGGGCGCTTCCGAACGGACCCCCGATCCGATCGGAAGCGCCCTCGGCCTGTGTCCGCCCTCGGTCCGGTGTGCACTCGGTGTGGATGTGGGTCTGCGTGAAGGCGTGGGTCTGTGTGCGACGTGGGTTGTCCTCGGGAGTGGTGGTCGGGGTTGGGGCAAAGCTCCGGGTCGGGGTCGGACGTGTCGGGGCGGGCGGTACGGGTTTCCGCAGGACCTTTTGTGCGCCTTGTCCCGGGTTCGGCGGGGACGCCTCGGGCCGCGTCGGGACGTCCGGCGGCACCCGGCGCGTCAGGTCGGGTTCGGTGTCGCGTGAGCGTGTCCGGGCGGCTTCCGAGGTGCGTCCGAACGGGTGGTGGGCATGATGCACGTCATGCGAAGGCCATCCCGTGCCCGTCTCTCAGTGTGGACGCCCTACCCTTGAGACGTGAACTGGACCGTGGACGTGCCCGTGGACACGCTTCCCGAGCTTCCGCCCCTTCCGCCCGAGCTCCGTACGCGACTGGACGACGCCCTGGGCCGCCCTGCCGCCCAGCAGCCGGAATGGCCGGATGCCGAGCAGGTGCGCCGGGTGCGCGCGGTGCTTGAAAGCGTCCCGCCGATCACCATGCCCGCCGAGATCGACCGGCTGCGCGACCACCTCGCCGAGGTGGCGCGTGGTGAGGCGTTCCTGCTCCAGGGCGGTGACTGCGCCGAGACGTTCGCGGACAACACCGAGCCCCACATCCGTGCCAACATCCGTACGCTGTTGCAGATGGCGGTCGTGCTGACCTACGGCGCGAGCCTGCCGGTGGTGAAGATCGGCCGCATCGCGGGCCAGTACGCCAAGCCGCGCTCGTCGAACATCGACGCGCTCGGCCTGCCGTCCTACCGGGGCGACATCGTCAACTCGCTCGTCACCACCCCCGAGGCGCGCATCCCGGACCCCTCACGGATGATCCGGGCCTACGCGAACGCGGGCGCGGCGATGAACCTGCTGCGTGCGATGACCTCGGCGGGCATGGCCGACCTGCACCGGCTGCACGAGTGGAACAAGGACTTCGTCCGCACCTCGCCCGCCGGTGAGCGGTACGAGGCGCTGGCCGCCGAGATCGACCGGGGCCTGCGGTTCATGTCGGCTTGCGGCGTCGATGACACCTCCCTTCACACCACGGAGATCTTCGCCTCGCACGAAGCTCTCCTGCTGGACTACGAGCGTGCGCTGCTGCGGCTGGACACCAACCACGAGCAGCCGAAGCTGTACAACCTGTCGTCGCACTTCCTGTGGATCGGCGAGCGGACCCGGCAGTTGGACGGCGCGCACATCGCGTTCGCCGAACTGCTCGCCAACCCGATCGGTCTCAAGATCGGCCCGTCCACCACTCCGGAGATGGCGGTCGAGTACGTCGAGCGGCTGGACCCGTACAACCAGGCCGGCCGGCTCACGCTGATCAGCCGCATGGGCAACGGCAAGGTGCGCGACGTGCTCCCGGCGATCGTGGAGAAGGTCACCGCGTCCGGCCACCAGGTCATCTGGCAGTGCGACCCGATGCACGGCAACACCCATGAGTCGTCCACCGGCTACAAGACCCGGCACTTCGACCGGATCGTGGACGAGGTGCAGGGCTTCTTCGAGGTGCACCGCAGGCTGGGCACGCACCCGGGCGGCATCCACATCGAGCTGACCGGCGAGGACGTCACCGAGTGCCTGGGCGGCGCCCAGGAGATCTCGGACACCGACCTGGCCGGCCGCTACGAGACCGCCTGCGACCCCCGGCTGAACACCCAGCAGTCGCTGGAGCTTGCCTTCCTGGTCGCGGAGATGCTGCGTAGCTGACTCGTGCCTGGCTGACCTGTGTCCAGCTGACCTATGCGTGGTCGATCCATGCGCGGTCGACCTGGCTGGTCGGCCGACATGTGAGCCGAGCTGTCGTCATCCGACGCCCTGGCGGACCCGGACCTCGCTCCGGACCGCCGGGGCGTCGGTGTGTCCGGGCATGGGTGTGTCGGGTGGCGGCCTGCGGTGGCGGTGGGTGGGGAGGGGCGGGCAGCGGTGGCCGGTTGGTGTGTCGCCTCAGGCCGCCCGGCGGGCGCGCGCCGGTTAACCACTGCACGGCCTGAGGCCGGGTGGTGGCTCTGCGCGTGGATCGGTGGGCGAGGTGGGTGGAGCGGGGCCGGGTGTGGGTGGTGGTTGGTTGCATGTCGACAACGCTAGGTCGAACAGGCGTTCGAGTCGAGCGCTGGACACGATCGTGTGGCAAGGGCTCCCTCGGACGGGTGGTCAGACCGCGACGATGGTGATCCGGGTGCCCTTCGGGACGCGTTCGCCACCCCGGATCGACTGACTGATGACCGTCGCCTTGTCCCGGTTGTTGAACTGCACGTCCACCTGGAGGCCCTCCTTTTCGAGGAGTTGCTTCGCCTCCTTGAGCCGCTTGCCCTCCACGTTCGGCACGACCACACCCCGGTCCGCCGCGATGGTCACGGTCACCCGCTTGTCCGCCCCGACGTTGGTGCCCGCCGGCGGGTTGGTCCGGACCACCCGGCCGCCGTCGACCTCGCCGGACGGCTCCTGTGGCCCCTCGACCGGCTCGAACCCGGCCGCCGTCAGCTCCGCGAACGCCTCGTCCTTCGTCTTGCCCTTCACGTTCGGCACCGGCTTCGGCTCGACGCCCTTGCTGATCACGACGGTCACCGTGCTGCCGATCTCCACGGCCGTGCCGGGCGCGGGCTTGAGCGTCACGACCTTGCCCTTGGGCACCCGGTCGCTGAACGCGTCGTCGGCCGCGTTGAGCTGCGACTTCAGCCCGACGCCCGCGATCTCCCGTTCCGCCACCGCCACCTCGACCCCGGGCTGCACCTGCGGCACCACGGGCTTGCCGCGCGACACCACGACCCGCACCAGGTCGCCACGAGTGGCCTGGACGCCGCCTGCCGGGTCCGTGCGGATCACCTGGCCCGCAGGTACCTTGTCGCTGTTCTCCGTGGTCACGGCGGCCTTGAGGGACGCGTCCTCGATGATCGCGACGGCCGCCTTCTCCTCCTTGCCGAGCACGTCCGGCACCGAGCTGACCCGCCCGATCGACAGCCACCAACTGGTGAGGCCGACGATCAGCCCCGCCACGGCCACGATGCTGATCCACGTGATGAACTGCTTCTTGCTGCGTGCCCGCATCTCCTCGTAGAGCTGTTCGGGCGTCTTCTTCTTCGGCGGACGTTTCGGGCGCGCGGGTCGGGGACGCGGTGCCACAGCGGTCGCGATGCCCGACGCGGGGGTCGGCTCGGCCAGTTGCCCGCGCGGGATGGCCTGGGTGCCCTGGGGGCCGGTCTGGGCGGGCCTGCGCACCGGCACGGTGGCCTCGGCGTACGCCACCGCGCCCACGCCCACCGGCTGCACCCGTTCCGTCTTCGGCTCCTCCGCCACGGCCGGTGCCCCTGCCGCGACCGACACCGGAGCCATGGCCGGGGCGACGGTCGGCACGTCCACCGTCGCCATCCCGAGCTTCGCCCGCGCCGTCTCCACCTCGGACAGGAACGCCTCGGCGTCCGCGGGCCGCAGGAACGGCTCCCGCCGCGTCGACCGCCGCACCAGCTCCGCCACCTCGGCGGGCACGTCGGGCACCGCCGGCACGTCGTCGTTCACGTGCCGGTAGGCGACCGCGATGGCCGAGTCGCCGGCGTAAGGCGTCGCACCGGTCAACATCTCGTACAGCAGCACACCGGCCGCGTACACATCGCTGCGGGCGTCGGCGTTGCCGTTGGCGACCTGCTCGGGCGACAGGTACGCGACCGTGCCCAGGATGGTGGTGTCGCCGGTGATCCCCGGCGTGGACACCGCCCGCACCAGGCCGAAGTCGGCGACCTTCACCACACCGCCGCGCCCGATCAGCACGTTCTCCGGCTTCACGTCCCGGTGCACGAGCCCCGCCCGGTGCGCGGCGGCCAGCGGCGACAGGACCCGTTCCAGCACGGTCAGCGCCAGCGGCACGTCCAGCTTGCCGCGCGCGTTCAGCAGGTCGCGCAGGGTGCCACCCTCGACCAGCTCCATCACCAGGTAGACGCGGTCTTCGTCCACGCCCTGGTCGTGCACGGCGACGACGCCGGGGTGGTGCAGGCCGGCGGCAGCGCGCGCTTCGCGTTCGAACCTGGCCACGAACTGCGGGTCGGACGAGAACCTGGGGTCCATGACCTTGATCGCCACGGGGCGTTCGAGGCGCGTGTCGACGCCCCGGTACACGGTGGACATGCCACCACGTGCCACCAGGGTGCCCACTCGGTAGCGTTGTTCGAGCAGCCCGCCGATCACGTTCGTCGCCGACCTTTCCACAGCCGTGGATCGTACGGTGGGGTTGAGCGGACCCGTGTCGTGCGCTCGGAGCATCCCGACCCGTGTGTGGGATCCGTGTCAAAGTGCCATGAAACAGGGGGTGTCCGGGAGTCGACCGGTGGGTGTACCGCGACCACCCGGTTGGCGCAGGGCATTGCTCCCGGCGTTGTGGCATCGTGACGCACGTGAGTGCGATTCCTGCCGCTGCGGATGTGCTGGCTCCCGACCTGGAGGTCCTCGACCTGCCAGAGGTCGCCGAGCGTCTTGACCTGCCGGTCACCCGTGTCCACCAGTTGCTGCGCGACGGGCAACTGCTCGCGGAGCGCCGGAACGGTGTCCTCGTCGTCCCCTCCCAGTTCCTCGCCGCCGGAGGCGTGGTGAAGGGACTGCCCGGCACCATCACGGTGCTGCGCGACTCCGGCTATTCGACCGATGAAATCCTCCGCTGGCTGTTCACCGAGGACGAGACGCTGCCCGGCACGCCGATCGACGCGCTGCGCGGCGACCGGGGCCGCGAGGTGAAGCGCCGCGCCCAGGCCATGGGCTTCTAACTCCGACCGCGCGCGTCCGGACGGTTCCACCGGAGCCGTCCGGACGTCGCACGCGCCACCAGGGCCTGCGACAGGCCCGGCAGTGCCACGGCGAGCCGTCTCCCGTTGGGCACGACCACGCGCTTGTCCAGCACGTGGTAGTCGGCGGCTGCGATGCCGTCCAGGATCTCCCGGTACAGCCTGAACGCCGTGCGCACACACGGGCGCGCTGCGGGCTGTAGCAACGGGATGCCGCCCTCCGCTTCCCGGTACACGGCGTAAGTCACCGCCACTAGGTGCCGCAGCGCGCGCCGGACGCGTTGGTCCGGCTTGCCGGTGCGCCGTGACCATGCCAGCAGCTCCCGATCCACGTCGTGGACGTCCAGCACGTCCATCGGCAGGTACACGCGCCCGCGGTCGAGATCCTCGCCGACGTCCCGCAGGAAGTTCGTGAGCTGGAACGCCCGTCCCAGCGCCGCGGCGCCCGGTTCGGCGTGCGACAGGGGCGCGATGGTGCCGAACACGGGCAGCAGTTGCAGTCCGATCACGGCCGCCGACCCGTGTACGTACCGGTCGAGTTCGGCGAACGACGCGTACTCCGTCACGTGCACGTCCATCCGCATGGACGCGAGGAAGTCGGTGAACAGCCCCGGGTCGATCCGGTACCGCCGCACGGTGTCCGCCAGGGCCGCCAGCACCGGGTGCCCGGTGGGGTGTCCGTCCAGCTCGTCGGCGAGCTGCTTCTCCAGCAGGTCCAGTTCGCCCGCCGGGTCGGCCGACGTGCCGCTGTCCACGATCTCGTCGGCCCACCGCGCGAACCCGTACAGGGCGTGCACCGCGGGCCGCTGCACGGGCGGCAGGAGGCGCGTGGCGAGGAAGAACGTGCGGCCGTGCCGTGCGTTGAGCTCGCGGCACCGGGCGTAGGCCGCGGTCAGTTCGGTCACGTGTACCTGCTGGACAGCTTCAACGGGTCGGGCTTCACCAACGACACGCACGCCAGCGCGGACACCGCCACGGTCAGCACCAGGTAGCCCCACGAGTAGAGCGCCGTGTCGCCGTTCGGGAACGTCACCAGCAGCAGCATCGTGGAGAAGAACGCGACCCCCTGGAGCCCCTTGTCGGTCCACGCCAGGGCCGCGCCCATGACCAGCGCCCAGCTGAAGTACCAGGGCAGCGTCGCCGGGGACAGCAGCGCCACGGCCAGCAGCGTGATCGCGGCCCGCCGGATCGCCTCCGGCCCGCCGTCCTCGGCCGCCCGCCACTGCCGCCACGCGATGAAGACCAGCAGCAGCGACCCGAGGCCGCGCGCGACCGTCATGAACGCGCCGGGCTCGACCCGGACGAACAGGCTGACCACGGTGTGCACGAAGTCGCCGACCGCGCTGGGCAGCGAAAGCCAGTTCACGATGGTGGACGACGAGTTCAGCGCCGGTATCCAGCCCAGGTCCAGGCCGGACACCAGGGTCGTCGCGGTGAACACGGCGACGAACACGGCCAGCCCGCCCGCGATGGCCTTGGCGAGTCGCACGAGCCGGGTGCCGTCCAGCCGCCGCGCCCACACCAGCACCAGGAACGGCAGCGCGATCACCGCCGTGGCCTTCACCGCGAACGCCAGCGTCACCACGGCGATGCCCAGCACGTGCCTGCGTTCCAGCACGAGCAGGCAGCCGGCCGCCATCAGGCCGACCATCAGCATGTCGTTGTGCGCGCCGCCGATGAGGTGCACCAGCATCAGCGGGTTCGCGGCGGCCAGCCACAGCGCGACCGCCGGTCGGCCGCCCAGGTGCCGCGCCAGGCCCGGCAGCGCCCAACACAGCAGCGCGAGGCCGGAGGCGAGCAGCAGCCGCATGAGCACCACGCCGCCGATGAGGCTCGCGTTGGTCGCCCACACGACGCCCATGGCGAGCAGCATGAACAACGGGCCGTAAGGCGCCGGCGTGTTCTGCCAGACCCAGCTCACGTTGTCCGACAGCGGGCTCGGCAGCGCGGCCGGTCCGACCTGGTAGGGGTCGAGTCCGTGCAGCGCAAGCTGGCCCTGGGCGAGGTAGCTGTAGATGTCCTTGCTGAACAGGGGCGGCGCGAACAGCAGCGGCAGCGTCCACGCCACGACGGCGGTGAGCACGGCGCTGCTGCCGACGTGCCGGTTGCGGACCATGCGGCCCAGCCGGATCCACGCCCAGAGCACCATGCCGAGACCGAGGTAGAGCACGGCGGTCGCCAGGTCGTGGCCGTGGCCGTAGCGGATCCAGCTCAGCGAGGTGTCGGCGAGCAGCGGGTCTCGCTTGAGGACCGCGCCCGCACCCGTGCCGCCGAGCGCGACGAGCATGACGCCCGCGACGCCGAGCAGGATGGTGCGGACCGGGATGCCGCCGGGGTCCGGAGCCCGGGTAGCACTGGACGGCACCGGCTCGACAGGTGCGGCGCTCGATCTGGGTGGG
>CBHFOL010000289.1:0-10457 GCA_965995405.1 uncultured Saccharothrix sp.
CGAACGACTCTGCCATGACTCCCTCGACTCCACAGGCTTCGCACGGAGTCGACGTGCGACCCCTGCTCCCGGTTCCGGCCGACGCGCCACTCGTGACGGTTCGTCGGATCAGGCGTTGAGGAGGCGGTCGACGGCACGGGGCACGATCTTGGCCAGGTTGTCACGCGCGTCCTCCGGCCCACGGCCGCTGAAGGCCCACACGTTCGACACGAGGTTGCCGTGTGCCATGAGTGCCGCGCACAGCCAGTACACCTGGTGCGGCTGGCGCACCGATGTGCAGTACCCGACGAATCCCGCCAAACCCGCCGGCTGTTCCACGATGGTGTCCGGGATGATCCGGGACTCGCGATCTTCCGAGGTCCACGACGAACAGTCCCGGGTCGCGGCGGTGAGTTGGGACAGCACCTCCGCGCCGGTCGCCTCCGTGTAGCCGACGACGGTCTGGCGCACGTCGATGTCGCCCTTCCACTGCCGGTACAGGCCGGGTGTGTAGCCGTGTTCCCCGTCGACGTCCGTGTTGCACGGCTTCGGCATGCCGGTCACGGCGTACCTCTGGTCTGCGGGTGCGGCGATCCCGAAATCGGACAAACCGTCGCGCGGGATGGCAGCCCGTTCGACCAAGGCGGGCAGGCGGTCCATCAGGGATGGCGCGCTGGACGTCGTGGTGGTGGTCGTCGCCGACGACGGCGCGGGCTCGGCCACAGGCGCTGTCGAGTCGCACGCGACGAGCGCCACCGCCAGAACGCACACCGCTGCCAGTCCCCCCGGAATCCTCATGTCGCGACTATCGGCTGTCCCGGGTGGACGTTTCGGATAGTCGCCCACATCACACCGCGGGCCGAGTCGTCGTCCGTGCCGGCCGGCGGCTGCCCGCATGCCCGGCCGAACGTGCCGCATTCGGTCTTCCGTAATCCGTCGGGAATCGCCATGCGTCGAGTGTGAAAGGGGTCCGGTGAAAGTGAAACTGTTCCACGAGCCGGCCGGTATGCCATCTCGGGTCGATGTGTCGGGCGGTGAGCTGGTGGTGCGGTGGAAGCAATGCGTGCGGCTGTTCGGCCGCCGCATCCGCGAATTCTTGACGAGTACCTGTCACCACGAATAGTTCCGGATCGTATCGCCGCGGTGAGGATCCGGGGCGGTACCAGCGGTTACCGCTACGACGTAGGCCGATGGCACTTGCGGATGCATCAAAAGTGGCAGTGCGGCGGGTATTGCACCGGATTCCGACGAGTTCCGCAAAGGTGGGTGAACTGGTAGCGTCGAATCAGGTCGACCAGCGGCAGTCGTGGTGCGGCGACATGTCCGAAGTCGGCCGGGTGTACTGGGGAGTGCGGTTCTCGTCGGTGCGCCATGCCCTGTGCCTCGCGACTTGGAATTCATGCTCGCCGCGCTCCGCACCGGCCGTCTGTGCGGCCCTAACCGCATCGAGAAGATTCCACCACCTAGGGGATGAAATGCCATTACGTGTTACGTCCGTGGTCCTGACCACGTTGGTCGCCGCCGGTCTGGTGGCCGACGCGGGCCCTGCGAGTGGCGCGCGTCCTGCGGCGGCCACCGGCCCGGCGGCTGCCGCGGGGATCGTTGCCGGCGCGGGTCGGGTGGCGGGCACGGACCGTGAGATTGCCGCCGGTGTGTTGTCCAGCGCGGACACGTTCGCCATCGACGACGGGGGAATCAACATCTCGGTCACCGAGAAGGTGCTGTACGCCTGCACCGGGCGGTCGGTGTCCGGCGAGGTCGACTCGGAGATCGAGGTGACGATCCAGGTGCCGCTCATCTCGAAGCACGGTCGGGACGTCACCGTCAACACGGAGGTCAGCCCAGTGCAGGCCTCGCCCGTCGACGTGCCGCCGAACGGGCTGCGTGCGCAGCTTCGGGTCGCCTTGGGCCACAGCGGTTCCGGTGAGGTCGTCACGTCCGGCCTGACCAACGAGGCCGCCGTGCCTGCGGGCCAACGCGTTCCGCTGACCGGCGGTGCCGGCGTGCTGCCCACGCCGGCCGTGGGGGTCTACACGTACACGCCCGCCGGGATCGAGTTGACCGACTGGCTGGGGCAGACGGAGACCTGCACCCCGAAGAACGCGACCACGTTCGTGGCAACCGTCGTGGAGGAGTGATACCGGCACCGTGCCGGTCGGAGGTGGGTCGGTCGTAGGGGTCGACCTCGCCGCCGTGCGGAGACGCGTCCGCCCGCGCTGCTGTCGAGGCCGCGCGGGCGGTTCGTGCCGTCGGGGAATCGAGCCAGCGGCAGGACGTTCGGTACCGGCCGGGGGTCGACTACTTGTTCCCGAGCTCTTTCTCGGTGTCCAGCTGCGGGCGGCCGGTGGCGTTGGGCCGGCCCTGGCCGTTGGTGATCAGGTTCTTCAGGCTGTCGGTGATGTAGAAGGCACGGGCCGAGCTGCCACTGACCTGGTTCGTGGACCGCGTCGTGGTGCGCTACCCCGACCTGGAACTGGTCACCGAAGCCGAACTGGCCAACGGCAGCGACCCTACCTGGGCGACCACCTGTTGGAAGGCAGCCTGTTGCTCCCGGCCGTATGGCCGTCCCCGAAAGGGGCACGGTGCCGCTGCCGAGGGAAGTCCGGAGCGACACCGTGCCGAATGAGGGCTCAGCCCAGGAACTCACCGCCCCGGGTCACCGCCGCGTACGCGTCGACGATCCCGTGACCGTAGAAGCCGTTGAACGCCAGGTCGCCCTCGCAGGTCGCGTTGAACTCCGCGGGACGGCCCAGGTGTTCGTACGACACCGTGCGCGGCGTCGGGCACGGCACCCGGTGCGCGGTGCCGAACAGCACCCGCTCCACCTTGTCCGGCGCCATGGTCAGCGTCCCGGGCCGCACCGGGTCCGCCTTGCCGTACTGGCTGACCGTCAGCGCCGCGACCCCGGCCGCGTGCGGCGAGGCCATCGACGTGCCCTCCAGGAACCGGTAGTACGCGCAGATCGGCGGGTGGCAGTACTTCTGCACGCCGGCCGCCACACCCTGCGGTGTCACGTTGCCCGCCGCGTCCACGTCACCCAACGCCACGGCCACGTTCTGCGGGTAGACCGACAGGATCTTGTTCTCGTTCGTCTCGTACCACGGCGTGCCGAACCCGTCCTTGAAGTAGCCGCCGGGTGCGGAGAGGGCGACCTGCTCGACGCCATAGTTGGACCGGTCCGCCTTGGCCTGCGTCGGACCCAGCGCGACCACCGGCAGCACGTGGTTGCCCTCGGTCGGCATCTTCAGGCACGTCGCGTTGTCGATCGGCCTCGGGTGCGCCGCGCCGGGCGGGTAGTTGGGGCTGAGCAGGTCGGTGCGGGGCCGGCCCAGGTCCTCGTGCGTGTTGCCCATCGAGCTGACCAGCGTGACGCCCTTGCCGTGCGCGTAGTCCAGCGCCCGCTGCACGGACTCGATGGTCGTCCGCTGCTCCAGCTGCTGCTCCGGGGTGTCGGCCGGGTTCGCGGGGCAGTTGAACAGCCACGGGTCGATGAAGAACGACATGTTGATGACGTCGAGGCCGATGTCCGACCCGTAGGTCAGCGCGTCGACCACCGGCTTGACGAACAGGAACCCGCTGTCCTGCCCGCCCCGGATGTTCACCAGCGTCACGTTCGGCGCGACGCCGGACACCCCGAACCCGTCGGCCGCCGCCGCGAGCGTGCCCGCGACGTGCGAGCCGTGGCCGTCGTCGTCCCGGTCGACCGGGTCGAGACAGCCCTCGAACTCGCACGGGCCGTCCAACTCGGGGATGTCCTTGGCGAAGTTGCGGGACAACGTCCGGTTGAAGTTCGCCCGCAGGTCCGGGTGGTTGCCGTCGATGCCGGTGTCCAGCACGCCGACGTACACCCGGCGGTCGCCGAGCTGCCGCATCCGCGCCAGGTCCGCGCGGACCATCGACAGGCCCCACAGCTGGTTGTCCAGCGGGTCCATCGTGGTCGACTGGACGGCCCTGGGCGTGCTCTCGGCCCCGGCCGCGGTTTCCGGGGCCGGTACGGGTTTGGCCGCCGGCACGTGGCCGATCGGGTGCGCCCGGGTCGCGCCGGCCACCGCGTCCGAGGCCGACACCGCCACCACGAAGCCGGTCGCGGGCGCGGTCACCGTGAGCATCCCGATACCGGTGTTCTCGTCGGTCACGTGGCCGCCCGCCGCCTGGACGGCGGACACGGCCGCGCTCCGATCGGCCCCCTTTTCCACCAGCACCAGGTACTCGTCGGCAACCCCGCCCGCCCGCGCCCCGGCGGGCACGACCAGCGCCAGCGCCAGCAGTGCCACGGCGCCGACGACCGGAGTCCTGTTCCGTCTCATCCGTTTCCCCCCTCGTGAGGTCCGGTAGGACCCTTCGACGGTGGCACGGCCGCGTTGTTCACCATCGGCGGGCGGCCGTGAATAACGAATTCCTGAACAACGGATCTATCCCATGATCGTGACATCCGACCGGTACGCCGACGTCCCGCAGCGAGCCGGTCCGCTCACGGCGTCTTCTGAACGGCGGTGCGGCTCGGCCGTGCCACCAAGGCGTACGCGAGCCACGACCCGATGCGGGCGACGGTGATGCCGCACGTCATCGCGATGGCACTCGCACCGCCCAGCGACGCGAGCGGGGCGAACACGGCCCCGAACAGGAAGCCGGTGCTGCCGAGCAGCGCGGCAGCCGTGCCCGCGTTCTCCGGGTGACGGGCCAGCGCCAGCGCGGTCGCGTTGGGCGAAGCCAGTCCTCCGGTCAGGATCGCGACGAACAGGACCGGCAGGAACACCGACAACGGCGCGTGGAAAGCCGCCGCGACCGTGGCCAAGGCGCTGGTCCCGAGCGCCACCAGCGACTCCACGACGAGCAGCCGCTCTGGGCTGAACCGGCGCAGCAGCAGGGCGTTGACCCAGCCGCCCAGCACCAGGCCCACCGAGTTCACCCCGAAGATCAGCGAGAACACCTGCGGGCTCACGCCGTACCCGCCTTCGAGCACGAACGAGCTGACCGAGATGTAGATGAACAGTGCGATGCTGCCGATGCTCGTGCCCAACGTGCAGCCCACGAACAGCCGGTCCCGCACCACCGCCGAGAACCCGGCACGCACCCGCCCCATGCCACCCGAGTGCCGCAACTCCGGGCGCAACGTCTCCGGCAGCAGGACCACCGGGATCAGCAACAGCGCCGAAATCACCGCCAGCACCACGAACAGCCCACGCCAGTCGGTCACGTGCAACAACTGCCCGCCCAACACGGGCGCGAAAATCGGCGCACATCCGCCGACCAGCATCAGCAGCGACAGGATCCGGGCCATCTGCCGACCCTGGTACAGGTCACGGATCATCGCGCCGACCACCACCATGCCCGCCGAACCCGCCAACCCCTGCACCAGCCGCAGCACGATCAGCATCTCGATCGACGGCGCGGTCGCGCACAGCAGCGACGCCACCGTGTACGTCACCACCCCGATGAGCAGCGGACGCTTGCGCCCCACCCGATCGCTCAACGGGCCGATGAACAGCTGCCCCACGGCCAGCCCGATCATGCAGGCCGAGATGGTCGCCTGGGCGGCGGCGTCCGACGCCTGTAGCTGATGGGCGAGCGTCGGCAGCGCCGGCAGGTACAGGTCGATGGACAACGGGCCGAACGTCGACAGCGCGCCGAGCATCAGCAGCAGCCGGCGGGTCCGCGCGATTCGCGGCGACGGACCCGCCGGCTCGGGGCCGCTCACGTGGGCAAGCCGGTCGGCCTCATCGACGCCGCCGTTGCTGTGCGAGCAGCAGCCGCGCTCTCGGGTCGACGAACGCACGCAGGCTCGTCCCGGCCAGGTTCAGCAGGAACACGAACAGCGCGATCGTCAACCCGGGGAACAGCACCATCGTTGGGTGGTCCTGGAGGTACGTGCGCCCGTCAGAGACCATGTTCCCCCAGGTTGCGGTGGGTGGTGAGATACCGAGGCCGAGGAAGCTGAGTGACCCGTCGATGAGCATCGCGCCCGCCGACAGCAGCACGCACTGCACCACCGCCAACGGCAGCGTGTTCGGCAGCACGTGCACGGCCAACGTCTTCCACGGCCCCATGCCGGACACCCGCGCCGCCTTGACGTACGTGCGGGTGGTCAGGCCGAGCACACGGCTGCGGATGATCCGGGCCGTGTACGGGGTGAAGATGATCGTCACCGCCAGCAGCTCGCCGGCCATGCCGGGACCCACGACGACCGCGAACACGATCGCCAGGATGATCGACGGGAACGCCATCCAGGCGTCCACGATCCGCATGATCACCGTGCCCGCGCGGGCGAAGTACCCCGCCACCAAACCGATGAACGTGCCCAGCCCGGCCGCGCAGACCGTGATCAGCAGGGTCATCCCGATCGACACCCGGCCGGCGGACGCCCAGCGGGCGAACAGGTCCCGGCCGTACTTGTCGGTGCCCATCGGGTGCTCCGCCGACGGCGGCAGCAGCCGGTTGACCGGGTCGGGCGCGTTCGGGTCGGTCAGGAACAGCGGCAACACCAGCACCAGCAACGTGATCGCCACCAACAGGCCGCCGGCGACGACCAGCGTGGCGTTGCGCCTTGCGAACGCACGAACGGTCATGACACCCGCACCTTCGGGTCGATCAACGCGTAGGCGAGGTCGACCAACAGGTTCACCACCACGAACAGGAACGCGACGAACATGACGCCCCCTTGGATGAGCGGGAAGTCCCGGGCGTAGACCGCGCCTAGCAGCATGGTGCCGAGGCCGGGTATGACGAAGATGCTCTCGATCACCACCACACCGCCGATCAGCGAGGCGAAGTTCAGCCCCACCGTGGTGAGCACCGGCAGCATCGAGTTCGGCAGCACGTGCCGCAGCATGATCCGCCGCTCGCCGACCCCCTTGGCACGCGCGGTCCGCAGGTAGAGCTGGGACAGTTCACCGAGCACGCTCTCCTCCATGGTGATGGTGAGGAACGCGGTCTGCCCCACCACGAGCACCGCCACCGGCAGCGCCAGTTGGCTGATCGCGGTCGCCGGGTCGCTGAACAGCGGGGTGTAGCCGCTGGTGGGGAACCAGCCCAGGGTCAGCGCGAACACGTAGACCGCGAGCAGCGCCAGCCAGAACTCCGGCAGCGCCAGCCCGAACTGGGCGGCCCGGTTGACGGTCCGGGCCACCCGGCTGTGCGGCGACACGGTGGCCCAGGTGACGATCAGCACGGTGAGCAGGAAGCTGATCACCGTGCCGAGGACGGCCAGGGTCAAGGTCGGCGCGATGTGGTCGAAGATCATCTGCGGCACCGGCAGCTGGTACTTGATCGACGTGCCGAAATCGCCGGTCAGCACGTTGCCCAGCCAGTGCAGGTACTGCTCGTACAGCGGCCCGGTCAGCCCGAGGTCCCGGCGCAGCCGGTCCAGCTGCTCCGGACTGGCCTTGGTGCCCAGCAGGACCTGCGCCGGGTCGCCCGGGATGGAGCGCAGCAGGAAGAACAGCACGGTGCCGACCACCCACAGCACCACCACCAGATCGCGCAACCGGCGCAGGACTACTGCCGTCATCGGCGGTTACCCCGCCAGCCATACGTCGGCGAACTCCATGCCCCAGCCGTCGTAGCCGCGCACCTTCGCGCTGAAGGCCACATAGGACTTGGCGTTGTACAACGTGATGGTGGGCAGGTTCTTCGCGGTGAACTCCTGGATCTTGTCGATCCCCTGCCGCTGCTCCTCCGGCGTCTTGGCCGCGTTGTAGGCGCTGAGCAACGGTTTGAGCTCGTCGCGCGGGTAGCCCATGTTGTCCAGACCCTGCACGTTGTCGCTGTAGGACGGGACGGGCGGGTTCGCGTCGTCCATCAGGGCCAGCACGTCCCAGCTGTTCGGCTCGTTGTTCTTGCGCCCCATCAGGGTGGCGAAGTCGTAGCTGTCGATGGTCGCGGTGATCCCGATCTGTTGCAGCTGGCTCTGGATCAGCACCAGCGCGTCCTTGAACTGGGGGAACTCGTCGGTGGTGATCATCCGGACGGCCTGGCCCGGTTGGAGCCCGGCGGCGGCGAACAGCTGCTTGGCCCGCTCCGGGTCGCGCTTGTCCCAGTTCGCCTTGCCCGCCTCGGAGTACATCGCCTTGTTGGTCTGCGTGGCGAACGCGCCGTTGCTCGGCGACACCAGGTCCGGCACGCCCTGCGAGGCCATGATCGCCTTCTTGTCCACGATCAGGTTCATCGCCTCCCGGGCCTCGGGCTTGGCGAAGATCGACCCGGCGTTGTGGTTGAGCGCCACGTACTGGATGTTCGCGGCCCCTTCGACGCCCAGCTTGAGCGTGCCGCCGCGCTGGATCTGGTCGTACTGGTCGTGCGACGGCTCGGCGACGTCCAACAGCCCGGTCTGGAGGCCGTTGAGGACCGCGTCGGAGTCGGCGACGACCTTGTACGTGATGGTGTCCAGGTAGGCGTGCTTCTCGCCCGCGTAGCCGCTGGACTTCCCGCTCGGCGGTTGGTACTTGTCGTTGCGCTCCAGCACGATCTCCTGGCCGGGCGTCCACGACTTCACCTTGTACGGCCCGCTGCCGACGGAGCGGTCGCGGCCGATGCCGGTCGGTCCGGCGGCGGCGATGTCGGACTCCTTGTGGATGCCGCTGCCGTGGCTGGTCGCCATCAGCGCGACCAGGTTGAACGGCGCGGTGAGCGTCACCAGCACGGTGCTCTCGTCCGGTGCGGTGATGTCCTTGAGCACCGGCTTGAGCGAGCCCGCGTAGCTGCCCTTCTCGACCCAGTACTTCAGGGACGCCACGACGTCCGCCGCCCGCAGGGGCGCGCCGTCGGAGAACACGACCCCCTTCCGCAGGGTGAACGTGTAGCTGAGGCTGTCCTCACCTTTCTTGTACGATTCCGCCAGCACGGGCTGCGGCTGGTATTCCGCGTCGATGGTCACCAACTGTTCGAACACCTCGTGGGTGAGGTAGCTCGTCCCGGCGTTGGTGTTCTGGACGCTGTCCAGCGAGCCCGGGTCCTGGGCGAGGCGGACCGTGAGGTTGCCTCCCCGGGCTGGTGGGCCGGTGTCCTCGGCCGTCTTGGTGGTCGGTGTGGCACACGCCGTAGCCAGCAGGGCCACCGCTGCCAGGGCGACGATCCGGTGCTTGCGACGTGATGGGATGCGCTCCATTGCGGCTCCTCGCGCCTGATTCCGCGTCGGTGGCGAGGAACGTAGCCCGGCCCACAGGGGGGCCACAGACGTCGATGTCGGCTTTTCTGTCACTCAGGCGAGATCGCCGGCCACCTCTTGCCATTGTGGACAGACACTTGTCTGTGGCTGCACGATACGCGGAAATCCTTGTCGTACGGCGTCTTCGAGGTACAGAATCGCCCGAACTCGGCCGTGCCGCCCGGCGGAAGGGATGACACCCGTGTCGCTACTGGAGATCGACCGCCTCTCGGTCGGCGTGCTCGCCGGAGAGGCGGCCACCGAACTGGTCCACGAACTGTCCCTCAGTCTGGAATCAGGGCAGACCCTGTGCGTTGTCGGAGAGTCCGGCAGCGGCAAGACGGTCACCGTGCTGTCCGTGATCCGGCTGTTGGAATTCGTGACACCGGTAAGGACCACCGGTTCGGTGCGCCTGGACGACGTCGACCTCACCGCGTTGAACCCGGCGCAGATGCGCTCGTTCCGGGGCCGGCGGATAGGCATGGTGTTCCAGGAGGCGCTGGACTCGCTCAACCCGGCGCAGCGGATCGACGCGCAGCTCGTGGAGGCGTACCTGCCGGCCGGGTCGCGTCGTGGCGAACAGCGTGCCGAGGCGCGGGCCCGCGCGCTGGACCTGCTGCGGGAGGTGGGGTTCGGCGATCCGGAGCGGGTGGCGAACCTGTACCCGCACCAGCTGTCCGGCGGTATGCAGCAGCGGGTGATGATCGCGATGGCGCTGATGTCGAGCCCGGACCTGCTGCTGGCCGACGAGCCGACGACCGCGCTGGACGTGACCACGCAGGCCGACATCCTGCGGCTGTTCCGCAACGTACAGCGGGAACACCGGATGGCGTCCGTGTTCATCACCCACGACATGGGTGTGGCGGCGGAGATCGCCGACCGGATCGCGGTCATGTACGCGGGCCGACTGGTGGAGGTGGGGCCGGCCGCCGACGTGCTCGGCTCGCCGCGCCACCGTTACACGCGGGCGTTGGTCGAGTGCGTTCCGCAGATCGGCGTGCGCCGGGCCGAGGGGCTGCCGTCCATCACGGGTTCGGTGCCGGAGCCGGCCGAGCAGTTCCCCGGCTGCCGGTTCTCCCCGCGCTGCGCGCACACCGAGGACCGCTGCCGCACCGAGGAACCGCCGCTCGCGGTCGTCGGTGGGGTGGAGGTCGCGTGCTGGAATCCGGGTGACGGCCCGGTTGTGCTTCCGTTGGCCGCGCCGACTGCGGTGTCCGCCGCGCCGGCCGACGTGGCACCGTTGCTGGAGATCGAGGACGTGCGCCGGACGTTCGTCACCCGCAGCGGACGTGGTGGCCTGACCGGACTGCGTCGCCGACAGCGGACGGCGGCGGTC